>JAZDKP010000109.1:0-35848 GCA_043802925.1 Fibrobacterota bacterium | reverse complement strand
ATTGTCAGCGCCATTTTAACAAAAGAATTGTGTATACTGTGCCTCGAGCACGAATAGCAGGTTTTTCGCTCGTTCCGAGCCTGGACAAGGAAAATATGAAAGGTAGCATTACCTTACCCTTGACGCCCACTCATAGCGGGGGAAAGGGGGGTGAGTTCAAAAAGAAAATAGGGCCGGGGGTCCAAGGGGGCTGGAAGCCCCCTCTTTCTTTCTCTTTTTGCTCACTTTTCTATTCACCATTTAGCCCATTGACGGCCAGAGGGGATAAAAGACATATTATATGAAACCCGCAACACAAGGAGCTTTTCGTGGCGCTCAAAATAAAGCACCTGCTCGGACTCCACGGGGTCGGGAAGGAGGACATCACTGAAATCCTCGATGCCGCCAGGGGGTTCCAGGAAATCCTCGAACGGCAAATCAAAAAGGTCCCCACCCTCCGCGGTAAAACCATTGTCAACCTCTTCTACGAAAACAGCACCCGCACTCTCATTTCCTTCGAACTCGCCGAAACGCGGCTTTCGGGCGACGTGGTCAACTTCTCCACCTCCACCTCCAGCGTTAAAAAGGGCGAAACCCTCAAGGACACCATCCGCAACATCGCGGCCATGAAAATCGACATGGTGGTGGTGCGCCACGCCTCGGCCGGGGTGCCCAAGTACCTTACCGAATGCACGGACGCGGTCATCATCAACGCAGGCGACGGCGCCAACGAGCACCCCACCCAGGCGCTCCTCGATATGCTCACCATGCGCGACCACTTCGGAAAACTCGCGGGCCTCAAGGTGGTCATCATCGGCGACATCGCGCACTCCCGCGTGGCGCGTTCCAATATCTGGGGCCTTACCACAATGGGTGCGGATGTCTGGCTCTGCGGCCCCGAGACCCTGTTGCCCGGCTCGGCCGCGGCTTTCGGCAAAAACGTGCACATCACCTCCAACATCGAAAAGGCGCTCCATGGCGCGGACGTGGTCATGGCGCTGCGTATCCAACTCGAGCGGAACGCGGGCAGCAGCCTGCCCTCGCTGAACGAGTATCGCGCCCTCTACGGACTCACCCCCGAACGGCTCACGCTGACCGGAAAATCCGACTACCTGGTCATGCATCCCGGCCCCATCAACCGCGGCATCGAAATCAACACGGACGCCGCGGACGGAAACAAGTCCGTCATTTTGCGGCAGGTCACCAACGGCGTGGCTGCGCGCATGGCCGTGCTCTATCTCCTGGGAGGAGGCGCTGAAAATGGCTGAAAACACCCTGCTTATCAAGAACGGTCTGGTCATCAGCCCGGCCGATAAAATCAACGGCGTGGCCGACATCCTCATCGCGGATGGCAAAATCGTCAAAGTCCGGAAGGGCATCCGGGAAACGGCGGACACGGTCATTGACGCCAAGGGATGCTGGGTCCTGCCCGGCCTCATCGACATGCATGTGCACCTGCGCGAACCGGGCCGCGAAGACAAGGAAACGGTCAAGACCGGGACCGCGGCCGCGGCTGCGGGCGGTATCACGGCCGTGGCCGCCATGGCCAATACGGAACCCGTGGTCGATAATGAGACTGTTGTCAAGTTTATCCTCGACCGCGCCAAGGAGGGTTCCGTGCACGTGTACCCCGTGGGTGCGGTCACGCGCAACATGGAAGGGGAGGCCCTGGCGGAAATAGGGCTCATGCGGCGCGCGGGCATTGTGGCCCTCTCCGACGACGGTAAAAGCGTGATGAATTCCGGCGTCATGAAAAACGCGCTGCGCTACAGCCTCATGGACGACCTGCCCGTGCTTTGCCACTGCGAGGACGCGAATCTGGGCAAGGGCGTGGTTAATTCCGGAAAAACGGCCACCGCGCTGGGGCTTGCGGGCGTGCCGCGCTCCGCCGAGGAAATCATGGTGGCGCGCGACATCATGCTCGCCCGTGAAACCGGGGCGTGCATCCATATCCAGCATGTCAGCACCCGGGGTTCGGTGGAACTCATCCGCCGCGCCAAAAAGGAGGGCGTCCGGGTCACGGCCGAGACCGCACCCCATTACTTCACACTCACCGACGAAGTCATCCGGACCTTTAACACCCATTACCGCGTCAACCCGCCGCTGCGGGGCGAAGAGGACCGTGACGCGCTCATTGCAGCGCTCAGGGACGGCACGCTTGACTGCATTGCCACGGATCATGCGCCGCATACCGTGGACGACAAGGATCAGGAGTTTGACCAGGCGCCGAGCGGAATGGTGGGGCTCGAGACGTCGGTAGGCGTCACGCTTACGGAGCTTGTGCACAAAAAGAAAATCACGGCTTCGCGCATGATCGAACTCATGTCAGTCAATCCCGCGCGTATTCTTAAGGTGCCGGGCGGCACGCTGAAAATGGGTTCACTGGCGGATGTTACGGTCATTAATCCGAATTTGAACTGGACTGTGGATTCGTCCAAATTTCTGTCCAAAGGGCGTAATACGCCTTTTGAAGGCAAAAAGCTGAAAGGCAAAGCCGTGGCCACCCTGGTGGCCGGGCGAGTGGTGTATAAGGGCTAACGGGCCCTTATTTCAACAGAATTATTTTCTTCTGGTACTGCTTTTCGCCCTTCTTAATTCTTGCTAAATAAATACCGGCCGGCCGGTCCGTTGCCTTCCAGGCCACGCCGGACGCCCATTCCGCTGATGGCGCCAAGAGCCGCGTGATGCGCCGTCCGTTCACATCATAAATGTCGCATTGCAGCGGATTCCGCGTTGCTTCGGCGCCCTTCATTTTCAGCATCACGCAGGTCGTGAAAGGATTGGGACTGACGGATATTTCCAGGCCCGGATTTCCGGGAATCATCACGCCCTTTTTCTCAATGGAGGTTGTGGGCAGGGTTTGATCGCTTATGTACTGCAGTTTGAAATTCAGTCCTGTCGTAAGCCCGGTCACGTTGACGCTGACCGCTTCCGGCGGAATGGCGGCCGCAAGGTATTCACTGGCCGACCAGAAGGGAACGTTCGAGGCGATGGGGAACTGGTAGGTACCCAGGCGCCGGTTGTAGTCGTTCCGCACGACAATCGTCTTGGTGGAATACTTCAGCACGTATTCCGTCACCGGGTCCGACGGCTGGGTCCATGAAAGGGTGTACGTACCGCTTCCCTGATCAACCACGTTCAGCGCGGGATAGCCGACCTTCACCTTGTCACGGTTCGTGTATTCATAAATCAGCCGCAGGGCCGAAGGCGTGCCATAGGCCGCCTCGGTACCGCAACTGGCGCTCCAGCGTTTCGGGATGAGCGCGCCATTCGTTAAAAAGGTGGTGTCACCGGTATGGTCAAACGCGAAGGCGGCCAGGAAGGTGGCGTCCGAGATATAGGAATACCCTTCGTCGTTGTCGTCCGTTGTGCTGTCAATGCCGTAATCGTACCAGCACCATATCCCTGCCCCCGGCCATTTGATGTTGCCCGCCCTCCAGTCCGCGTACATTTCAACATAGTCGAAATGGCCGAATCCCGTGAGCCGATCGCGTAATTTACGCCGGAGGGAGTCCTGGCCGGTGAGCAGGGAATTCGCGCCGAGAATGTCATAAACATTGCCGAGATTTTCGGCATGCTTTTCATTGAAGAAAAACGAGTGCATCGTACGACCGGCAACGGCGGTGGCGGCGCCGTCAATCCAGAACCCCCGGTTCGGGTCCCAGCCGGCTGCCCGGTGGTCCGCGTCGCTTGCCTCGGTGTTAATCTGACGCGCCACCCAGTTCTGGAGATTGGCGTCGAGGCCGGGCGAAAGCCAGTTGCTGACGACCGCGTCACGGAAATCATAGGTGTACCAGCGGGTATAATCCACGTTCAGTTTGGTGGGCGGGTTCCAGTCGTTGATCATCCAGCGGTTCCATTTCCGGTACTCCACAAATTCCGTCCAATTCTCCTTTATTCTCTCATCCGCGGTGATGTAATACCAGGGAATCACCGAAAGCCAGTGGGGATGCTCACCTTCCACGTATGTTTTATATCCCAGGCCCGGGCCGTTCATGGTATTGCCTTCATCGCCTGACTTGGCAGCAATCGAGTTGGAGGCTCCCAGGGTGTTTACGTTGAAATCATAGGAATGGGTGATGTTTTCATCAATCAGGCCGTCCAGAAAATTCTTGGTCAGCAGATAATAACCGCCCCACCCGGTCTGCAGATAGCGGAGCAGATAAATAGAGTTAAAGACCAGGTTGCCGCTGGGCCCTCCACCCGATGAGGTCGCCACTTTGAAGGGGCCGATGCGGCTGAAAAAGGTATTCCCCGCCATGTTTCCGGTTTCCGAGGGATGGGGCATGGAAAAACCCGCAACCCCGCCGATGCCTTTGTAAAAATTCACGGTCTCCGAATAGGAGGCGAGCCGCGTCTGATACAGGAAGGCGCCGGTTGCCCGGTAACGGTCAAAGGGGACCCTTCCCAGTAAAGGATAATTCAGCAGGGTCTCAAGTGTCTGTGCGGTAATCGCGCTTCCGAACCCCACCATGAATTCCCTTGTCTCGTAGGCGAAATAGGAGAAATTAAACGTGCTGTCCTTATGCGGGGAAAGAACATCGAAGCACATGTCGCCGCCGGGCTTGAGCGTCATGCCCGCCCCGAAATTTCCCGAAAGCTGGAAGAACCCCAGGGACACTTTCTTGCCCCCGTCCGTCACTTCAGCGCGGCCGTAAGCGTATTGGGCCGTTGTGCCGAACGCCTGTTGGGTGGTGGCCCCTTCCTTGATTTCATATCCCGAACTCGATATCCAGCGTGACTCCGCGCCGCTGTAGTTTCCGGCCCTGAAATTGGACTGGCCCTGCAATACGTAAACATCCGAACCCACGCTTCCGCTGACCGTGCCGCTGGTGCCGGACAGCGCGTAGGCGGGCGCGCTGCTCAGCGTCGTTGAAAGGCGCCATTGCATCCCACGAAGCTTGAAGGCGGTTATACTGTTGGCCGCAAGATCGTTCTTGAGCGTCAGTGCGGCCTTCAAATAGGCCTTGTCCTTGAAGAAATGAAGGCGCAGCCCGCAATGCATTTTTACGCTCCCGGACGTGTTGTAAAGCTTGGCGTCTATTTTTACAACCGCGTGAAAGGGGCCGTTTTCCTCCAGAACCACCTGCACGCCCGAGCTGTTGTTGTTGGTGGAAGAGAATAATGCGCCCGCCTGATCCAGCAGCTCCAGCGCCCCGGCATTGCCGCGTGAAATATATTCAACACCCCCGGCGCTCAGCTGTTCTATTATAGTCGCTTTTTTCTTGCTGATAAGCGCCTGAAGGGCGCCGGTGTTGATGGTGACGAACGAATCGCTTTCCGTTGCAAGGTTTTGCGTTGAAGAAGGGGAGCCGTTGTCCAACAGATTCACAATGACCGAATCGTTGGCCGAAACGCTGGCCGGAAAATCCACGCAAAGCCACCGGATATTGCCTGACGCGTACCGCTCCATGACTCTGAACTGATAATCGGAAATGCCCTGCAGGGTGAGATTGCTTACGGATGAAATGGCTTCCGCGTCCAGCAGGGGAACGCCGAGACGGACGGGTTCGCTGGTGCGGACAAAACCCGAGGTGACATTGGCGGGTAACGCTTCTTTTACGGTGATTGGAACGTTAAGCGCATAAGCTGTTAAAACAAAAAAAAGACCCAAAAGCGTTATTTTTTTCATATCCCCCCCTTTTTCTTAATATAATTATTTTATCCTCACTATGCTCAACCAAATTGGCGCCTATGGGACTTTCGCGGACAGATTGCTGGGGAAAAAAACCGGTGCGCTTTCGCTGCGGTCCGGGCAATTCAAAAGCGTTGCTGCGTGGCGGAAGCAGTCCCGTGCCCGTGTTCTGGAATTGCTCGCGCCCCCGCCGTTGCCGGTTCCCCGGTGCCGCGTGGTTGCACGGGGTGAATACGACGGCCTGGCGTGGGAAAAATTACAATGGCAGCTCCCGTGGGGCCCGCCCACGGACGCGGTCTTTCTGAAACCGCTTTCTGCTGGAAAGGGCCAGCGGCTGCCGGCTGTGCTGGCGCTGCATGACCATGGCGGTAATAAGTATTTCGGCTGGCGAAAGATTGCCGACATCAGCGGACCCGTCCACCCGCTCGTGCGCAAACACCGCAAAAACGGCTACGGCGGATTGGCCTGGGCCAACGAAGCGGCCAGGCGCGGGTACGCGGTGCTGGTGCACGATACGTTCGCATTCGCCAGCCGGCGGGTGTTGTTGAAGGATTTGCTGCCGGAAGTCAGGAACGCGGGCATCGACCCCGGCGTTGACGAAAAGCCGGAAGACATCCTCGCATATAACGCCTGGGCCGCTGGCCACGAAAACCTCATGGCCAAGTCGCTTTTCAGCGCCGGGACCACCTGGCCGGGCCTGTTCCTGCGTGACGACCAGGCCGCGCTGTCGGTTCTCTGCGGCCGGCGCGACGTGGATCCAAAGCGCGTGGCCTGCGGCGGGCTTTCGGGCGGCGGCTTGCGCACGGTCTTCCTGGCCGGCCTGGACGACCGCATCCGCTGCTGTTTCTGCGCGGGCTTCTTCACCACGTGGCGCGATTTTATGCTCAACAAGGCCTGGACGCACACCTGGATGACCTTTGTCCCGCTGCTGCCGCGCGAGCTGGACTTTTCCGAGATTCTGACGCTGCGCGCGCCCAGGCCCACGCTGGTCCAGCAGTGCGACCGCGATCCGCTCTTCACACTCAGCGAAGTGAAACGCGCTTCAACAATGGCCCGGGAAACATACCGGCTTGCCAACGCGCCCAATGCGTACCGGTTTTCGCTTTACCCCGGCGCCCACGTGTTGAACGCGGCCATGCAGAAGGAGGCCTTTGACTGGTTCGAAAAATGGCTGTGATTCCATTTCCCCTTTCACCCGATAAGTGTTTATTTTATCCTCAATGAAGCTCTCCCTTACATCACGCATCACGCTGGGTTCCGGCCGGCCGCTGCTTTTCATTGCCGGCCCCTGCGTCATCGAGTCCGAAGCGCTCTGTCTGGCCATCGCGTCTCATCTGGCCCGCGTTTCCAAAAAAATAAAGGCGCCCGTAATATTTAAAGCCTCGTTCGACAAGGCCAACCGCAGTTCCGCTTCCTCGTTCCGCGGCCCCGGGCTTGTGCAAGGGCTTGCCATCCTGAAAAAGGTGAAGGCAAAGACCGGCCTTCCGGTGCTCACTGACATCCACGAGCCGCACCAGGCGGAAAAGGCGGCCCAGGTCGTGGACGTGCTCCAGATTCCCGCCTTCCTTTGCCGTCAGACGGATCTGCTTTACGCGGCCGCGGATACCGGGCTGCCCGTGAACGTCAAGAAGGGGCAGTTCATGGCCCCGGACGAAGTCGGGAACATCATCCATAAAATGCACGCACGGGGCAATAAAAAAGTATTCATCACCGAACGCGGCACCACCTTTGGCTACCACAACCTGGTGGTCGACATGAAGGGGCTGCCCCTCATGCGCTCCCTGGGTGTGCCCGTCATTTTTGACGCCACCCATTCGGTCCAGCGGCCTGCTTCGGGCCACGGCATTACGGGCGGTGACAGCAGCGCCATCCCGGTGCTGGCGCGTGCGGCCGCGGGCGCAGGCGTGGACGGTTTTTTCATGGAAATCCACCCGAACCCCAAAGCGGCAAAATCCGATGCCGCGAATACGCTTCCGCTTAAGGCGTTCGAGGCGTTGGCGAAGAAGCTTATTGCTGTGGACCGGGCTGCCTCCGCACGCTGATGCAACATTCAACTGGAATTCCCCTGGTTGAATGAAATATTTTTAATGCTTCATGGATAACGTCTGTCGCTTTCAGGGCATCATCTTCGATTTCGACGGCACATTGGTCGATACCTTCCCTGGTATCTATTGCGGTTGGCAAAAGACTTTCCAGCGGCTCGGGCTGCCCCCCATTGGTGAAAACACGGTGCGCGCGGCCATTGGGCCCGCCAAGGACGCCTATCTCCGCCTTATCCTCGGCGAAAACTACAACCAGCACCAGGAGCAGGCGCTTGAGCTCTACCGCCTCTTTTATAAGGAAGAGTGCACGACCAAGACTTTTGTCTATCCCGGCATTTATCCACTGCTGCAGCGGCTTCAGGACCGCGGGATGTACATGGCCATTGCCAGCAACAAGCCCCACCCCCAGGTGCTGCAGCTCACCGAGCGCTTCAAGTTCAACCCCTATTTCGATCCCATCCTGGCCCCTGAAAAGGTGAAGGAGGGTAAACCCGAGCCCGATATGTTTTTGGCCTGCGCGCAAACATGGGGCGTTCCTCCGGAAGCCATTCTTGTTGTGGGGGACACGGAACTGGACATGGAGGCCGGAAAACGGGCCGGTATGCCGCGTGCCGCGGCGCTCTGGGGCTACTCCACGCGTGAAAAGCTTTCGGCCCTCGCGCCGGAGTTCTCCGCGGACACGCCCATGGACATCTACAGCTATGTCTGCATGCGCGCTCTTTAAGAGGGCCAAATTCAAGGCAACCCATTGTCAGCCAAAGAAAAGGCTTGCTTCTCCGATAGATCATTTTTATTTTAGATTCCGGATTTTTAATAGGTAATGCAAGGGAGGAATACTGTGGCCAATGTGACCAAACAGGACCTGATCGGAGAAATCTCAAAAAACACGGGCCTGACCCAGGCGGACGTGAAGGTTGCTGTCGAAGAGTTCCTCACCGTCATTTCCGAAACCCTGACCGAAAAAAAGGCCATCGAAATCCGTGGTTTCGGCACCTTCCTCACCAAGGTGCGCAAGCCCCGCCCTGCCCGCAATCCCAAAACCGGCGAAGTGGTCCCCCTGCTCGAACGCACCGTTCCGCTCTTCAAGTTCAGCATGGAACTTAAACATCGCATCGACAAGTCCGGCAACCGCGTTGCTGACAAAGCCGTATCGTCCGAAAAAAAGGATTCGGGCGATACCGCGATTTATTGAGACTTCGGTTTTGAACTCACCCCCCTTTCCCCCCCTCTCTCGCCCCTCGACTTCGCTCGGGGAACGAGAGAGGGGGGCTTTTTTATAACGAAAAGTTTTATTTTATAGCTGGGTAAAACATTTTTCTGTAATTAAGGAAACCTGAGTGGAAGTTTTAACCGTTCGCTTTAGGGGGGGGGCGTTGGCCCGTCTCTTCATCTTTCTTCTTTTACTCTTCTCTGTGTCCCATCCGTTTTTCAACGGCCGGAACATGCCGGGCGTGACGTTCAAGACCTTCACTACGCGCCATTTCGAGTTCATCTACCAGGAGGGGCTTGATTCCATGGCCACGCGCGCGGCGCGCGTGGGGGAGGCGGCGTTTCCGCAGCTTTGCAAAGACCTTTACGTGCGCGATCATGGGCTCCCGGTCATCCACGTGGTGGTCACAGACCTCGACGACGAGGTCAACGGCTATTCCACGGCTGTGGAGCATACCATCGAACTTTTCGCGTATCCGGGCAGCGCGCTCACAACCGGGGGGCTTGGCTGGATTGACCGCGTGATGGTGCATGAGCTCACGCACCAGGTGACCTACATGGCGCTGCGCAAAAGCATCGGTGTCTACGGTGAAGGATGGTACCTTGCTTTTTTGCCCGCCTGGTTCATCGAAGGCCTTGCGCAGTTCGAGGCCGAGGAGTGGGACAAGAACCGGGAATTCCTTCTTCGGGCCGGGTCAAATAAGTTTCTCTTACTCGACCGCGAACGGATGTACGGTTTCATCGGCGCGGACTTTATCGAGTCGCGGCTGCTTTACGAGCAGGGCCATTCGTTCTACCGCTACCTTGCCTGGCGATACGGCCGCGACGTGGGAGGCCGACTCCTCCAGCGGCTCACGCTTTTCCGGCCCACGCTGAATGGCGCGCTCCGCCGGGTCACGGGCCGCGACGAGCGCGACCTGATGCGCGACTGGCGGAATACACTGGAGAACGACTACCCGCTCCAGGGCACGGGTGGCCGCCTCTTCTCCCATGGCACGGACGCGAACGAGGCCGTGAACGGAATCATGGAGCAGGTCTATTGTCTGAAAAAGGCGGGCCACGGTTTTGTCTTTACCGGAATAGAGCGGCGCGATGTGTATGAGCGCAGCCTTTTTTATTACGCGCCGGGCGAAGGGTTTGTCCGGCTTGACGGCCCGGATGCCGGACCTTTCTTCTCCCTGTCCGAAGACAGGAAGACGGTGTATTATGACCGGCTGACCCGGGACCCGGGCGGCGCGCTGCTTCGCGAACTCTTTGTTTCAGACCTTGACGGAAACACCCGGCCCCTGAACCTGAAAGGGGAGGAGCCGGCCGTTCTTCCGGACGGCCGCATCGCCTTTGTGCGGACCCGAAAGGGGCTTTCGTTGCTTTTCACCGCGGACACGGCGGGCCGTAATCCGGCTTCCATACCGCTGCCCGATTCCGTGGTCCAGCTCTACCGGCCCCTGTACGGGATTGGGCGCATCTGGTTTTCGGCCATCAGCCGTTCCGGTGCGCGTTATGCGGCCTCGGTGGAAGGCAACGGCGAGGGGTACCGCGTGGAGGCGGAAGCGCCGGGTGTGGATATCCGTTACCCGGCCGCGGCCCCGGATGGCCGGTTGGCTTATATCAGCAATGAAACAGGACCCTTCAACGTGTTGGTGCGCGACCCGGACGGTGCGGTGCGCACGATCACGGCCGACCCTTACGGTGCGTTTGCGCCCGATTTTGATAATAACGCGGATTCGCTCACGGTCATCGGGCTGCGTGACGAAGAGGAGAACTTTGCGCTCTCCGCGTTTCGCGTGGGCGTGACAGGCAGTCGCACACCCGAGGTCTGGAACATGGCCGTGCCATGGAAGGTGCAGAAGGGAGTGGACCGAGACCGTCTCGCCGCATCGATTGTGGACAATGACCCCGACTTTAAACCGGAAGGCTACAATGCCCTGGCCCATTTGCGTCCGTTTGTGGCCTACCCCTACGCGACCGCTGGGGGACTGGGGCTCAAGGTCCTTGTCGCGGACCCTGTGAACAAACATGTCTTTGACGTGGCAGGACTCTACCATCCCTTGAACGGTGAGCCCGGTTTCGAATTCGATTATGTGAACCGGACGCTGTGGCCTGACCTGGTCTTTTCGGCTTCGCGCAGTTTCGCCTTCCGTGACTCCGCCGTGAGTGATATCATGGGCAACCCTGTCAAGTGGCGCAATACGAAAAAACAGGTCTCTTTCGGTATGACCATCTTTTTTCCCATCGATTATGGGCAGAAGGCGGAAACAGGGCAGGGAGTGTTCCTTTCCGCTGAAAGATCCGGGCACACCGAGGTGGACAGCTTTTACTGGCCGGATTTCAATTACCAGCACGTTTATCCGGCCAACAGCGCGGAGGAGCGTTCCCTGGGCTTCGGGTATTCGTACGGCACTGCCCGGAACTTCACCGGCTTTTCCATCCATCCGCTCGATGCCGCGGCGTTTCAGGCCGGGTTCCAGTGGTCCGGCAGCGGCTTGGGGAGTGATTATGAATACCGGCGCCTCAACTTCATGTTTAAAAAGAGCGTGGAAATACTCCGGTCGTACCATACGTTCTACGTTGAGGCACAGGGGTTCAACCTGCTCACCGGGGCCAATGTCGATTTTATCACGGCTCCCGAATTTGTCCCGCGCGGCCGGTCGGCCGGGGATTTTCCAGCCATGGCGCGGCTCCTGAAAGGGAGCTTTGAATACCGCATCCCGCTCACGCGTGACATCGGGTTTTCCCTGATGGGTCTTTACTTCGAGATGTTCACCGCGGCTCCTTTCCTTGACGCGGTGGCGTACAATCGGGTCGGGACACCTTTCAGCGATATGCGCGAACGGGTGCGAACCGCGTGGACCACGGGCCTTCAGATGCGGCAGCGCATCTGGTTTATGGGCAAACTGGCCATGCAGATCGGTTTGTGTGTCTATTACGATCCGCTTCAACCCGAAAGCGACCGTTGGGGGTATACCGTGAACAGCGGCGCCGGGTTCTAAAAAGCGAAGGCATCCGGTTTGGAGAATCTGTCTTTTTTCATGTGTGAGCGCAATCACATTTACGGATAACCCCCTAAAACCCCTTGACTTAAATTCGTGATGAAAGTATAATAATCATTGTGATTCTACAAGGGATTCCCATAACCAAATCATACAGGGAGAATCTTATGATAAAAGGCATGGCGTTTGTCCTCGCAGCGCTCGCCCTTTTCGCGGGCCCGGTTCCGGCGCAGGACCTGAACTACAGCCTCGATTCCAAACAGACGCAGGCGGTGCTGAACGGCGGTGTGTCGTACGACCTGCTCCGGTATCCCACCAATGTGTCGTTCGACAACCCTGAGGGCTACCTCTCGTTCAACATCCCCCTCGACCTCACCACCAACAAGTACGACTTGGGCAGCAAACTTGACAGTTCCAATAAAAAGTTCACCCCGCTTATCGGCGCGCGCCAGCGCCTCAACTACTCCTTCCGCGTCAACGTTCCCATGCTCCGCGGCGTGCTCTCCTACTCCCAGACCGAAAACGTCAACTTCGACTTCGGCCTGAACCTGGGCAGCAGCATCAATATGGACACCACCCAGTTTCAGGGTGACACTTCCGACCTTGCCACGCTTCAGGACAGCATTCACATCAACCTGCTCGGAGGCATCAACCTGCCCATCCAGTACCAGATGGGCTGGCGCACACAGACCTTCGGCTATGCCTTTAAACCCCATAAAGACGTGGTTGTGGCCATCAACCTTCACAAGCACCTGTTCGAAGCCACGGCCAACGGCACGGTCAGCACCAACATCCTCGGGAACATCGGCGTAAGCATGCCATCGGCTTCCAAGACCATGGATATCCCCATTAATTATTCCGAGGAAGACGTATACGGGAAAATTTCGGGTAACTTCAAGGGCAGTGCCTGGTCCCCGGCCTTTGGCGTCAAATGGTGGCGCCTCAGCTACACTTCCCGCTTTGGCGTAACCACCCAGCTCGACGGCCATTTCACCATGAAGTGGACCACCCCCTTCTTTGTGAATCCCGCGCCCAAAAGTTTTGGTGTGGACAGCAAAGCGCTCATCCCCGACGGGGAGGGTAAAACCCCCATGCAGCAGCTGGACGATTTCCAACGGCTCAGCAACCGGCTCGCCGCTTCCGAGACCGACAGCTTCGTGCTGGCTACGCAGCGGCCCATGGAGTTCAACATCCCGTCCGGGCAGTCCCTTTCGTTCGAGGCCATCCGTAACCACCTGGTCTTTTCCTACACATACATCCACGGCGGGGCCATTTCCGGGTATCACAAGAACGAGGAAGGCGTGGTGGACATGAACCTCGGCTTTAACGTCAACCATTTTCTGGTCATGAACGCCGCAATCGGCCGCGCTAAAATGACGATCGGCGCCTTCCTCCTCGATTTTTACGAGCAGGACAAAAAGAACTGGCTGTCCAGAAGCGTGGGACTGGAGGAATACGGCGGCGTGCCCATTCCCATCCTGAGCTTTGCGACCTCCGTCGGCGGCGCCGCGCGCCTGCTCATGGAACTCGATGTGCTGCCCATTCCGGCGCTCAAGTCCGGCGTGGTGTACTACTTTTAAGCGGCCGTAAACCCAAGGAGCAAAATCGCATGAATACCAGAATATTACGCCTCATCACTGCCGTTGCCTTTATTGCGCTGCTCACGGCCGTCCCGGCCCTGGCCGCCGGTGAATATCTTATTACATGGCTTTCCCCGCCCAAGAGTATCGACACCTCGCTTAACGTGCGCATTGATTTTCTCGTCACCAACCCGCTCCAGGCCGCGGTCAACGATACGGTCACGGTGTTTTTCGGCACCCAGACCGGCGGTGGCAACCTTGCCAATTACCCCTACTGTGCCACGCAGGTATTCCGTATCGATACCGCGAGCCTGCCGGCCGGGAACAAGGACACGCTCGTCATCGATACTGCGGCCAAGTACGGCAACCAGGCCCTGGCCAATATCGGCGACAGCATGTTTACGCGCACCAGCGGTGTGGGCACGGTCCATCGTTCCATATTTATTTCACCCCGTTACCAAATGGACAGCAGCCAAAACAAAACAATGACCGTGGGACGTTATTATTTCGTGGTAGTCAACCGGTCGCGCACCAAGGTCTCGCAGGAAGGCCAGATGATCATCGAGACAAAACAGCCGGCATCGCTTGTTTCACCGGCTTCACTCGACACCATCACCAACCTCTTGCCCGTGTTCAAATGGACGCCCGTGCCCGGTGTGCCCTATTATCATCTCCTGTTGTCGGATCAACCCATTGACCTCAAGGGCGACACCATCCAGGGTGCGAGCTTCATCTGGCAGGCCATCACCCCGGGCAGCCAAATCCAGTACGGTTTGCCCGACCCCTCCGGCGTCTTCCCGGATCCGCCGCCACTCACGCCCAACAAGACTTATCAGTGGCTGGTGCTCAACAACTACGGCAACCAGAAAGAATACACCTCGCTGGTGGCGCAGCCGGTCCCGTTCAAGTTTATCACCAAGGGCGACCTCGGCGACCTGTATGCCCCGGACACCGCGCACATGACCACCCTGGGTGACGGCGACACATTGCACAGTTTCTATGAGGTCGACACACTCCGGTCCTGCGATTCCTTTAAAGTAGGCTCCACGGGCGGCCAGCTCCGTCTCCAATGGGCGGCCTGCACCGCGTCCACATTCAATATCTATAAAGTGTACATCTATAACGTGGTCTACGATTCCACCACCGGTTCCAATGCCGCGATCACGGTCTGGACCACCACCACGCTTGACACCGGCGTGACGCTCGACGCCCGCTCCTTCCTGGCCAGCGGTGTGCTCCACGAATGGAAGGTCTTTGTGGAAAACACGAATGGCGCGGGCCTCTCGTCCCGCAAGCGCGCCTTTTATTATGAAGACACGGCCGCACATGGCGGTATTACCTACTTGTCCAAGGAACTCATCGGAAACGATACGCTGGCCCTCAAGTTTGCCAATGTGAGCATCCTGCCGCTCCAAGGCGGCGGCATTCCCATTGACCTTCCCACGGACGCGAACGGATACGGTCACAAGACGGTCCAGTACGGCACCTACCGGGTCCTCATGAACCCGAAGGGGTATTACGCACAGGAAAGCGAAGTGGCCCCCAATGCGTCGCATCCCGATACCACGCTCAACTTTGTGCTCCGCGCCTACCCCTGCCAGGTCACGGGCTTTGTCAAAGACAGCGGTAACGCGGTCAGTGACGCAACCCTCCGGGCCCAAAGCCAGCAGGGCGGGACCGATTCCATCAAGACGGACGCTTCGGGCGGCTTTACCCTCAGACTGCCTCCCGGTGATTGGGTTCTTGCCGCATCCAAGGAAGGCTACCAGCGTTCAACTGAAAAAACGGCTGCGCTCGATTCGGGCGATGCCTTAAACCTTGGGAACTTTAACATCCAACGCTTCACCAATATCATCTCGGGCGTGCTCACCAATGCGTCCACGGGCGGGGCCATCATCAGTGCCGAGGTCTCACTTTCCCGCAACGGCGTCTTTCTTGAGCTGACGTATACGGCCTTTGACGGTTCCTATACTTTTGCCGTGGCGCCCGGTTCGGGCTATGTGATTTCGTTCCGCCGTGCGGGATTCAGCACGTTTACCAGCGACCCCATTGCCCTGAACACCAATGTCAGCTATAATGCCCAGCTTTCCTCGGACATCGGCATCGTGGCGGGCATTACGCGCGTGGTCATGACGCCCGACTCCACCCATTTTGTCAGTGAAACGCGTGCGGATGTTCCTGTGGTTGCGATAAACGCCGCGGGCGACACTGCGGGTACGGGCGTCAGCAGCAAGGGCGACAATACCTATTCGCTCTCCCTGCCTGCCGGGACCTATACCCTTCATTTTTCAGGCAACAACATTGTGCCGGACTCCCTGACCGGCATCACGGTCACAAGCAATGCGCAGCTCACGCGGAACGCGCTCCTGCGCGAGTACGGCCGCATCACCGGGACCGTTCACGCGCTCCTCGGAACGGCCAACCAGCCGGTCACGGTGACGGTGCAGGGCGGCGTGCTTGCGTTGCCGGTCACGGCCGTGACCGAACCTGGCAGCGGCCGGTTTACGGTGAATGGCCTGCTGAACGGTGCCTACACACTCACCTATGCATGCGGCGGTTTCACCCAGCAGACGGCCGTGGCCGTGCTCCGCGACACGGTCATCCATTACGGTGCCGACAGCGTCCATTGCCCGGTTTCGGTTGCGAAGGCGCCGGTCACGCTGGCCCGCGGAACCCTCCATGCTTATTTTAAAGTGTCTTTGCTCGACAGTGTCCGTCGTACTACCGGCACCCAGCGCGACACGCTCCAGGCCTTAAAAATAACGGTCCCGGCCTACCGTTCCTTTTCGTACGATTCCCTGGGGCTCGACAGCCTGGGGGCGGGCCTTTACGTGTTCGGGTCCACCATCACCCCGCCGGCCTCGTTCGGCAGCGCATCGCTGCGCATCATGGATCTCGATTCGATGGGCTACAACCTGGCCGTGAACAACGATACCGTGCGGATACCCCACCCGGTCAAATGCTTTGTCACCGATACGGCCACACTCACGTCCGACAGTGTCACGCTCTGTCTTATTGTCAAAGGCGGGACCGTAAACGGCGACAGCGTCACTGCAGCCGCGGTTCATTATCGCGATATCTCCGACAACGCATACCGGGTCGACACTGTCTATACGCGACCCCTTCACAACGACACCCTGACTTTCCGCGTCAGCCCCACGGCTAGCAATAGCACCATGCAGTATTACTTCACGGTTTATGTCACTGCGGGCGGGCGTTCCAACAAGTACAGCAACAGCGGCCGGGTGTTCGTCACCCATATTCCACCCAGGCTCAACGACCGGTGGGTCACCCTGCTGCCGCTGGCCCCCACGCCAGGGTCCGCCGTGCGCCTGCCGTACGGCATCCGTTCCGACTTCAAGGTCATCTGCCAGAACGGCGCCAACGAAATCGTGACGCTGCGCGCGGATTCTGTCCGCTGGGCCCTGCCTTCGCCGCTGCCCGCTGGCATTACCTTCTCAGGAAACAGGGGCGACGTCATCACCGCGACCATTGCACGCGACACAGCCATCAGCACCACGCTTGTGACCGCGCTCCGTTGTACGGTGACCGTTGCGGGGCACGATACCGTGCTCACCACCCATTTTTCAGTCATAAAAATGGCCATCGATACGCTTCAGATAGACGGGAATGCGTTTGTCCTCAATGCCGGGGAGCAGACCTCCTTTCAGGTCTATGGCTTTAACAACGATTCGAATAAGCTCTTCCCGGCCCTCGGCACCTGGAGTTGCGATCCGTTGCTGCGTGCGCCCTACGGCATGAGTTGGGACGGAAAATTCACCGCGCCGCCCCACAGCATCGGCACGTTTACGATTAAGGTTTCAGCGTTCGGTAAAACGACGCGGACGGCGCTGGCCATCCGTCACCAAGCCAAGCCCGGTGACAGCACCTGGGCGCAAAGCCCGGACAGCTCGCTGACTATTTCATTCGGCGCCTCCGTGTTTACCCTGACCAAGGAGGTTTACCTCCGGACCACGGCCATCTCTTCGCTGCCGGTACTCAAGACCGTGACCCTGTCCGGGTCGGTCATCTCCCCGATCCACCGCCTCTCGTTCGGAACCTCCAGCACGGAAAACGCGAAAGACAGCTTTAGGGTGGCTTTTGCCATCCCCGAAGTGTTCCGTGGCAAGGACGTCTTTGCCGCGGTCTGGAACCAGCAGCAGACGCGCTGGGACAGCCTCCCGGCCATGTATTTTGCCAATGTGAACGGCGTGCTCCTTAAAGGCCAGGCGACCGCAGCGGCCGCGCCCGGAAACGCCACGCAGGTGGTGGTGCGGCTTACCCAGTTCGGCGCTTCGGGCTACGACGGCGAGTATGCCCTGCTCTCTACGGGTCAGGAGTTCGGCATCTACAAGGTGAAGGTGGGGCCCAATCCGTTCTCACCCTTTGTGACCGCCCGCGATGGGGACCGGACCTGGCAGGGCGCCCGCATCGAGTTCGACGTCAGTTCCAATGCCAGCGCTTCGGTTTCGTCCGAGGCCATGATCCTGAACATGGAAGGCAACATTGTGAACAATCGCCTGCTGACGCGGACGGAATCCGTGGACGGCTTTGAGACGCTTTATTCGCTCAACACCAACGGTGGGTTCTACGGGAACAAGACCCTCCGGCGCGTCTACCTGTGGGACGGTACCAATAACCACGGACGGCTCTGCCGCAACGGACGCTATCTGGTCCGCATCGCCATTGACGACGGGACGGAAAAGGCCTTCAAGACCATTCCCCTCGTGTTGTTCAAGTAATAGGGAAAGGGAGAAAAATACAATGAAAAACATACTGACGCTGACCCTCCTTGCCGCAGTCCTGCTGCGGCCTCTTTCCGCGCAGGAGCCCGCGCCCAACACCGTGTCCGCGGAAAACGTGCCTGCCACCGCGGCCCAGCCTGCGGCCCCGGCGCCCGCGGCCGATGCCACGGCCCCGGCTGAGGCCTCATCCGAATCCGCGGTTACCGGCGACCCTTCGAGCCCTGTCACGGGTGAGGAACTCACCCGCGTGGCTGTGCTCGAACTCGGCATGGCGAACGCGGCCCCCGCCCAGGCCAACCAGCTGACCCGCGAACTGCGCGAGGCCCTTTCGCGCACGGGCGTCTATTATGTGCTGAACAGCCAGGAGATGCTCAAGCGCCAGACCGCGCTCAACGAGCGGTTGCCCTACGAATGCACCTCCCAGAAATGCGTCCTTGCGGCGGGCCAGCTGCTCGCGGTGAGCAAGGTGGTCATCGGCGAAGTGGACGTGGACGGCAACCTGACCATCCTGCGCCTCCGGCTCTTTGACCTCGAGTCCCGCGATTTTGATGCCAAGGCCGTGGTGGCGTCTGACTGCCCCCAAGAGAAGTGGAACCAGCTGGCCATGGCCGGCGTCTGCCAGCTGCTGAACCTGGAGCTCAAGGACATCGACATCACGCTGGTCAAATACAAGGGGCGCGAGGTCAACCATAAAATGGAATGGGCCGTGGCCGGCGGACTCACCGTGGCAGCGGCCGTGGTGTATGGCATCCTGTCGGGTGCCCTTTCCCCGTCGGGCGCCCAAAACGACGCGCTCACGGTCACGGACTATGACATGGACAACCTGGCCTACCAGCATGGCGCGTTCGCGGACCTCATGTACAGCGCGCGCGCGCACGGCATGGGCGGCGCTTTTATCGCCCTGTCGGACGACGCCAATGCCATGGCCTACAACCCGGCCGGCATGGTGCGGGCCGCCCAACGCAGCTTCACTGCGGGCTACCTGCGCTACAATTTCGGGTACGCCACCTATCCCTACTTCTACACCGGCTACGTGAACAAGGTGACGCGCACCCTGTCGCATGGCGAGGCGATCATCACCTCCAGCGGCAAGGCCTTCGGGTCCAGCGAGACCCAGATCATCACGAGTGTGGCCAAGGTTTTTGACGAGGTGAGCGACAAGCTGCGCCCCTTTTCCGTGGGCGCGAGCCTCAAGTTCCTGATGCTGACCGCGGACAAGGCCACGGACGAGGTTTATGCCTGGCAGGAAAACGCGGTCTCGGGCGGCGGGTTCGGCGGGGCCATTGACCTTGGCGCCCAGTTTGAGCTCACGGACCGCATCACGGCCGCGCTGCTCCTCCGTGACCTGTTCTCTACGGTCAAGTACACGAACACTACCACGGGCAAGCAGTACCGTGAAGGCGTGCCCGCCAACATCATCGTGGGCGGCCACTACCGGCTGCACAACACGCTGAACCTCACCCTCGACGGCAACAAGAGCCTGTACACCGACACCGAAGACAACATCCGCATGGGCCTCGAAAAATGGGTCTTTGACGTGCTGGCGCTTCGGATCGGCATGTCGCAGAATTTTTCCATGGAGAGCCAGCGGCGCTACCATTTCGGGCTGGGGCTCGATATTGCGTTCAAGCAGCTCAAGCAGCGGATGGGCGCGGACTATTCGTATGAGTATTTCAAGATGGGCGACAGTAAGGACAAGTACGAGGATCTTTCGGGCGCCCAGCGTTTTGCGCTGTCGTATAAGTTTTAAACAGTGAGACGCCCCCCTGTAGGGGCGGGTCGCGAACCGCCCCTACAGGGGGGCGGGTTACATGTCCGCCGGCGTCGCCGGTTCCACGGGGCCATCCAGGGACCGGACGATAGAGGCGCCCAGGCCCCGGAACTTCTCTTCAATTTTTTCGTATCCCCGGTCAATATGGTAGACGCGCGACAGGTGGGTCTCGCCGTCGGCCCGGAGCCCTGCAATGACCAGCGCCGCGCTCGCGCGCAGGTCGGTGGCCATCACTTGCGCGCCCGAAAGCTTTTTTACGCCCTGGATGACCGCGGCGTTATCCTGAAGCTGGATGTCGGCGCCCAGCCGGTTGAGTTCGGGCACATGCGTGAACCGGTCGTGGTAGATGGTGTCGGTGATGATGCTCGTGCCGTCCGCCATGGAGAGTACGGCCATCATCTGTGCCTGCAGGTCCGTGGGAAAGCCGGGGTAGGGGGCCGTGGAAATTTTTAGCGGCCGCACACGCCGGGGGCCCTGGACCGTGACGGTGTTCCCCCGCGCTGTGAGGATCGCACCCGTCTTTTCAAAAGCGATGAGGGTGGAAGCGATGTGTTCCACGGGGCAGTTCCGCATCGTTATCTTTCCACCGCACAGTGTCGCGGCCGCCATAAACGTTCCGGTCTCAATACGGTCCGGGATGACGCGGATGTCGACCGGGTGCAGGCTCGAGACGCCGCGGATTTCGAGGCCGTCAACGGTTTCACGGATGCGGGCGCCCATCTTGTTCAGCGTCCGGACAAGAAAGGTGACTTCGGGTTCCTGCGCGGTGTTGATGAGGCGCGTCACCCCCTTTGCGAGCGTGGCGGCCATGACAAGGTTGGCCGTGGCGCCCACGCTCACCGTGTCAAACTTGAAGGTGCCGCCTATGAGCCGCGGAGCCGTGGCCTCCACGTACCCGTGCGTGACCTGGATGTCCGCGCCCAACGCTTCCAGCCCCTTGAGGTGAAGGTCCACGGGCCGCGGGCCCCAGGCGCAGCCGCCGGGAAGCGAGACGCGCACGCGGCCGTAGCGCGCGAGCAGCGGCCCCAGCACGTAAAACGAGGCGCGCATGGTTTTGACGAGGTCGTAGGGGGCCTCGAGATGGTTGCAGTGCGTGGTGTCAATCTTAATGGTTTGCGGGCCGCCGTATACGCGCGCGCCGATGACGCGGAGCACGTTGGACATCGTCTGGATGTCGCGGAGATAGGGCGCGTTGCGGAGCGTGGTGACGCCGCGGGTGAGCAGGGCCGCGGCCATGAGGGGCAGCGCGCCGTTTTTGGAGCCGCTGATGGCCACGGTGCCCGCGAGGCGCTTTCCACCCCGGAGGATGAATTTATCCATGGATCATTTCCTGGATGAGGTGGGCCACCTTTTCCGAGGGCGGAAGGCCGCGTGCATCCGCCTTGAGTTTTTGGAACGCCGCGACCATGGCGGCCATCCGGTCGGGATGGTCCAGGAGCGCGCGCGCTTCGGCGGCAATGGGGCCGGGCGCGGCCCGCTCCTGGATGAGCTCCGGGACCCGGGGCTCGGGCAGAATCAGGTTGATCATGCTGTAGTGGGTAAGATTGACAAGACGGCGTACCAGGAAGGTCGTGAGCGGCGACGCACGGTGTGCCACAAGAAAGGGGCGTTCGTACCGCGCCGCCTCGTAGGTGGCGGTGCCGGATTTGACAAAAAGAAAGCGGGCCGACTCGTAGACCGGGCCGGGGCGTCCGGCGAACAGCCGGAAGCGGGGGTCGTCGGGCAGGAGGCGGCGGAGCAGGTTGTCGGGCAGACCGTCCGCCTGCGACACCACGCAGGCGTCAAAGCGGCCTTCGTCGAGCAGGATGCGGGCCGCGCCGGCCATGGGCGGGAGGATACGCGTGACCTCCTGCGTCCGGCTTCCGGGCAGCACGCCGAGGATGCGGGCCTGCGCGGAAAGGCCGGTGGCCCGAAAAAAAGCGTCGAGGGGCATGTGCGAGAGCTCGGTTTCAATGTTGGGGTTGCCGACATAATCCGCGTGAAGGCCGCGTTCCTTGAAATAGGCCTCCTCGAAGGGGAAAATGACCGCGAGCCGGTCCACGTTGTTCCGGAGCGCTTTGATGCGGCCGGAACCCCAGGCCCAGACCTTGGGCGCGATGTAGTAGAGGACGCGGAGGCCGCGCGATTTGGCGAACCGGGCGAGGCGCAGGTTGAAGCCCGGGTAGTCGACGAGGACCACGAGGTCGGGCCGTTTTTCCTCGATATACCGGCAGGTTTCATGGAAGATGCGCCGGAGGCGGAAGTAGTTCATTGCCACCTCGGTGAAACCCATGACCGCGGTCTCGCGGATGTGACGAATTGGGGTCAGCCCGGCCGCAATCATGGAATCGCCGCCGATGCCCGAGACACGACAACCCTCGAGGCGGCGGATGACGTTGGCTGCGTGCAGGTCGCCCGAAAGTTCGCCCGCGGAAAAGAAGAGGTGTTTCATGGCGTGGCGGTCCGCTTGAGATAGTCGCGGCCCACGAATACGGTGACGTCGAACTGGCGGGTGTCGCTGCGGATTTTCAGGCAGTTCTGCGTCTGCAGCGCCTCCGCGACGCGGCGCGCCGTTTCCATGTCCCGCACACGTGAGACCACCATCGTCTCCTCGTAGTTCCAGTCCGGAGCGTTCCCGATTTCCTTGACGTCAAACCCTTTGACGCGCAGAAAGCCGCTGACGACCTGCGCGGCGCCCGGTTTGCCCGTGCCGTTCAGAATCTGGATGGAACCGATGGATGGAACCGTGGCCGGCGTAATCCCAGCCTCGGCCTTATGCCTGCGCCCGAGCAGGAAAAAAAAAAGGATCAGGCCCGACAGGAGGACGATGGCGCCATAGTACAGGGTTTTCATGGATGGGAGGCGGCCGTGGGGACGCGCGAGGGGAGGAGCGGGCTGAAGAAGGGGGAGCCGAAAGCGTTGTAGGCGCCGTAGGGATTGACCGCATTGCCGTAGCCTGCGGGTGAATTGAAATATTCGAAGGACATGATGAAGTTTTTAGAGGGTTGGTAGGTGAGACCCACATGCGGGATGGTGAGCACCGCGTTTTTGGCGCCGGACGGAAGATCGCTTTCGCCGGAGAGGGCCATGGGTTTGTGGAAGAAACCCACATCGACCTGCAGGGTGAGCGGGACCTTGAAGGCATACTGCATGCGGTTGAGGTACAGGCCGGTCATGTCGCTTTGCGCACCGTTGGTGGCGTAGCTCATGCTGTAGCTCTGGTTCATGGTAAAGCGCGCGGGGTCGAGGAGGCTGTTCCCCTGGGGCTGGATGAGGTCGTTTTTTGTGAAGGGGGTGGGTTTGCCCGTAAAATCCTGTGCCATGGCAAGCGTTATAACAATGAAAAGGATGAGAAGGCAGGCCGCTTTTTTCATACAGAACCCCTTCGTCTATACCATAAATTTACTCTAATTGCGGGGCTGTTTTCAATAGGGAGAAGGGGCGGGTTCGGGCTCCTGCATGTCGGGGGGCACGGGTGCGTGGCGGTCGCTGTTGTCGCGGTAGGCGAAGATGGCGGAAACGATCATGTCGGCCAGGCAGAGGACGAGAAAAACCGGACGCTTGTTATAGGTGGTCTCACGGATATTGATGGCGTTGCCGCTGGCATCGAGACCCATTTTAGGCGGCTGTTCGATTTCTTCGGGAAAGGCGAAATAACAGGCCAGCGGTATCGCGAAACCCACGGAAAGCGGGATGGCTTTGCTGAACTTTTTATTGCGCCAATGGAAGCTGCCGGGAAGCAGGAAGGCCGCAATGATGCTGAGATCGCTCCGCTCGCCCTCGTTAAAGGCCTGGATGTCTTCGTCGGCCATGCCTTTGCAGCGCTCGGCGAGCCAGTCCTGCTCGGACACGCCAAGGGAAAGCCAGGGGCGGCTGGAATATTCGTTGATGGTGATGCCGCAGCGGATGAGGCGTTCGAGCTCATCGACGGACATTTTCATCTCACGGAACTTTTCCCATTCCGCCTGGGACATCCCGTACTTTTTACGGTCACTGTCGTCGTTATTGAGATCGAGCTGAGCGGCGCCGAGGACGCACAGACACAAGATCCAGACAATTGTTTTTTTCATGCGACCGTACGACGTAAGATGAAAAAAATCAATCGATTTGGATGATGTTTCCGGCGGGGCGCTCACCGAAGTTGAAATCTTCCTTGAAATAGAAGAACCCGTCGTCATCCAACGTGTAACTGGCGAGCTTGATCTCATTGAAAAAGAGCTTCAAGGCCTCGTCCTCGGTTTTGGCGCGGATGACGCGGTGGAGAAGATTTCCGCCCGGTGAAATAAATGCCACAGAAAATCTGAACATAGGTTTTCCTTCTGAATAAAAGATAATCAAATTATATTTAGGGTATCAAACAAATAATTCGAAAACCTTCATGCGCATAGCGATCCTCATTCCCCCGGAAAGCGCCCGGTACGGCGGCGCGCGTGATCACGCCCGGGTTCTTGCGGACGCGCTCACGGCGCTCGGAGCGGATGTCCGGCGCGTGCCGGGGCCCTTCTCCACCTTGCGCGCCGTCTCCATCGCCGCGCGGATTGCGCGCGAGGGCTGCACGGCGGCGGTCCTGCCCTACACGCCCAACCTGTTCGGCTGGCGCTCTCTTTTTCCCGTTCTCCTGCTCTGGGCGTTCCGGCGCCGCGGCATCCGGAGCATCACCTACCTGCACGAAATCTTTATGCCGTCCTATTGCGGCTTTTTGCGCAATGCGGTCCAGCGCCCCTGGAACGCGGCCAAGGACCGGCTGGTATTCGCGCTCTCGGACCGGCCGGTGGTCAGCTTCCACCGCCGTGCCGACGAACTCGAGCGCGCGACCGGCCGTAGGCCGGACGTGGTGCCCGTGTTTTCCAATCTGCCGGAGGCGGACCCCGGCGGCCGGCGGGCCGCGGCCACGCACCTTCTGGGCTACTTTGGCACGCTCCACCCCGATATCGATACCTGCACGCTGGCCGCGGCCCTCCGGCGCCTGCCGGGCGCGCGCATGCTCCTCATCGGCGACCTCACACGGCCCCCGGAACTGCGTGAACAATGTGACGGGACCGGGCCTCTCCTGCCCGCGGAGGCGGCCGTGGCGCTCACGCGCATCAAATATTTTGTCCTCTGTGACGCCCGGGGCATCAGCTTCCGCAAGGGCAGCGCGGCCGCGGCGCTGCTCAACCGCGTGCCGGTCATCGCCACACGAAGCGAATGGACCGATTGCGAATTCCGGCACAAGGAGAACGTCTGGTTCTTCAACGGCGGTGAGACCGATCTCTGCCGCGCCGTGGCCGCGCTTGAAGCGGACCCCGCGCTGGCTGCGCGCATCGCCGGGGGCGGCCGCGCCCTGTACGACGCGCACATGGCGCCGGACATCGCGGCACGCCGGATTCTCGCAATGGCGGAGGCGTAGACCCCATGCGCATCGCCTTTTTCCAGCGCGACCTTCCTTCGGAAAAGTACGGCGGCGTGGCGTGCCAGGTCCACGGCCTGGCCAATGCGCTTACGCGCCGCGGTCATGCGGTCACGGTCTTCAGTTTAAGCCCGCAGCCGGCCGACGCGCTCTATGCAGTGCGCGAGGTGGCCCTGCCGTTGCGCTGGCGCGCGTCGCGCATTGCACGCAAGTTCTTCCTCGGGTATTATTTCGCAAAAGTATGCACCCGGGACTTTGACGTGGTGCATACCCATGGCGACAATTTTCTGATGTTTCGGCAGCGGCCGCAGGTGCGGACCTATTACGGCTCCGCGCTGGCCGAGGCGTTGTGGGCGCTCAGGCCGGGCCGCGCGCTTTCACAGTTCCTGCTCTGGGGGCTCGAAATCGCGGGGACCTTTGCGGCGGACAAACGGGCCGCCATCTCGCCCGGCACAAAAAAGTATATTCCCCGTATCAATGCGGTGGTGCCCTGTGGCGTGGATCTTGCGCGCTTTCGGCCGGGCCCGGAAAAGTCGGTCGCCCCGTCGGTCCTCTTTGTGGGAGACCTGCGTGGCCGCAAGCGCGGGGCGTTTCTTCTGGCGCGGTTTGCGGAGGTGCGGCGACGCGTGCCGGACGCCGAGCTCTGGATGGTCACTCCGACGCCGGCGACCGGCGAAGGCGTCCGGCATTTCAGGGCCCTTCCCGATGCCGAGCTCCTGGGCCTGTACCAGCGCGCCTGGGTGCTCTGTTCGCCTTCGCGCTACGAATGTTTTGGCCTGCCGCTTTTGGAGGCCATGGCCTGCGGCACGCCTGTTATTTCTTCGGCCAACGACGGGTCCCGCTTCATCCTCGCCGAAGGCCGCTGCGGCCTGCGGGTGCCGGACCGCGACCTGACACCCGCTCTGATTCGACTCCTGACGGACCCCACGGAGCGAAAGACGCTTATTGACCAGGGGCTTGTACGGGCCAAGGATTTTGACCTTGAAGGGATCGCAAACCGTTATCTGGAATTATACCATGAACTGTCCGCTGAAAAATAATGACGGCCGCGCTGACCTCAAGGTGATCGCGGGCATGGCGCTTTTTCTGCTCGTGGCCCTGGCGCTCGGGCCGTTCATCGCAAAAAAGATCTACCATGTCCCCACCCGTCTCGACCTCCTGGTCTTTGTCACCCTTCTGATTCTGGTGCCGGTCATGAAGTACCCCACAGTGGGGGTCTACTTCCTTATCCTCGTGCCCCCCTTCATTCCGCTTTTGCGCCGTTTCTATTATCTGTTCTACGATCGTCCGGGTAACGACCTGCTGCTCATCCTGCCGGACGTGGTCGTGATGCTGCTTTTTATCCTTTACCTCGACCAGGTCCGCAAGCGACGGAAAATCCGGAGCGAAGACCCGCGGCTGAACGCCTGGATATGGGCCTTTGTCCTCTACAACGCGTCGCGTATCGTGCTGCTCACCTACAACGATACGATGGGCGGGATCAACCAGTTCAAGTTCAACATGCTGTACCTGCTCTGTTTCTTCTTTGCCATTCACTTCATCGAGACCAAGCAGCAGGTGGTCCGTATTTTCAAGATTACCAGCCTGATCGGTCTTGTTGTGGCGCTCTATGGCATCAAGCAGACCTATCTGGGTTACACCCGCTTCGAGGAAATCTGGCTCGACCAGATGCGGTCCAGCTTTGTCACGCTTTTTATCAGCGGCCGTCCCCGGCCCTTTTCCACGCTCTCGTCACCCGCCACTTTCGGCGATTTCATGATCATCGCTTTTCTCACCTCCTATTGCCTGTATTCCATGAAGGGGACCCGGTTCCGCTGGCTTTACCTGTTCATTCTCCCTGTGCTGTCTTTTGGCCTGCTTCTCACCTCGGTGCGCTCCAATTGGGTGGGCTTTCTTGCCGGGATGGCGATCTGGTTTCTGATTGCGCACCGTTCCTCGTTCCGAATCAAGCTCGGACTCTTTATTCTCATCATCGTATTTTATTTCCCGCTCTCCATCCTGATGGAACAAATGGGACGGGGAGGGACGGCCGGGCCCATTTATGGGACGGCGACCCCGACCGCGGTACGAATGGCGGCGCCGGGCGCCAAAGGGATAACGGACCTGTTTGTCACTGAACGGGTTTCGGCCATCACCAACCCATTTCAGGAGCATTCCATGGTTGCCCGGACCGTGATGTGGCAGCAGGTCCTCTCGCAGATTGTGGAACTTCCGCGCGGTCCCATGGGCTATGGTCTCGGAACTTTCGATGCGCACAGCCTTTATTTCACCACGCTCTTCGAGACCGGGTTTATCGGTCTTTTCCTGCTCTTATTCGTGTTCTACCGGATATTCCGGGCCGGTTTCCGCGCCTATCGGGAGGAAGAGGAGGAAGACAAGAAGATAATGGTGCGCGGCCTGCTCACACTGCTCTTCGTGTTTGTGATCATGAACAGCACGGGGACGCACATCGACGCCCATCCGGGGGACATCTATTTCTGGTTTTCCGCAGGGATTTTAATGGTTATCCGCACGCTCAAGAGCGGGCGCGAGGAGGAACTCCAGTTGCTCGCGGCCCGCATTCGCGACGCCACCTGAAAAAACAGCTGCCCCAATGTCAGGGCCGCGACACGCACCGGAATCCCAGGACGGATGTGGGGCCCCGTGTCGCCTTGTCGAACACCCCATCGCGGAAATCGCCGCTGGCCCCATTGGCGTCCTTGATGTTGGCCCCGCGCGCCATGGCCTGGGTTCCGTCACTCCAGCACCACTCCGACACATTGCCCGCGATGTCGTAAAGCCCATACGGTCCCGGCCGCAGGGCCGCCACTGCGTGTGTGACGTTCGCGTTGTTCAGGGCAAGCCAGGCGTATGCGCCGCCCTCCTCGGTTTTATCGCCCCAAAAAAAGCGCGTCGTGGTGCCGCCGCGGAGCGCGTATTCAAACTCGTCTGCGGTGGGAAGACGGTACCCGTCGGCTGCACTGTCGACGGTGACGTCAAACAGTGAGACGTGACTGGAATCGTTGAAATAACGGGACACCAGGACGCCTTGCACCCTGAGGATTTTCAAATGGAGAATCCGGACCACGGAATCGCGCGGGTGGCGGAAGTGGTAGGCGGGCTTCCGTCCTTCGCGGGCGCTCCGCAGGTTGCAGAAGCGGACGGCCTCGTACCAGCTCACATTTTCCACTGGGCGGTCCAGGTCCTTGCCGATGGGTCGGCCGTCCGCGATCGGCTCGCGGAAGTTCGAGGGATTGTCACCCGTCAGTTCCCGGTAGAACGCCTGCGTGACCTCGATGGAATCCATGTAAAAGGGGGCCATGCGGCGGCTGCAGCCAAAGGCAGAGGGGAGGTATCCGGGCCCCACCCATTTCTGACGGCCCCGGGCCGTGCCCTCCGGGCTGCCCGGTGGAATGCGCAGCATCCGTTCCACCAGGGTATCGGGCCGCAGAACGAGCGCGCGCAGGAAAAAGGCGCGGGAGCGTTCGCGCGTGGCCGGGGTGTTGAAGCTGAGGCCGAGATACACATACAGGGAGAACCGGGCGTCCGCGTCCAGCGCCGCGGTGAACCGCTCAATGACGTAGTCGAATTCGCCGGTGCAGGCGGGATTGCGGAACAGGGAGACGGCCCAGCGCATGTAGTCGTCGCGCAGGGCGGGGGCGGCGGAACGGAAGATTTTGTCGATGAGCGGCCGTTCCCGGGCCAGGCGCATGGCGTCGGTGAAGCCGGTGTCGTTGCGGGCAATCATGAGGATTTTCCGGAGCGCCAGCGATACGATTTCCGGGGAATCGTATTCCTCAAAGACGCCCAGGAGATCGCGGCCGGCCTGCGCGACCTCCCCCCGGTTGATGCGCTCGTTTGCGAGCTGCGTCACATCCAGGCGTTCGGGCAGCCGCTGCTTGTAGACCCGGAGGTTCCGGATGCGGAGGCTTCCCGTGATGGAACGGAAACCCCACCGGCTGTAGTCCATGCTGTTCAAGGGGAAATAATCCTCGCCCTCGTTGATGGTGCGGTCGTTGATGCGGGTGCGGCAACGGCCGTCCTCGAAGGTCATTTCAACCGCTTGCCATTGCCCTGCGCGGGCGGGCAAGGGGTCGGTCAACACCTGCTGATGGAAAGTGAAATCCAGGTCCCGCTGCGTGTTCCACATTCCGCGGCGTTCCCAGACGCAGACGTTTTCGGCCCAGTAATTGTTGTAGAACCAGTCGCTGTCGCCGTAGGTGGGGCCCACCTTCATCCGGACATGGATTTCATTCGCCCCCTCAATGCAGGCGTCAAACACCAGCCGGATGTTGCCCGGGATGCGGAGGGTGGAATAGAGCATGCCGCTGCCACGGAGCGTCAGCGCGCTGTCCTCGATGCCGTAGGCCAGGGTGTTGAGCTGGGGCAAGCGGTAATACCAGCCGGCGCTGTCGAGCGCGGGGCCGTTAAAATCATTCCGGTAGGCCAGGACCCACCGCGCCTCGGTCTTGGCGATCTCCCCGGCGAGGGCCCGTTCTTTTTCGGTCATGGCCCGGTGCGAAACCTGGCGGTAAGCGAGGGCGGAGAGGAGAAACAGCAGCATGAGACAGGCGGCGACGAACTCCACACGGTGCTTGGCGATTTTTTTCCGCGCCCGGTAGAGAAGGCTCTGCGGCCGCGCCTGGATGGGGTCTCCGTTGATGTAGCGCTGGAGGTCCTCGGCGAACGCGCCGGCCGTGCGGTACCGGCGTTCGGGTTCCTTTTCGAGCGCCTTGTGGCATATGATGGCCAACTCGACCGGCACGGCTGGGTTGACGCGGCGCAGGTTCTGCGGTTCCTTCTCCACGATGGCGCGGAGGTCGTCCACCAGGCTTCCCTGTGAGCCATGGGGTGTACGGCCGGTGAGCATTTCAAAGAAAAGAGCGCCCATGGAATAGACGTCGCTTTTCTCGTTGATGGCCTCGCTGCGGCCGTCCGCCTGCTCCGGGCTCATGTAGGCCGGGGTCCCGAGGATCTGTCCGCTTAAGGCCTGGATGTTCTCGGCCGTGCGGGTCTGGCGCGCCAGGCCGAAGTCCATGATGACCGGCTCGCCCTCGCGTGTGATCATGATGTTGGAGGGCTTGAGGTCGCGGTGCACGATGCCGCGGCCGTGCGCGTGGTCCAGCGCGCGGAGGATTTTCACCATCAAGGTCAGCGCCTGCGTGACGTTGATTTCGCGGCCTTCGCGGCGCGCCCCGGCCAGCAGTATGTCCAACGAGCTGCCTTCGATGTAGTCCATGGCAAAGTAGCGCTGGCCTTCGTTGACGCCCACGTCGTGGATGGCGATGATATGGGGATGCTGGAGCGTGGCCAGGGCCTCAATCTCCCGCTGAAACATCTTGAGCTGCGCTTCCTGCGCAAAATCGCCGATTTTCAAAAACTTGAGCGCCACCACCTTGCCCATGTCCGTGTGGATGGCCTTGTACACCACGCCCATGCCGCCGCGGCCGATTTCGTTCAGCAGCTGGTATCGGCCGAAGATGCGCTTCCGTTCGGCCTCTTGGGCCACGGCTTCGGGCAACGGTTCGGTCAGCGTGAGGGCCGTCTCGGCCGCGTCCCGGAGCGTCACGCGGTAGCTTGGGACCGGGTCGCGCATCCCTTTCACCTCAATGCTGTCGACTTTGTGAAACCGGACCTTTTCCGTGACGGACGCGTCCGCCATCACGACCTCCTCCAGCGCGGCATGGGACACGAGGACCTCTCCTTCGCGCGCGGCCTGGCAGAGCCGGGCCGCCACCTGGACCGTCTGGCCCATTGCGGTGTAATCGTTGCGTTTGTCCGTCCCGAAATTACCGAGGGTCACTTCGCCGGGGTGGATTCCGATGCCGATGTTTGGCAGGGTGCGGTTGTCGCGGGCCATGGCTGCGATGAGTTGTTCGTGGGTGCGCATCATCTCGAACGCGATTTTGACCGCCAGCAGGCCGTGATCGCTGCGCGGGAGCGGGGCGCCGCAAAGCACCAGGAGCTGGTCGCCCAGGATTTTGTCGACCATGGCGTCGTTGGCTTCCACGATGCTTATCATTGTGGTAAGATAAAGGTTCAGCGTCTCGCGCAGCTGTTCGGGGGGTAACGTATCGGTCAGGGCCGTGAACCCGCGCAGTGCCACGAATAGAACGGAGAGCGTCTGGCGCCGCGGGGTCTCAAAATCCGTGCCCAGGGCCTTCATGGCCTCGAGTATTTTGGGTGAGACGTAGCGGGCGAAGCGTTTCTGCAGGGCCGCGTACTCGGTGCGGTCCTCCATCACAATCTGGAAACCGCCCTCCACGGGGCGGACGCTGATGCGGACCATCACTTCCTGGCCCGCTTTCAGGTCAAAATAGCCCCGTTCTTTGACGAGCGGTTCGTTCAGGTGGCCGCACTGGCGCACGAGTACTTCCAAATACCCGGGCCCCCATTGGAAATTGTCAATCTTTGACAACTCGGCGCCGACCAGTCCTTCCTTGCTGAAGCCGAGCATGCGGGCGAGCGGGGTATTGCAGTAAACGATGCGAAGGCGGGTGTCGACCTGCACAACTTTTTGGTCCATACCCGCGATGGAGTGTATGGGCGAGCTCTTCTGTTCCGAAAGCTGCTGGAGCGCCTCCTGATATCGGTGTTCGATATCGTGGTAGAGGGCCTCCATTTCTTCGGCTTTGTGTTTATAGTCGCCGTTTTCGGGTGTGCCGGATTTATCAGGGAGGTCAGCCATGGGTAATGGAAAAATACTTTAAAATGCGTTATTCACGCGCGGGTTACTGTTTTATCGCCTAGACCGCGGGCCCGCACTGCCGGTGGCGGATTCGCTGGATGATCCTGTCCAGACTCTGGAGAAATCGAGATCGGTCTTTTTTCTCGAATTGGGCGGGACCGCCCGTGACGGCACCGGCTTCGCGCAACCCTGACAGAATTTCCCGGCCGGCCAGCGCCTGACCGATATTGGAATCCGTGAATTCATTGCCGGTTGTGCCAAGGATCTGCGCGCCTTTTTTTAGGCAGCGGGACGCCAGCGGGATGTCTCCGGTGATCACGATGTCGTTTTCCGCAACATTCAGAACGATCCAGTCATCGGCCGCATCCGGATGGTCGTTCACCACCACCTGATTCAGCCAATCGTGGATTGGAATCCGCATCCAGGAGTTGGCCACGAGCGTGACTGGAAGCGCATAACGCTCCGCGACTCGATAAACCTCGTGCTTGACCGGGCAGGCATCCCCGTCAATGTAAATATGAAGCAATGAAGCGTCTCCTTCTATGTTGTGAGTCAAAATAAAAATTACAGATTGCATTACGCGAGCGAATCGAGCATTGGCATCGCGTGCCTCCCATAATTGATCACGCCCCTGGCAGAATCTATATTGTTTCCCGACTCCGCCATGAAACTCTTCGATGCCCATGCCCATCTTCAGGACGCCCGCTACGGTCATTCCCTGCCCGAGGTTGTTTTGCGCGCCCAAAACGCGGGCGTGGCGCGGCTTTCGTGCTGCGGTTCCGAGGAGAGTGATTGGGACGCCGTGGCAGCGCTGGCGGAACAGTACGACTGGATCGTTCCCTCCTTCGGATTGCATCCCTGGTATGTGGCCCGGCGTACGCCTGAATGGCAGAAGACGCTGGAGTGCCTGTTGGAACGCTTCCCACGCGCGGGCGTGGGTGAGGCCGGACTGGATCACAAGGTTGACACGGCGACCTTTGCAGCGCAGGAGGAGTGTCTGCGCATCCAGTTAGCGCTTGCGGAAAAGCTAAACAGGCCGGTGTCACTCCACTGCCGTCAGGCCTGGCAGGGGCTTGAAGAGGCGCTGTCCGGTTTTTCAAAAAGTTCGATTCGCTTTCTCGTCCATTCCTTTTCCGGTTCCCCTGATATGATTGACGTGCTTCTTAAATACAACGCATACTTTTCTTATTCCTGTTCCCTGACTTACAGCGGAAACAAACCTGCGGTGCGTTCCATTGCGCGAGTACCGCTGGACCGCCTGCTCCTGGAAACCGACAGCCCGGACCTTCCCCCTTGCGGCCATGAAAAGGAATTGAACGCCCCAGCAAATCTTACGGCAACGCTTCATGCCGCCTCGCGTATTCTGAACGTTCCCGCGGATGTGCTTGCGGTGCGGACATACGCGAACGCGTGTGCATTTTTTGGAGTTACGGAATGAGCAGCCGTTTTTCACGCGTGGAACTGCTGTTCGGTGCCGAAAAAATGGAACGGCTCCGTAAGGCGTGCGTTACGGTGGTGGGACTGGGCGCCGTGGGTTCCTACGCGGTTGAGGCGCTTGCCCGCGCGGGGGTGGGGAACCTGCGGGTCGTGGATTTTGACGTGGTCCGTGAAAGCAACGTGAACCGCCAGCTCCTGGCGCTGACCTCCACGATTGGGCGATACAAGGCGGACCTGGCCGCATCCCGCATCCATGACATCAATCCGAACTGCAGGGTCGAAGCCCTCCGCGTTTTCGCGGATGCTGAAACTTCGGAGGGGCTTCTTTCCCCGCGTCCCGATGCGCTTGTTGACGCCATTGACAGCGTGTCGTGCAAGGCCGCGCTGCTTACCGTGGCGGCACGGGCCGGTGTCTTCACCCTGTCGGCCATGGGCGCCGCGACCCGGCTTGATCCCTTCAAGGTCAAGGTGAAAGACATCTCCAAGTCCGAGACCTGCCCCCTGGCCCGGGAGATTCGCAAGCGTTTGCGAAAAGCCGGTATTTCCACCGGTATCCGGTGCGTCTATTCCGAGGAGACGCTTCGTGCCAAGGCCATCGCGGACCCCGGGGTGGAGAAGGATTTCTTTGAGCGCGGCCGCAGGCGGCGTACACTGGGGTCGGTTTCTTACATGACCGGGCTTTTTGGCCTCATTGCGGCAGGAGAGGTGATCCGCAATATTACAGGGGAGTAAGCCTTCCGCTTTGGGCTTTCCTGCAAATTTGGATTGCCATAGCGTTGACCATTTAGGTATATTTTTTCGCTGTAAAAATTCGCGTCTGTAGCTCAGTTGGTAGAGCAGCTGACTCTTAATCAGCGGGCCAAAGGTTCAACTCCTTTCAGACGCAAAATATCAAGGGGCTTATGTTAAAGCATAAGTCCCTTTTTTTATTGGTAGTTACAAAACCAGTAAAATAAAAGCGGTTTACAAACAAGCAATTTCCCCTATAAAAACAGACTTGGCGTTTTTCGGTGTTTTTCGATGTATTACGATGGGCTTTTATCGGCAATGGACACCTGGTGGACACCTGAATTATGTCAAGAAGCAAGCTGTCAAGATAGGGAAAAGTACGCATCCGGCGCGTTTTAACGAGGCGCGGCGGCGGGGATAGGAAAAGGTACGTCCGGGCGGCGATAGGCCTATCCAGCGCGTCCTGGTAAAGCGCAGCGCATGTTTTGAGGGATTGCGGCGGGCACACTTCCCCGCGTGCGCGGACGGTATCGCAGCAGGGCATAGTGGCCGGGAAGATTGCGAATATGAAGAGAGGAGAAAGGGGGTGTCTTGACAATGGTGACAAGAGGGTAAATTTACCCTCTTCATCCTCTGTGTCAATTGAAGATGCCGCTGACATGGTGGGCGTATCAAGGTCTACGGCTGTCCATGCCCGTCATGTTATCGAGCATGGCACGGCTGTTGACATTGTTTAGCACATAATGTATATTAACACCATGAAGAAAATAAACCGTACAAGCAAGTATCCGCAAATCGCGGCCCGCATTTCGCCTGAAGAAAAGGAACGTGTAGAAAGCTTTGCCGAAAAGAACAAGGTCACGGTAGGATGGGTTATCAAGCGCGGTATCGAAATGGTTATGGAGCGCAAGATTAGCATTAAGGCTTGATTCAAAGGGCGCGGGATAGGTGACGGCTGACAAGGCCGGAATCCCTTTCCTCCGGTTTTCTCGCGCCTCTCTTCCCGGAAAGGTCTACGCCTGAAAGGGGCTGCTATGAAAAAGAAAAGACAAACTCATTTCGCAACGGAGAGCCAAGGCAAAGAATACGAGACCACTATAATAAATAATCAAATTGATGATGAGGTGCGTTGGCTTTGTGAATTTTCTGTTGAACATGCTATTAAGCACGGTTGTATTTGGGAAGATGGCAATCTATCCGTTAAACTGAAAACCGGCGGCATTCATCCTGTATCTTTTAAAAATCCATACATTCCCCTTAAAAAATATTTACCTTCCAGAGAAATAGTCCTTTCATCGTTCAATGATGAACTTCAAGGCTATTTAAAGCACCGCAATTTCTCCAGCGACAAGGGTCAAATATTTTTAATAGACAAGGCATTGGATAGCGTGAAACGGATTGCATCATACGAGGCGCATATTGGCACGGATAAACCCATCAAAGAAAACAGCAAACCCTCCTATGAAACAGTAGGAATGTTTTGGAAGGATGACGAGCGTGGTTATTTTTTGCATGATGATATTAAAACACAAAATATGTTTGATAAAATATGCAAGCCACCCAAAGGCGCAATCAGGTATAAACTTTCAAAAAATCTTAAGAAAGTTTCTGCGCGTAAAAATACGGTTGTCGTTTGCCCATCGGGATATACATTTCGAACGTGGTTATATAAAGGCAGCGCAAAAACCCTATGCCG
>JAZDKP010000108.1:0-33461 GCA_043802925.1 Fibrobacterota bacterium | reverse complement strand
CTATCGCCTCGCGGTCAAAAACCAGGAAGGACGCGAGGTCTACAACAAGGCCGGGAAAATGATGATGGCAAAATAGCCGTCACGCGCCGGTAAAAAACAGCAAGGGGCCGGAAGGGAAATAAAACCCGACCGGCCTCTTTTGTTTCTTTGACAAAGGTGTAAAAACTTACGTATCAGGGTTCAGATTGTCTCGTCCAGGAAAAGCCCTTCACGCTCTTCAATATGACGGAGCCATTTTACGAATTCATCGTGGGTGATATTCTTCTTCTTGATGGCCGCAATCTTTCCGCCAGAGTCCAGGATTACAATGTCGATGAACACCTCCTGGTCCTCCCGATAGACGCAGAACCGGTAGGGTGACTTTTTGCTGACTAAAATGGCATTGGAATCCGCGGCGGCCTTGGTGAGTTGAATAAAATGATCCTTGGCCTCGTCCGTGGCCGGATGCTGCGGATGACGTTCCTTGCCCCCCTTGTGCATATCGCCATCCGCCCCTGTTGCTGCAACGGGACGGATATTGATATCCGCATCAGAGTTTGTAAAGCTGAAGTCCGGCAGGCCTGAAAACTCGCTCATACTCAATCTATCGACTTTTTCATTGCCTTTCTGCAACCTATATCAGGCGAGAATCTTGCTTACTTCACAGAAAACATCCTCCGGTGTGCCCGTGCCGTCCACGGTGCGCAGCAGCTCCTTTTTGGCATAATAGCCCTTGACCGGTTCCGTCTGGGCCTCATACACGTTGAGGCGCTTCAGATGCGCCTCCTCGGTGTCGTCGGTACGCTGTGCCAGGCGCCCGCCGTCACAGGAATCACATTCCCCTTCGACCTTGGGAGGATTGAAATAAACATTATAGTCTTTGCCGCACGTGTCGCACGAACGACGTCCCGCCAGCCGTTTGAGGATGAGTTCCTTTTCCGCCTCAAGGCTGATGACATGATCAATGCGAAGTTTTTTCTCGGCACAGAGCCGATCCAGGATTTCAGCCTGGGTCACGGTCCGGGGAAATCCATCGAGCATCACGCCGTTTTTTCCGGTGGTGTTCTGCATGGCACTGGCCACGATACCGGCCACAATATCATCCGACACAAGTTTTCCGGAATCCATGATGGCCTTGGCTTTTTTTCCAAGTTCCGTTCCCTTTGCCACTTCGTTGCGCAGCGCCTCCCCTGTTGAAACATGAAGGAGGTTGAATTTATCCTTGAGCAGAGTCGCCTGGGTGCCCTTGCCCACGCCGGGGGGACCGAAGAGGATGATGTTCATGGTTGCAACCTTTGAAAAATTGTTTTCCCTGTTGTTATAAAAAGGCCCGCTCGAATGTCGAACGGGCCTTGCATCACAATAAAGACTCCGCTTACTTCTGAAGCGCGGCCTGCGCAGCGGCCAGACGCGCAATCGGAACGCGGTAGGGCGAGCATGACACGTAGTTCATGCCCACTTTGACGCAGAACTTGACGGACTTGGCCTCGCCGCCGTGTTCACCGCAGATGCCGACCTTGAGGTCCTTGCGCGTTTTGCGGCCCTTCTGGATGCCGATCTGGACCAACTGGCCGACACCGCTCTGGTCGAGGCTCTGGAACGGGTCGTCATTGAAGATGCCCTTACCGCCGTCTTTTTCCGTGGCCACATAGATGGGCAGGAAACGTCCGGCGTCGTCGCGCGACAGACCGAGTGTCATCTGGGTGAGGTCGTTGGTGCCAAAGCTGAAGAACTCGGCCACCTCGGCAATCTGGTCCGCGAGCAGGGCCGCACGCGGGATTTCGATCATGGTGCCAACCATATAAGGCAGGCGGACGCCGACCGCCTTGATAAGACCATTGGCCACGCCACGCGTCTGCTGCTCGAGGATGGAAAATTCCTTGCGATCCATGGTCAGCGGGATCATGATCTCCGGATACACTTTGACGCCTTCTTTGACGCAGGCAATGGCCGCCTCAATGATGGCCGTGACCTGCATGTCGAGGATTTCAGGATAGGTAATACAGAGACGACAGCCACGGTGACCGAGCATGGGGTTGGACTCGTGCAGCTGCTCGCAGCGGTGCTTTATTTTTTCCGGGCTCAGACCCGTGATCTGCGATAACTTGTTCACGCCTTCGTCGTCCTTGGGGGTGAACTCGTGGAGCGGCGGATCAATGAGGCGGATGGTCACCGGCTTGCCGTTCATGGCTTTAAAGATGCCGTAAAAATCGTTCCGTTGAAATGGCAGGAGTTTTGCGAGCGCCCCTTTGCGGGTCTCGAGCGTTTCAGCGACAATCATCTCCTGAATGGCAAGACGGCGTTCTTCGGTGTCAAAGAACATGTGCTCCGTGCGGCAGAGACCAATGCCTTCGGCGCCCATTTTAATGGCATTTTCAGCGTCATAGGGGGTGTCCGCGTTGGTGCGGACCTTGATTTTGCGGAAAGAATCGGCCCATTTCATGATCTCATAATAGGCGTCGGGCAGGGTAGGCTTGACAAGTGGCAGTGCGCCCATGTAGACGTCGCCCACGGATCCGTCGAGTGTGATGAAATCGCCTTGCGACAGGGACGTGTCACCCACCTTCATGGTTTTGGTATCATAATTGATGTCCAGCATCTCGCAGCCGACAATGCAGCACTTACCCCAGCCGCGCGCCACGACCGCTGCATGGCTGGTTTTGCCGCCTGTGGCCGTGAGGATACCCTGGGCCGCGTGCATACCGCCCACGTCCTCGGGGCTCGTTTCCTTGCGTACCAGGATGACCTTCTCCCCGTTCGCAGCCCATTCCTCCGCCTCGTGTGCCGTGAAAACGACCTTGCCTGCAGCGGCACCGGGTACCGCATTGATGCCCGACGCAATGCGGGCCGCCTTGAGGGCGTTCTTATCGCTCCTGCTGACATCAATAATCGGGTAGAACAACCGTTCAATATCTTCGGAATTGATGCGCAACACCGCCTGTTCTCGGGTGATGAGCTTTTCCTTAACCATGTCGGCCGCAATCTTGAAGATGGCCGCGGGCGAACGCTTGCCCGTCCGGCACTGAAGCATGTAAAGTTTTTCCTCCTGAATCGTGAACTCAAGGTCCTGCATTTCTTTGTAATAGCTTTCCAGTGTTTTGCGGACGTCACAAAGCTGTTTATAGGCGTTCGGCATCTGGTCCGCAAGGGTGGAAAGTTTGAGCGGGGTGCGAATGCCGGCCACCACATCCTCGCCCTGGGCATTGATGAGGTAGTCACCGTAGAATGTATTTTCGCCGGTATTGGGGTCGCGGGTAAAACAGACGCCGGTGCCGGAGTTGTCACCCATGTTGCCGTACACCATCTGGACCACGTTGACAGCGGTTCCAACCAGGTCGGTGATTTTCTCGACACGGCGGTAGGTGACGGATTTTTCCGCTTCCCACGAGCCAAAGACCGCCCGGATGGCGCCCCAGAGCTGGGCCTTGGGATCCTGCGGAAACTCTTCGCCTTTGTTCTGACGGTAGAATTCCTTAAACTGGTTGCAGAGGTCCTTGAGTTTGTCGGCAGGAATATCAGGGTCGTTCTGGATTCCGTTGTTCCGCTTGATTTCATGGAGCATATGTTCCATGGGGTCTTTGGAGAGTCCCATGGCGGTGGTGGAGTACATCTGGATGAAACGGCGGTAGGCATCATAGGCGAAACGTGCGTTGTTGGTCTTGGCGGCGAGACCTTCGACCGATGCGTCATTGAGACCGAGGTTCAGGATGGTTTCGAGCATACCGGGCATGGAACGCGCCGCGCCCGACCGCACGGAAACCAGGAGCGGGTCCGTGGGATCACCGAGTTTTTTACCCACGGAAACCTCAAGCCTAGCAAGAGCCTCGTTCACTTCTTTTTCCAGCGTTTTGGGGAACTTCCGGCCGAGTTTGTAATATTCTTCGCAGGTCTGGATACTGACCGTAAAGCCGGCGGGTACCGGGAGACCTATTTTTGTCATTTCCATAAGACCGATGCCCTTGCCGCCAAGGACATTTTTAGTCAGGTTTGCGCCGGTCGCTTCGGCTTTGCCGTTACCATAGAAAAAAACATGTTTATTGCTGCGGGCCCCTTTGGAGGGCGCTGCTTTTTTAACGGTCTTTGGCTTTTTAGGGGCTGATTTCTTTACGGTTTTTTTGACTGCTTTTTTTGCCATGAATCCTCCTGCATGAGTTGAATATTATTATTATACGGGAAGCGTTTTTAAGGCTTTCAAAATACTAAAACACATCCTTCCGGCACAATGATATTGCTCATGTGGTTACGCTAATGATACTTCTGCCGTAAACATTAAAAACAAAAAACCCGCGCCCTTTGACGCGGGTTTCAAGACAACCCATTGCGATTGTTCAAACAAACCTCCCTTATATAAGCGATCTGGCGATTCTCTCGGCTATATTGTTGACCATGCTTTCGGACATCCGGTACTGCCCCTTGGCAATGGCCTCCCGCAGACTCGCGACCTTCGAGGCCCGTTCAGGGTCCTCCCCGGGCAGTTGCGCCACAGCATCACGGGCCTTCCGAAATTCCGCCCCGGTCTCGGAAATGGCCACGGTATCAGACTTGAGCCGCCTTTCAGGCACCTTTTTATCGTTGCCTGCAGATTCCAGCTTTGTGCTGGTCACCAGTTTGGCTACTCTCTGAATGATTGAGAGTTCCATAAGTGATCACCTCCTTACAATTTAACGTCTATTACTATTATCGGCATATCTGATACCCTTCTTTAAGGTTTAGGTGAGGTTCAGACACTATTTTATAAATCAATGACTTAGGACGCGCGACTATGTAAAATATGAAAAAAACAAGAAAGTCAGCGTTCCTGAAAAAACTTAATGGTTTCCATGGCCGCAAAGTCCTTCTCAAAATCATGCGTAATGATATGATTCGATTTGTAAAGCCATACAAAACGTTTGTCCGTGGAGGGTATTTTATTGAAGAACCGGCGTGAGGCGCTCGGACTGGTGGTCATATCTCCCTTCGCATGGAGGATAAGCACTGGATTCGTGATGGATTCAATTTCAGCCTTGACCGCCTTGACGAGTTCCAGCGCCTGATGGATTGACGAGAGCGCGTAATGATAATATGCGATATGAAACTTCCGCGCTTCGGCGTCGTTGCAGTTCCCGGAATGGGTCTTTTTAAGGTGCCGTAGCAGCCGTCCGATGGTATACACGAGCCACTCCTCCGGAACCAGATGGCATGCATTGTAAGCTATTTTGAAAAAAGGGCTTAAAAGGACTACTTTGCTTAATTCATGATGTGCTGCGAGATGAAGCGCGAGCGCGCCGCCCATTGAAAAACCAACGACATGGACCCTGGAATGTTGCCGGGAAAGCTTCAGATATTCCTCCTCTGCGGCAGCATACCATTCCGGCCATGTCACGGCATCGAGCTCCGTGGGCCGCGTCCCGTGACCGGGTAAAAGGATACCGCTGACCGTATGGCCGGTCGCGTCATGGAGTGAGCTTCCGAGCGCCCGCAGGTCCCGTGGGGTGCTGGTATATCCGTGGAGCATGAGCACGGCCTCTCCCGAACCGCCGGCAAACCGGAAAGGTTCCGCGCCGAGAATGATGCCCGTTTTTGGATCGCGGACATGAAAAGCGGTCTCTTCCTGCTGCAACGAGTAGGGCCGACGGTAATAGGTGTTGGCCAAGGGTCATCCAATCAGTTCGCGGATTTTATCCTGAACCGCATGAAGATCCAGCGGTTTGACAAAGAGTGCGCTGCACGGGTACGCCGCAGCCATCTGCTGGACACTTTCGCTGGTGAACCCTGTGGTGATGATAACCGGTGTCTTTCTGGAGGTGATTCGTTTTTTATGCTTGGCCAGAAACTCGAAGCCGTTCATGAACGGCAGGGCGAGGTCCAGGACAATGAGCGCGATCTTCCTTTCCGAAAGCGCTGTTTCCGCCCCCTCGGCCGTGGCCGCGCTGAGGATCTGATAACGCCCCTGCATCACGCGCGCGAACATTTCGCGCTCATCCGTGTCGTCCTCGACATGAAGAAGAAGCGGCTTCCGGCGCGTCATGACTTGTCCTTTTTCAAGGAATGGATGAAGGAATCCACTTCTGACTGGGCCTGCGGTGAACACAGATAGGAAGCATTTTCATCAAAGGCCTTGTTGGGGGCCGCGGCCTGCACGCTCCCGGGCTCGCCAAAGACCCCGAGAATGGAATTCAGCTCGCATTCTATTTTTTCGAGAAGGGAGCCGACATAGTTTATCTGCTGGGAGGTCAGGTCCTGGAACTGCAGGATTTCGAGCATCCGGATGTGATGCACCTGGTTTTTATCGAGCAGCTCTGAAAGCTTCCGGATGATCTCCCCGGCTTCACCGTCCGTACCCTGCGTCAGGCCCATGCGTGCCAGCAGGTCCGCGGCGGACTTATCATTGGCGGAGAGCTTGTCCAGAACATCCATAAGCTGCTGCGTTGCTGTTTCCGTCTCACCCGTGACCTTTTCAAGTTTTCCGGAAGCCATGGGCAGGTTGCCCATGCTGTTTTCAACATGGGCCCGGATAGTAATGATGGAATCCATGAGAACGCTGATGTTCCGGACCAGATCTTTGAGCTCTTGACCGAGGTTCATGCGTTCATCCTGTTCTTTTTTAGTTCGGACAGAGAATCGTTGACGCGCTTGATGCGTGGGCCGACCTCGTGGACAAGCCGTTGGTTGACCTGTTCCACAAATTCGCTGACGCGGCGGACCTTGTCCGCCATGCGCTGGACATCGGACGCCGGAAACAAGGCCCAATCCGTATCCGCGGCCCTGCCGAGACGCTCGGATTGTTCCCGAAGCCCTGGAAGGGAAAAGCACTCACCCATCTTTCCGCGCCCAATCGTACGGGACGGAACCGTCATGGGGAGACGCGCGGTATTCGTCCGGGGATTTGTAATTGTAGGGCTCGGAGGGAACGCTGATGACCAGCGATTCGTTCTCCGAAACGCACTTCCAACCATGGTGGCAGTGGGCCGGGATGCGGATAAGGCAGGGATTGTGCGTACCGATAAAGAACTCGTTGATTTCACCCCGGGTGGCGGAACCCTCGCGCCCGTCATAAATGACGAGTTTAATCATCCCGGAGACGCAGCAGACATGATCATCCTGAAGCTTATGGTAATGCCACGCCTTGACCACGCCCGGATAGTTTGTCGTCATGTAAAGCTGCCCGAAACGGGAATAGATATCGTCGTCGTTCCGGAGAATCTCCATCAGCCGTCCGCGTTCGTCCGGAATGACCTTGAGCTTTTTAACCATGACATTGTGGATCATTTCGATTGTCCTTTCTTTTGATCACGGCTGCCGGGTTTGACCAGTGGCAGGCCCTGCCGGCAGAGCGGACAGTCTTCCGGTGGATGGGTGACGACCTCCAGGGTCAGCAGCGAGTCCACTGCAACACCCGTGTCGACCCGGCCCCCGCTGCGGTCAACGATGACCGCAGCGCCAATAAGCTCCGCGCCCGCGGCCGCGACCAGCCTGCGGACCTCATGAATGGACTTTCCGGTAGTGAAGACGTCCTCGACAATGAACACCCGCTCCCCCTTTGACAATTCAAAACCGCGGCGCAGGGTCATCTCATTGTTCTCACGTTCGGAAAATATCGTGCGGAGGTTGAGGATTCGCCCGACCTCCTGGGCCACCACAATGCCGCCGATGGCAGGCCCGAGGATGACTTCCGGCCGCAGTGTCTCGGCCTTTCTGGCGATGTCCATGCAAAGCAGGGTCATGTTCTTGGGATACTGGAGCACCTTGGCGCATTGGAAATAGTTGGGACTGTGCAGACCGGAAGTCAGCAGGAAATGACCGGTAAGATACGCGCCGCTTTTTTCGAAGAGCGTGACAATTTCAGATTGCTTCAGCATGTTTTAGTTCCTTCAGAATATAATCTATTCCCCACAGGGATGTTCCTTATTGCGGGGAAGGGGCCTTGGGCGCAGGTTTAGGCGCCAGCTGGGGTGTGCCCGTGCCCTTGGCACCGGCTGCCGGTGCGGGTTCATTTCTCGACCCCAGAAACACAAAATCGCATTTCCAGTCACTGGCAGCGGTAAACGTATTATAGGACTCCATGGAATAATCAACCGTCACATCGGTCTCAAGGTTCATGAAAAGCTTTGTAAACAATACCGCATTGAAAACAAGCCTTCGCTTGTTAGACGCGTCAAAAATAGCGTACATGGCCCGGTTCTGGCGATCAATGCCCTTTTCCCGGTCGTCACGCCTCGGCGAGAAATATTTCAACATCATATTGCCGTCCAGCTTCTGGTAACCGGCCTTGATACCCATTGCGGCCGCGGACCGGTCGTCCACATCGATGAAAACCCCGCCCAGATTATCAACGATACTGATAATATCGGGCCGATCCAGGATCATGAAATGCTCGATGGGACGTTCCGTTATTCGCTCAATCAAACTGGTTGTGAGGCCGACCCCGCCATAGAGATAGACTTTGCTTAGTTCGTTGACGCCTTCTACATAATCACCGACCGGCGTATTCGCCGGGATCCGGTAAACTAAAATCTTCCGCTGAAAGGGGTCCATCTCAAATACGCAGTAGAAATCGGGCAACACCAGAAACATAAAACGCCGGACCGCGTTCTGCGCCAGATATTTGTCGCGCTGCTGGGAAAAGGCCTTGAGGTCCTCGTCCCCCCCCTTCTCCCCATCCGTCAGGCTCCCCGTCTCCACCGGTTTGTCCGCAACCGCATCAATCGTGGCCTTTTGTCCCTCGGTCAGGGTCACACGGTCCGATTCGTTGTATTTTCCGACAAAGACCATCCCTTTAATGACGCCGATTTTACTCTGGTCTTTGTCCGCGCTGATCTCGATTTCCGTGCCCCGGATCTCCGCAATCAGGTGCGGCGTGGTGAACCGAAAGGAAACATTCGGGGGCTGGGACTTGATAAAGCTCCAAAGCTTTCCCGTTGCCAGGTGCAGTGTCACGGCCAGCATACCCGAAGAATCCGCCGTGTAAAGTGACTGTATCTGTAATTCGCTGTTTTTTTTCAGGTCCACCAGGGTTCCATCGCCCAACCGTATCTCAATCATACCGTCCGCGGCGCAGAGAATCCTGTCTCCCTCCGCCAGGGGGACGTTCCGGACCGGGGCCTTCTGCGTTCCCTGAAGTGTGGTGACGCTCACTTTTCCGGTTACAAAATTCACGACGCAGGGAGCACCGACATAGGGCTGGCTCCCGCCTTTCATGGTCACGTTCTTTTCCAGCGTGCCGACATTGACTTTGTCCCCGTCCGTCACGGTGGCGTTGACATCAACGTTGTTCAGGTCCGAATTTGGCATGACGCCTGCCACGCGGAGCACTTCAAAGGCCGTGGTCCCATAAGGGACATAATACATGCCCGGCCGCTTGACATGGCCTTCAATCATGACCGAAACCTCGCGGCCATCGCCCGGTTGCTTCCCGGTCAATTTCCAGGCCAGGAGCCCTCCTGCGACAATGACGAAGAAAGTGATGAGCAGCCCGCGGACTCTTTTTTCAAGCAAAGATTTCATGCCTCCACTCCCTTCTTCTATCGGCCGGTTTCTTCCCGTACGATTTTCCAGCCGCCCGCCACCTTCCGCCACTCCAGTGTTTTGCGCTGCACGGTCACGGATTGGGTATAATCATTCTGCAGCCGTTCACGGCAGGTCATCACAACCGCGGAGTCGTTAATTTCCATAAATTGCAGCGAATCAACCATCAGTGTCATCTGTTTCATTGCCAGGAAAAGGGCCTCCTGACGGTTGAGCCATGCCTGCAGGTCTGGAAAGAATTCCCGGGAATAAAACGAAGCATACGCCTCCCGGTTCACAACCTGCCGTGCAGACTGCCAGAGGTTCATTTGCTCCATCACCGAACGTCGTGCGGATGGTTCAGCGATTGCACCGGACTCCGGAGCCGCCGTTGGCTCCGCTGTTTCAAACGGCCGTTTACCGGCCACAGCCTCCGGGTTTACCACAGGAGACGCCGGACGATGGCCGAGGGGCTGATAACGGAAGTCTTCGGGGAGACTGTCATCCAAAAGTCCTTTTTTACCGGCCACAACCGTGTACACGGAAAATGCAAAAAGAACGGAGAGTGTCAGGAGAAAAAAGACCATCAGCTTCCGGTGCTCGGCAAACAAAATCCGGAGCGCATGCAAATTGAGATGCTTCCGCCAGATTCGTTTGACGCCGGCTTTGCCGTCAATCAGGAGCTGGCGCGCGGCAAAAAACAAAAATTCCCGGAAATTCTTAGGAAGGTGTTCGGTCTCTTTGTCGTCCTCGTAATAATAATAGTGGCTGCGGTAATAACTGTAATAATTGTAATAATTACTGTAGTAGGGATAGTATCCTTTGGGCTGGTGGACCCCGTTAAAGACGAGGCCGATGATGTTGGCACCGGAGCGAATAAGGGAATTTTTGGCAAACAGCATGGCCTTGAGCGGGGTCCGAAGCGCACGGCCGATGAGGATGGTGGAATCCGCAAAAGGCGCCAGGAGCAGCGCGTCGGAAACGGGAACCAGCGCCGGGGAATCGATGAATATCATGTCATGCGTGGCCGAAGCCTCCTGGAGAAGCTGGAAAAACCTGCGGCTGCCGAGGAGCTCCGCGGGATTGGGGGGCCGGTTACCGGAGGTGACAATCGTAATCAACCCGTCAAAGACTTTTTTCTGGATCTCCTCAAAAGTCGCCTGCCCCGAAAGATATTCGGAAAGGCCGATTTCCTTATTGACGTTCATGACCTTGTGCAGGGCCGCACGGCGTAAATCGGCGTCAATGACCATGACCCGCTTTCCTTCGAGCGCAAAGGAGATGGCCAGGTTGCACACCTTGGTGGTTTTGCCGTCGCCCTGGATGGCGCTGGTCACGAGGATGGTCCGTTTTTCCGCACCGACATTGGTATAGCGGATATTGGTCCGGAGAGACCGGTAAGGTTCCAGGATGCTGGACTTGCTTTCGAGGTCAATGACCTTGCTGTCCTCTTCCATGAGCGGGATGATGCCGAGGATGGGCAGGCCCAGCTCCTCTTCCACGGCCTGCGGGCTCTTGATGGTCTGGTCAAAGAATTCTACAAGATACGCGAGCCCGATGCCCACCGCCAGGCCGATGAACAGCATCAGCAGAAGTCCGAAACGGGCTCCCTGCTGGATGGGAGTCCGGGGAACCGCGGCGGTCTCAAGCAGCACGATGTCCGCGGACTGCAATTCGTACCGGATGCGTTGCTCCTGGTATTTGGTCTGAAGCAGCTGGTACACGGCCTCGATATTTTCCTTTTCACGCTTGATACGCCGGTATTCGAGCTGCACCTCCGGGACTTTGAACACCTGCCGGGTGATGTCCTTGAGAACGTTTTCATAAGCCGTCTTTTTAGCCGTGAGCGCCTTGTCCTCAACCATGCGGTCATTATATTCCGTAAACAACTGGATCCGGTTCTGGTTGAGGCTTTTGGTCGAAGAGGTCTTCATGGCCCCTTCCTTGCTTTTCTTGGCCATATCGGTCAACTGCTTGATGTTTTCCTTGATGAATTTGACCCGCCGGTGCTCGGGGCCGTATTCGGCCAACGCATTGGCCATTTCCATGTTGAGCTGGACCAGTTTTGACTCCAGCGTGTTATCGAAGGTATAGGACTCCTCCACATAGACCTTTTCCCGCTGGAGGAGTTTCTGAATCTCGACCATCCGTTCCTTGTTTTCGACAATCTGGATGACCGTGGCCTGCAAAGCGGTTTCCAGCTCCGTGAGTTTCTGCATTTCCGGACTGGACTCCTCGGTCGACTCCACGATGCGATGGGTCTGCTGGAAATTTTTGAGGAGCTCCTCCTTTTCCTTGAGCTCCTTTCCCGTCTTTTCAATCTGCCGTTCGATATAGGAAATAGCGTCTGAAATGTCCTTCCGGTTGATCTCGCTGTTGAACGTGATGAAAACGTCGGCCAGCGTATTGGCGATGCGGGCCGCGAGTTCGGGATCCGGGGACTTGGATATGACGCTAAGGATATTGGTCTGTTCAATCCGTTTGGCCGTAATGCTTCCCGACAAAGCGACGACCGAGATATTCAAATGCAATGCGTCCTGAACGCGCTGCATGACCTCGCGGGACTTAATGATATTAAGCAGCGTGTTGATTTTGGTCTGGCGGTCCCAGAAATAGCCGGGATCGAACTGGCCCACCGGGTTCTGCTGTTTGAGCTGGACATTCAGTTTGGTCTCGGCCTGGTAGACCTCCACCGTGCCGATGTTTTTAATGAAGCTGAGCAGGACCACCCCGATGACCGAAACAAATACCAGGCGCTTGCGCCTGAAAATAACAGACAGGTATTTGAAAAAATCAAACTCGTCCTGGGGCGGTTTTTTTGCGGCCGCCTGCGCCGCGGCCAGCTTGCGTGTGGGCGAGACCTTTTCCTTGTCCGTAGCCGGGGAAGCGCCCGTCACGGTCTGCGACTGCGGCGCCCCCGAGGCCGGATCCGCCGGTGCATGGTACTGAAACTCATCATGAATGCGTTCCGGACCGGAGAAAAAATCGGGCTGGGGCGGCAGATCACCTGGCTTTGACATCAACGTCCTTCGAGGGAAATAAGGTTCTTGGAAATGGCGCGCAGGCAATCCACGCTGGGCGCATCCGGATACTCCGTAATGGGTATAATCTGTTTGACACTCCGGCTGACCGTCTCATCGTAGACGACATAACCGACATAAACCATGTCGATATCCAGGAATCGTTTGACGATCTTTGTAAAGCTGTCCTTGACCGACACATCCGAAGGCCGCTTAACCATATTCACGATCAGCCGGGGATGGTGCGACATCAGGACTTCCTGGGCCCGCTTGCCCGCCTTGTTGTCTGCGGCCATGATGCCTTCAATAATGCGGCCCAGGGGTATAAAATCACCCCGGCGCGGGCTCACCCCCTCCTCGATGAGGGCCTTGACAGCGTCGTTCAGCGCAAACTCACGAAGCAGCAGGCGGATCACGCTGTTTTTAAGGAAACTATAGGCGTTTTCAACCGAGGTCGGTTCATTGGTAATCACGATAATCCCGTTCTCGGACAGCGAGTGAAAGTCGGTATTGTCCTCGTCCGCGCCCGCGCCCACGTCAATGATCACGACATCCGCTTCGAGACTTTTAAACGCTGCGAGGAGCTTCTGCTTTTGCAGGTGCCGCAGATTGGTACTTTCGTGAATGCCGTTGACACCCGAGATAAGCTGGACCCCCGGGATGCGCGTTGTGATAAGTGTTTCCCGCAGGTCCGTAATACGGCCGGCCAGAAAATCATTCAGATTTTTTTCAGGATAACGGACACCGACAAACAGATGAAGATTGGCCCCACCGAGGTCCGCATCGACCAGAATCACACGTTTGCCCGAGGCAGCCATGAGACCGGCAACCCCCGCGGCCACCGTGCTTTTTCCTACTCCCCCTTTGCCTCCACCCACTGAGAGGATGAGGGCCGGAGAAAAGACATTCGACAATCCATTGTCCATGGCCTTGGCATCAACTGCCGAGAGCGACAAAGGTGAATATCAGCGAGATGGACATGTTAATGACCCCTAAAACCGTGGCGATGAAGGCCCAGGGTATCTGGAAACGCTCGGGTACATAGAGCGTGTCACCCGGATAAAGCAGATAGGTTTCGTCGTTGGTAGCGCCCTTCTGCTCAAGAACCACCTTCAGATCAACGGTGGAGATGTCGCCGTTGGCGCGGATTATCTTGAGGAAACGGATTTTCTGGCTTTTAAGGCCGCCTGCGAGCGCAAGGCATTTCAGGATATCGATGGGTTCGAAGATTTGAATTTCACCGGTGCGCCCGACATCACCGATCACGAATATCCGGTTTGAGAAATACTGGTCAATGGCCACGGAAACCACCACGTTATTGACATAAGGTGCCAGTTTTTCTTCCATGATTTTTACCAATTGCTCGGAGGTCAGACCGCCGACTTCGATTTCACCGATAACGGGATAGTTGACCATACCATCGGGGCGGATACGGCATTTTTGGGAAAACTCCTCGTGCTCGATGACGCGGATGGAAATAACGTCACCCGGCCTTAGAACATACTCGGTTTTTGTGGCCGAGAAAAGCATACTGAAAAGTGTCAGTATAAATCCAAAAGCCAGTATAACGCTTTGCGTATGTTTATGTTCTGTACTTCGCAAGTTTTTCTCTGTGTCTATGATGAAACAATCGTTTTTAGTACAGGCCCGCAATTTTCTATAATATATAAATGATAAAGCATAAAAATAAAGTTTTTTTTCAAATTGTCGATTTTTTTAAAATGCTGTCTATTTCATCCCTGATTGCGGTCAATTCCTTTTTAATGTCTTTAATGTCGCTAAGTGGCTGTTTTTGAGATGCTTTATCCTCTGTATCTAATACTGCTGTTTGTTCAAACTGTTTAACATTAGCCTTCTGTTCATTTAGTACTTTTCTGGCGCCTTGAATGGTAAATTTCTTTTCATACAGCAGATATTTGATGTACTTTATTAAATCAATGTCTTTTTTTCTGTAGGCCCGGTTACCCGCCCTGTTCTTCTTTGGTTTAAGGCTTTGGAACTCTGTTTCCCAATACCGTAGCACATGTTGTTCCAATCCGGTTTCGTTACAGACCTCGCTAATCGAATAATACATCTTTCCAAGGGAAATACTCATAATCCCTCCGGTTTTAGATCGCGCCCCATCAATGATTTAACCGCATTAACAGGAGTCATGCCATGGAACAATACCTGGTAGATTTTTCCGGTTATGGGTAATTCTATCCCATATTTCATGGATAATTCATACGCAGAACGGGTGGTAGCAACCCCTTCCGCGACCATCTTCATCCCCTTGAGGATACTTTCGAGCGATTCACCCCGACCGATGCGCTCCCCGACATGGCGGTTACGGCTGTGGCGGCTGATGCAGGTTGTTATCAAATCACCGATACCTGAAAGACCGAAGAATGTTTCCCGCCGTGCACCTATGGCCAGCCCAAGCCGTGTAATTTCGGCCATGCCGCGTGTCATGAGCGCACCTTTGGTGTTGTCGCCAAAACCCAGGCCATCCAGAATCCCGGCCGCAAGCGCGATGATATTTTTAAGAGCCCCGGCAAGCTCAACGCCAACAACATCATCGTTTGTGTAAATACGAAGGGTGGACGTGTTGAAAAGGACCTGGGCCTTTGCGGCCGCCTCTGAATTAGAGGAAGCGGCCACGATGGTTGTGGGCATCCGTTGCACCACCTCTTCGGCATGACTGGGGCCCGAAAGGATGACATAGTTGGCAGGGCCGATGGTCGGGTTTTCCGCAGCGCAGATTTCGGAAATGCGCAGAGTGGTGCCGACCTCGATGCCCTTGGCGACATTCACGACCAGGCGCCGGGTAAAATCAATTTTGGCAAGTCCTTTGAGCACGGACCGAAGGAACTGCGTGGGAACCGCCAGAACAACGGCTTCGGCCCCTTGCACCGCAGCGCAGAGATCATTGGAAAGTATGATGTTGGCGGGAATCAGGATACCGGGCAGCTTGTCCTTTTCCTCCCGGTCACGTACGAGCTGCTCAAAGGCTGCCCGGTCAAACTCCCAGAGTGTGACCGCATGTCCGTTTTCAGCAAGAACAATGGCGAGTGTGATTCCCCAGCTGCCCGCGCCCAGGAGGGTGCATTTCATTGCGCCCCGTCCTTTTTTCCAAAGGCAAGCTTGTTTTCTTTCCCCTGCATGAGGCGGACGATGTTTTTCCGGTGCGTGATGATTAACAGGACTGCAATACAAGCGGAAAAAGCAACCTCCGGCCTGCCAATGGCAAAACGTCCGGTTACATGACAAGATAAACTGACAATAAAAAGAAAAAGACCGGCGACCATGGAGGCCACGGAAACGATTCGGGTCATTGCCACCACGACAATCCAGCACGCAAGCGCGGACAGGGCCGGGACAGGCATGAGCGCGAGAAAGACCCCGAGTGCAGGCCCCACCCCTTTTCCACCCTTAAACCCTGCAAAGAGCGTCCAGATATGGCCCACGATGGCAAACAATCCACCGCCTATTTTGAACGCAACAGGAACCTCTCCGAGCACAAGCCCCGGAAGCAGGACTCCGAACACCCCCTTCAACGCATCGATGACCAGTACAAAAAGCGCAACCTTGAATCCCATGACGCGGTAGACATTGGTGGCCCCTGCGTTGCCGGAACCGTGCTCCCGGATATCGATACCCTTCAGCACCCTGCAGGTGATAATGCTGGTGGGTATGGACCCGGCCAAATAGGCCAGGATATAGCATAATGCCAGCATCATGACGGACTCCGTTTTTCCCTTCGGGCCTTGCGTTTGATGAAATTGAACAGGACCGGAACCCCCTGGGCATCGAAATGTTCGTAAAAACGGTTGAGGAGGTAGCGCATGTAGGGTTCCTTGACCTGGTCGGGCAGGTTGGATCGGACATCAAAGGTGAAGGGCCGTTCGTCGGAAGAGGCCATGCTGTATATAAGGACCCGCTTACCTTTAACGGCAGGGTGTGCATGACGGCCGGAAACATCGGCCAGGAAGGCCGCGAGGGCCTGGGGGGCCACGTTCCGGTTCATGCGTTCATAAACAGCCCGCACCATTTCAAGTACTTTGACCGCCCGCTGGCCGGTTTTGGCAGACAGGGAGATCACCGGGTAATGGTCGAGGAAATGGACGTCGATTTTCATGTCCTTCAGCCGCTTGTCAAAGGTCTTGCCCTCTTTGGCGACCGTGTCCCACTTGTTGAGTCCGAGGATGAGCCCTCTCCCTTTTTCCATGACCATCTGCATGATGCGCACGTCCTGTTCTTCGAGCCCTTCCTGCGCATCGACAAGAACCACGGCCACATCGCAACGGTCAAGTCCCCTTTCCGTGTGGAGATTGGATACATATTCAATTGTCTCATGCACATGCGAGCGCTTGCGGAGGCCCGCGGTATCAATGAGACAGTAATTTTGCCCCTGAAATGAAAGAAAGGAATCCACGGCATCCCGCGTGGTCCCGGGCTGGTCGTTGGTAATCATCCGGGCCTCGCCCAGGAGCCGGTTGACCAGCGTGGATTTTCCCACATTGGGACGGCCGAGGATGGCAATACGGATTTCATGCTTTTCCGGAATGGCTTCAGGGTCGGCCTCCGGAAGCCGAGACACGACAATGTCAAGAAGGTCCCCGGTCCCCCGGCCGTGAAGGGCGGAAACCGGAAAGGCGGGCCCGTACCCGAGCGGCGCAAAGTCGTAAAGGGCCTCTTCAACGGAACGGTTGTCGGACTTGTTGGCCACCAGAAGAACACGGTCCCGATGCGGTTTGAGGTCGCGGGCAATGGCCATGTCAAGGTCCGTGCGGCCATCCTGCCCATCCACAAGGAAGATTATCAATTGGGACTCACTCACCGCTGTTTCGACCTGCTCGCGGATATGGCGGTCAATGGGGTCATTGCTGCGCGGCTGAAGACCTCCGGTGTCCACGAGCTGGAAATCCCGTCCATTCCATTCCGCGTCCATATAATGGCGGTCACGGGTGACTCCGCTTTGTTCGTGGGTAATGGCCACCTTCTTATTCAAAAGGCGGTTGAAAAGCGACGACTTTCCAACATTGGGCCGCCCAACAATGACGACTATCGGTAACCTGTTGTTATTTATCATAATATTTTGATTGTTTCAAGTAAAATATAGGTGGATTCCTCATGTATTGTCAACGGTTTTTATCCGTTAAAATAAAAAAAGGCGTGCGCTTAAACGTACGCCTCTGCAATCGGTCATCCGTATTGCCGCTTAAAATTACAGTTTTGGATAAACCATGTATTCAAGCGGATCGTAAAGCTTTGCGTTCTTGAATCCGCGGAGCCGCCGCATGCAGGCATCGCATTCACCGCAGGCGATATCGTTGTTTTTATAGCAGGTCCAGGTCAGATGGAGGGGCAGCTTCATGTCCGAAGCATTCTTGATTATATCGGACTTTCGCAGGGAGATAAGCGGGGTCTCGAGCGTGATTTTTGACTCCGGTTTGACACCCGCGGTGATGGTCCGGCTCATGGCGGAAAAGTATTTGCGTGTACAGTCGGGATAAAAGAGCTCGTTGCTTTCGTTGGCCCCGAAAAAGATTTTGTCCACCTCCAGCGTTTCAGCCCAGGAGACCGCAATGGAAATGAAGTGTGAATTGATAAACGACACATAGGAGGTCGGGATTTTACGGTTGGAGACACCGGAGACCGAGATATTGATGTTCCGGTCCGTAAGGCTGGAGCCTCCGATTTCCTTGAGATATTTGACCGAAGCGGTCAGCCTTTTCTTCACTTTGAAATAGGTCGCAAGGTCTTTGAAGGCCTTGAGCTCGCGCTTCTCGACCTTTTGCCCGTAACTGACATGAAGGAAGAAAGGATTGTACTTGTCCGCCACCAGGGCCGCGGTCAGGCAGCTGTTGATACCGCCGCTGACCACAACAACCGCATTTTTCTTTTTCATGCCCGTCCTTTCTAATGAGTGGACCGGTTACATTGTAAACCGGCCGAATTCCTTGAGTTTATCAATGACCAGACCCCGGATTTCGGACAACCGTTCCGGGGTTTTAGCCTCAAACCGAAGCACCAGCACGGGCTGGGTATTGGAAGCCCGAAGGAGGCCCCAGCCGTCGCCAAACAGGATTCGGACTCCATCAATGGTGATCGTTTTATAATTCCGGCTGAAATAGTCGACCGCCTGACGGGTGATGGCGAACTTGACCGCGTCATTTTCGCATTCGAGCCGCATTTCGGGGGTGGAATGATAGACCGGCAGGCGCGCGCGGATGCGGCTCAAAGATTCCGTTTCGTGGTCGAGGATTTCGAGAAGCCGGAGCGTTGCGTAAATGGCGTCGTCGTACCCGTAATAACGGTCCGCAAAGAACATGTGGCCGCTCATTTCGCCGGCAATGGCGGCCTGCGTTTCCTTCATTTTGCTTTTGAGAAGGGAATGGCCCGTTTTCCACATGATGGGTTCGCCGCCCGCACCGGGCAGCACGTCGGTAAGCGCTTGCGAACATTTGACCTCAAAGATAACCTTGGCCCCGGGCCGGGTCTTGAGGATGTCGAGAGCGTAAATCAGGAGCAGATAGTCGCCCCAGAGGATGCCGCCCTGGTCATCAACCACGCCGATTCGGTCGCTGTCACCGTCAAAGGCCACGCCCACGTGCGCCCCGGTTTCGCGGACCTTGCGGACAAGGTCCTGGAGATTTTTTTCGACCGTGGGGTCGGGATGGTGGTTGGGGAAGCGACCGTCCACGTCGCAATAGAGCTCGATGACCTCGTGGCCGAAAGAACGAAGGAGTGCCGGTACAAAGAGTGCGGCCGTGCCATTGCCCGCATCGACCACGACCTTGAGCCTGCGGCGGAAGGAAAATTTTCCCTTGAGCATGGCCGTGTAGTCGGAATTCAGATCGCGTTTTTCAACAAGACCGGAACCGGAGACGAAACGGCCCTCCTGGATGATGGCCAGTACCTTTTTGATTTCGTCACCATGGATAGTGGATTGGCCCAACCCGAGTTTGAAGCCGTTGAACTCCGCGGGGTTGTGGCTGCCGGTGACCATGATGGAACCGCCGACATCGAGGGTGAACAGGCTGTAATAGGAAACCGGCGTGGGCACAGGGCCTATATCGATGACATGGAGGCCGGACTCGGCCATGACACGGCAGAGGATGTCCATGAACCGGCGGGACGAAAGGCGGACGTCGCCGCCCACGGATATTTTCTTTACTCCATGGCCGGCCAGGTAGGCGGCATATCCCCTGCCAATCAGTGCCACGGACGCATCGGTGAGGTCCGTGTCCACAATGCCCCGGATATCGTACTCGCGGAAAATGAAAGGGTTGATGGAAGAGTGCATGGCGTTCATGGGAGCTCTGAAAAATACATTAAATGGGCGCGCTTGCGCAAATGATGATGCAGGTTGCCCCTGCAAAACGCAGATTGTTATTTTGATGGAATGGAATTAGTGAAGGACCTGAAAAAACGACTGAGCCGGCAGGCCGTGGAAACCGCGCCGGAGGGGCTCCTCGCCTATTCTTTTGACGCCTCCAAGCGTTCCGCGCTCCCAAAAATTGTCATCAACGCGGCCAGCGCCGAGGATGTCATCGCCGCAATCCAGGTGGCGCGGCAGTACAAGGTCCCGGTGGTTCCGCGTGGCGCGGGCACCGGGCTCACGGGCGGCAGCGTACCGGGTCGCGCCTCCGAACCCCTGGTGCTGAACCTGGAACGGATGGACCGCATCCTGCACATTGACCCGGCCCAGAAGGTGGCGGTCGTGGAACCGGGCGTCATCAATTCCACGCTCCAGGCGCGGCTCGAAAAGTACGGCCTTTTTTTCCCCTGTGACCCCAGCAGCGCGGCCTTTGCCACGCTCGGGGGCAACCTTGCGGAAAACGCCTGCGGCCTCCGCGGCCGTTTTTACGGCTCCTGTTACTCGCACGTGGCCGGCCTCGTCTATGTGAGCGGCGAAGGCGCGCTGGTGTCGACCGGGTTCTTCAACAACAACCGGAACCGGATCCTGCAGGGTCTTTTCATTGGCAGCGAGGGAACGCTCGGCGTGGCGGTCAAACTGGCGCTCCGGCTCACGGTCCGTCCCGACACGCTCAACACCTGCCTTCTTTTTTTCCGCTACCGCAGCGATGCTTTCAAGCTCACGCTCTACCTGTTCATGCACGGCCTTCTGCCCGAAGCCATGGAATATATCGACGGAAAGACCTTTGGCGTCCTTGCCCCGGAGGGCCATCCCCTCCACCGCAGCGACATCGAAGCGGTCATGCTCCTTGAAACCAGCGAACCCACGGACATGTTGCGCAAGGTATTCGCAACGTTCAGGCAAACCGAGACCCTCTGGGCGCACGACAGCACCGAGCGCGCCGCCTTCTGGAACTTCCGCACGCAGATATCCCCCGCGCTCTACAATGTGTCGCCCGTCAAAATCAACGAGGACGTGGGCGTGCCCATGGACCGCATGGAGGAGTTCGCAACATGGCTCGACGAGGAACTCGCGGCCGAATCGCGGGACGTGGCCATTTACACTTACGGCCACCTCGGCGCGGGCTGCTTCCATGTCAATTTCATGTTCGACGGAAACTCCGTGTCCGCGCTTCAGGACGCGGAATTCATGGCCCGCAAGTTATTCGAAAAGGTCATGGACCTTTCCGGGACCCTTTCGTGCGAACACGGCATCGGCCTGTCCAAACAGCCCTTCCTGCGCATGGAACTTTCGGATGCGGCCTACGATTTTAACCGGAACATTAAAAAAGCGCTCGACCCGGACGGCCTCTACAACCCGGGCAAAATCTTCGAATAGGAATCATGTCAATATGATCGACCGCACAAAACTCCATGTGATTTCAGGCAACGGCGGGGCCGGGAGCATTGCCTTCCGCCGCGAAAAGTTCGCCCCCATGGGCGGCCCCGCGGGCGGCGACGGCGGCAGGGGCGGAAGCATCTATGCCAAAGGCAACAAAGACATGAACACACTCCTCGAGCTTCGCTACCGAAAAACCGTCCGGGCCGCGACCGGCGGCCATGGACAAGGCTCAAACTGCCACGGCGCGGACGGCAAAGACCTCTTTATTCCGGTTCCCCTCGGAACGCTGGTCTCGGACAGCACCGGCGCACTCCTCTGCGACATACAGGAGCACGACCAGATTGCGCTTTTGGCCAAAGGCGGCCGCGGCGGCAAGGGCAATGCCCATTTCAAGACCTCCACTCGGCAGACCCCCCGTTTTGCCCAGCCCGGCGAAAAAGGTGAGGACAAGGAGTTGAAGCTGGAACTCAAGCTCATTGCGGACGTGGGCCTGGTGGGCGAGCCGAATGCCGGCAAATCCACATTACTTTCGCACCTGTCCAAGGCACGTCCAAAGATTGCGGACTATCCCTTCACCACGTTGACGCCGCACCTTGGACTGGTCAAGGTCGATGAGGGCTTCAGTTTCTTCATGGCGGACATTCCCGGGCTCATCAAAGGCGCCCACCTCGGCAAGGGGCTGGGCCACGAATTTCTTCGCCACATCGAGCGGACCCGGCTTTTGGTTTATGTCATTGACCAGAACAGCAAAAAGAGCGCGAAGGAAATATTCGAAGCCTTGAAGCACGAACTCCATGAATTCAATCCAGGGCTTGCTGAGAAACCTTCGATTATCGCTCTCAACAAGTCGGATATCGCTAAAAACAGCAAGGGGTTGCGCAATTCAAAAACAAGACCCCTGGTCTCAATTTCCGGTGTCACGGGCTCAGGTCTCCGGGACCTTCTTTTTACCATCAAACGGATGCTGAAAAATGCAGGAAAGTAACGGCCCTTTTTTTGCGCCCGACAGCGCCGAAGAGTTTGCCGCCCTCCTCTCACGCTGCTACGAGAAAAAAGAACGGGTCCTGATCACCTACGGGGACGAGGCCGCCGGCCCCACGGTCACCACTTTCTCCATGAAGCACTTGAACAACATAACACGTATTGACAAAGTAAACAGCCGCATCACGTTCCAGTGCGGGGTCCGGGTCAGCGAAATCCTGGCCATGCTCGCGGAATCGGTTTATGGTAAATTTCCGTTCGACCAATTTGCGCCCGCGGAGTCCATCGGCCATTGCTTCACCCACAAGGGTGTCTTCCGGGCGGACAGCCTGTACGCACTGAAGGTCGTGCTGCCGAACGGGACCCTCATGAACCTCGGCAGCGGCGCCCATACCAGCGTTTCGGGCTACAATGCCATGGACTGCTTCCTCGGCACCAAGAACGTGCTGGGCATCCCGGTTGAATACGCCTTCCGGCTCATGCTGCCCGAACAGGAAAACGACGCCTACCGGGCCCGTTTTGCGCTTGATACGGAACCGCACCCCCTCGAACCCGAGGAGCGCAAGTTCATTTTACGGTTGAAAACCATGTATGATCCTGTGAATATTATCAACACCTTCGAAATATGAAACATACTTCCGTAGCACCGACGGCCTCTGCCTGCTCTTACTGCGGCAAATGCCGCAGCGTCTGCCCCACCTTCCTCGAAGAAAAGAACGAGACGCTGGTGGCGCGCGGCCGTATCCGGCTGGCGCAGGGCTTTGAGGCCGGTGAACTCAAGGCCACGGCAAACTTAAAAAAAACACTGGCAACCTGCCTGGTCTGCATGCGCTGCCAAGAATATTGCCCCAATCAGGTCGACATCGAGGCCATCATTGTACCCGCGCGCGAGGCATTGAACAACCGTCTCAAAAAAAGCCTCTTAGAGGACTTCATTTTCAAGTACATCATCAGCCGTCGGCGGCCGCTCATTGCAGCGGCCAAGGCCATGGGCCTGACCCGCAAAACCGTGGACGCGGTGCGGCTGACCAAGGCCTACCGTAAGGTACTCACCCTAATGAACGTGGACCCCAAGCGCAGGCTTCCGGTCTTTCAGACCCGCACCCTGTACGACCGTTTTCCGGAAATCATCTCCGCACCCGGCAACACGCGCCGGGTCGTCTATTTCCCGGGCTGCTCGGCCTCGCTTTCGCTTATTTCACTCGGGAGCGCGGCCATCCGTTCGCTCGTGCGCAACGGCACGGACGTCATTTTACCGCGCATCCCCTGCTGCGGCATGCCGGTGTACATCTCGGGCGACCCCGTGACCGCGGAAAAGATGGCGCAGCAGAATCTCGACCAGTTGAATGCCTTTGGCGCGGATGTGGTGGTCACCGCATGCGGCTCCTGCGGCTACATGCTCGGAGCGCAGTATAAAAAGATGCTGGGCGATTCCGCGCCCAAATTCAAGGTCATGGATATTTCCGAATACCTGCTTGAGACCGGGCTTAAGCCCGGCGATACCCCGGTCCCGCTCACGGCCACGTACCACGATCCCTGCCACCTGCGCCGCGGCATGAAAGTCACGGAAGCGCCCCGGCAACTGCTGCAGTCCGTGCCCGGTATCGCGTTCACGGAAATGACCGATGCGGATGCCTGTTGCGGCAGCGGCGGTTCCTTCTCCCTAAAATATTACGATTTATCCAAGAAAATCCGCTCTCAGAAAATGAATATGTTCCAGCGGACACAGGCCCGGGTACTCGCCACAGGATGCCCGGCCTGCATTCTTCATCTTGAGGACGGGATGGCCGAGCGCGCGCTGGACGCGGTCGTCTGCCACCCCGTGGAGCTGCTGGCCCGAACGTATGCTGAAAAGGAGGATGGAAACCATGTTTGACGACCATGAACGATTCATGAGCAAGAACCGGATGCTGGCCCAGGGCTATGAAACGTCCAAGCTCCAGGACAAGGTCAACGCGACCGCAGGGGACGGACGCTCCGATATGCGACCGACCTCCTGTTTCAACTGCAAGAAAAAGAACAAATGCCTCGAGTTCAAACAGAAGTCCACGGGAGGTTCGAGTGGTACGGTTTCCATTGACACCTCCACAGTCTTCCTGTGCGACCGTTACGCTGCGCTTCCGCCCCTCAAGCATGAAAAATCGCTTTCCGGTCCGCAGGTCAAGAGCATCATGAAAGCGGCCCTGAAAGGCCGTCTGTAACCGTAACCATGCGGAGATTCCGGGGTGGCGTCCATCCGCCCGACTTCAAGGCCGCGACCGCGCACCTTGAAATTGAACGCCTTCCCCTGCCTCCGAGGATCTATCTCCCGCTCGAACAGCGTCCCGGCGCAGCCGCCCGGGCACGGGTGCGCCCTGGCGATACGGTCCGCAGGGGTCAAAAGGTGGCCGAAGCCGGTTCCCCTGATTCCGCGCACCTGCACAGCCCGGTCACCGGACGCGTGCTGGAAGCCGGGCCGGTCCTCGTCATCGAAAACAGCGGTGAAACAGAGACCGTCCGCTACCGGCCCGTCAAGAATCCGTTCACTGCGTTGCCCGAGACCCTGCTCGCTGCGGTCATCGAAGCCGGCGTGACCGGTCTCTCCGGCTCCGGCCGTCCGGTCCAGACCACCCTTTCGCCGCCAAAAGACCGGATTGTCCACACCCTTATAGTCAACGGCTGCGAAAACGAGCCCTACATCACCGCGGACAACCGGCTCTTGATAGAACACCCTGACAAAATTGTGGACGGTATCCGCATCATCAAGCGCATCCTCGGCATCCACCACGCCCGGGTCGGCATCACGGCCAACCGCAGGGAGGCGCTGGAGGTGTTCCGCCATGCCGCGGACATTGACAACGAAATCTCGGTTGTGGCCCTCCCCGATCGCTACCCCCAGGGCGCGGAACACCTGCTGGTGCAGGCGCTCACAGGCACGCGTCTGGGACCGCCGGCCTCCCCCCTCGATGCGGGTTGCGTGGTCCATAACGTGGCCACCTGCGCCGCAGTCATGGAGGCCGTCACACTCGGTAAGCCCTGCATGGAGCGAATTATTACGGTCAGTGGGCAGGCCATACGGACGCCCAAAAACCTGCTCGCGGCCATGGGGACCCCGCTCTCATTCATAGCGGAATACTGCGGCAGCGCACAGGGAGCGGTCCGGGTTCTCCTGGGCGGGCCCATGCGCGGGATTGCGGTCACAGACCTCGGGCAACCCCTGCTCAAGGCAACCCCGGGCATCCTTTTTCTTACGGATAATGAATCCCCCGCAACCATGGCTTCGGCCTGCATCCGATGCGGGGCCTGCGTACGCGCCTGCCCCATGGGACTGCGGCCCTGTGAGCTGCTGGCACGGACGCAGCGCGCGGACGCATCCGGGTTCCGGAAATGGCGCGGCAGCGGCTGCATTGAATGCGGGTGCTGTGCCTATGCGTGCCCGGCGCGGATTCCCCTGGTCCAAACCATTCAGACAGGAAAAAGATTAAACCATGATGCCGTCTGATAACGTAACCGTACCGGGGACCGGCCCTGCCCCGCATATACACCATCCCGACGATGTTCCGCGCATCATGCTGACCGTGCTGCTCGCGCTTGTGCCGGCCGCGGCATTGACCGTGCTGAGGTCGGGCCTTCCCGCACTTGTAACGATTGTTATTGCAATGGCCGGGTGCGCTGGAATTGAATGGCTTTGCCTGAAGTTTCTACGCAATCCGGGGTCCTTACGGGACGGCTCCGCGCTCGTGACCGGAATGCTCCTCGCCCTTTTGCTTCCCCCAAATTCACCCGTCTGGCTGATACTGATCGGTGCGGGTCTGACCATGGTGTTTGGAAAACATCTTTATGGCGGGCTGGGACGGAACCTGTTCAACCCCGCCCTCGTCGCACGACTCGCACTGCTCGCCCTTTTCCCGGCTTTTTCCCTGCAAAACAGCGCATCCCCGGAAATGGCCGCAGCCCTGCTCGCAGGCAGCGCCTGGTTGATTTTCAAGCGAACCATCCCCTGGCAGATTCCGCTCTCCTTCCTGCTTGCGCTCGCACTGCCGGCCTTGCTCCTGCATGCCTTTGCCCCAGCCCGCTTCCCCATACCACTTTATCAGGTTCTGGGGTGGGCCACACTCCTCGGCGCATTGTTCATGGCCGCAGAACCCGTGACATCGCCCGTTTCCGGGACCGGGATGCTGATCTACGGTACGGGATGCGGACTTCTGACAGGGCTATTCACTTTGACCGGACGCATACCGACAGGCTTTATTCCAGCGATTCTTATCATGAATCTCCTTGTCCCCCTCATTGACAGAACGTCCTTTCGCGAACGGCTCGCGCAACCGGACACGCCCGCGTTCATGCAGGGCAAGCCCCTGATGCTGCTTACAACGGCCATTGCAGCGCTGGCTCTATCTTCTCTGCGACTGGTTTTTTGAGGGTTGCGGTAAGCGCCTGCGACAACGCTTACATGGGCGGTACGAGGGAACGGACTTTTTCCCTGAAACGGTCGATATCAAGGGGTTTGGAAAAGACGGCCTCTGCGGTATATTCCGGTACGCGTTCGCCCGTGTGCACCGTAGTGAAAGTGCCGGAGATAAGCACCACGGGAATAGCGCGGAGCATTTCGTCCTCACGCACCTTGCGGAGCATCTCCTCACCGTCCATGCGCGGCAGGTTAAGGTCAATGATGATGAGGTCCGGCTTTTGGAGTTTGCCTATTTTCAGCCCGTAGATGCCGTCAAGTGCGATAAAGACATCGTACTCCTCAAGGATGTCAATGATGAGATTGCAGAATATTTTTTCGTCTTCAACGAGAAGAATTTTCTTGCGCATAGGTGAAATTTAACTGATTACAGGACAATCCGCAAGTTTTTCAGCGAAAAAACCGATCCAGTCCTTTGCCCATGTCCCGTAACACGTTCCCGACCGTCCGGCGCACTATGGCCGGATCCAAAGTGATGGCCGGGTCGGCAAAGGTGCCGGACAGAGTCAAACGCAGCCCATACCGTCCCCCTTCTTCCGGGAGCAGGGAATAGGCCATGACCTTCCCCAGTTGCGGTGCAAACGAAGGGGCGAGAGAAATATGGACGGCCTGGGAAAAACGGCCGCGGTAGTGCATCCAGCCTGTGGACTCGAAACGGAAATCCTGGTTATAAGCCGTCAACGGTACGTTCTGAATGCGCCCGTTGCTTATTTCAAGTTTTCCCTGTACATCGTCAAACCGCACATGAGCTAACGCGGGTAGCAGTGACCGCACCGTGACCAATTCCTGGACTGGCAGCCCGGTGGCCTCAATATCGCGCGCATGGAAGGTTCCCCGGCCCCGGAGCGAATCAGGGTGCAGGGCGCTCTCGGAAAGCGTGAGCCCCATGTCCGCGCTTCCGGAAAGACGGCCGGTGGCCAATCCGGCGTCAGCATAGAACCGGTCAAGGCGGATGCCGTCGAGGAAAACGCGGAAACGGTTGAGCCGGCCGTTCAGGGCATCCGCTTTGGCCGCGCCCGTAAGCGTTCCGTTGTAAAAACGCCCGGTGAGGTTGTCCAGGGTAATGGCTGGAAAATCAAGGGTGATATCCGACCCCAGTTTCAGGACTTTCCAGCGGCCGAGCAGCACGGCCTCGGGCATGCGCCACTCCCCACGCACCTTTCCAGCGGCCCCAAGCCGGAGGACAAAACAAACGGCGCGCGCCTCAAAAAGAGGCGCCTGGTTGTCGCGGACCCTCAGATGGCCGTTGTCGATTGCGACCTCCGAGAGGCTGACGGTGCGGAGCCCCAAGGGAAGCTCCAGGAAGCGTCCGTCCGGCACGCGGCCAACACCGGGCAACGTGCGGTGCGCAAGCGCTGGAACCGGCACATTCAGGAAATCGATGACCGGGGACTCAAGAATGAAACGCTGGATATGAAGATGGTGGAACAGGAGCGAAAAATAACTCACATCGATTTCGAGCCGGGGAAGCCGCATTGAAAGCGTGCCGGATGGCAGCCGTTTGACCACGCAAAGGCTGTCCACCCCGAGTCCGCGCCAGAGGCTGAAGGTGGCGCGGCCCATGTCCAGGGAATCGAACATCCCTTCGGGCAGCGCGGCCAGCAGCGGTTTCCTGACAAAATCGACGCGCAGGGGAATGAAGCCGCCGGCCAACACCAGAAACAGAAGCCCGAGCAGAAGCGCCATCCAGAAATGCCTGTGTCCCTTACGGTTCAAAATAGGACTCCGCGGCTGAGAAAAATGCGTCCATCTCCAGGCTGCGCAAGGCGCGCGTCCTGATTTCCGCACCGCCCGGTCGGCCCCGGAGAAATTTGACAGTAAGCTGTTTCAGCACCCCAAGTACCGCTTTTTCCGGGAGCCCGTCCTCGCGTAAAAGTTCCGCATAGCGCCGGAAGATACCACGGCGCACTTCAAGCGAAGGCTCCACCGGTGGCAGGCCCCGGGCCAGAGCCGCAATTTTCGAAAAGAGCCAGGGGTCGCGCTGGACGCCCCGGCCCAGCATGATACCATGCGCGCCGGTTTCGGCAAAGCGCGCAAGCGCCTGTTCGGGCGTCACAATGTCGCCGTTACCGATGACCGGTATCGTAAACCTCGCCCGGACCTCGCGCACCCAGTTCCAGTCCGCTTCGCCTTTGAAGGACTGCATGCGCGTACGGCCGTGGATGATGACCGCATCCGCCCCGTTCTCCGTGAGGACGCGAACGGTATCAAGCACGTTGATGGTATCGTCGTCCCAGCCGATGCGTATTTTCACGGTCACGGGCACGCGCACACCAGACTTGACTGAAGCCACGATGCGGCCGAGGAGCGGCAGCTTTTTCAGAAGCTCGGAACCCCCGCCCTTCTTTACTACCTTGGGCGCCGGACACCCGGCATTGAGGTCCACAATGTCCGCGCCCATCTCCTCCGCGATATGCCCGCCTTCCCGCATACGGTCCGGGTCCGCGCCAAAAATCTGGGCTGCAAACGGGGTCGCGCGGTCGGTTGCGGCGCGCGTGACAAGCCGGAGCGTGGGCCGGTTGTGCCGGACCAATCCTTCGACGCTTGCGAACTCGGTATAAAAGAGTCCCACGGCCCCGGGATTGTTCTGACGGATGAGCTCGCGGTACGCCCGGCCCGTGACGCCGGCCATGGGCGCGAGGATGAGCGGCGGGTCGAATGTGAGGCCGTTGATTTTCAAAGGTGATAGCACGAAGGGTAAAATATTATTTTACCGGTATGCTCGTCATCAATGATGTTGACACTGCTTCGCCGGCGGAAAAGGCGGGCCTCCGGCCCGGCGACACGCTCCTGTCAATCAACCGCGAACCGGTCAACGACCTTCTCGAACTCCAATTCCATTCCCAGGATTTTCCAATGAGGCTTGCGGTACAGCGCGGAAGGCGCACCCTTCAGGTCGAAATCAACGGCCGAGGGCAAAAGCCGCTCGGCATCACCCCCGCCCCTTTCCGTGTCCGGCGCTGCAATAATCGCTGCCTTTTCTGCTTTGTGGACCAGATGCCCAAAGGCTTCCGTCCCACACTCTATATAAAAGACGAGGACTACCGGCTCTCTTTCCTTGACGGCGCCTATCTGTGCGCCACCAACCTGCGCGAGCAAGACCTTGCCGCGATTTTTAAAATGGGGCTTTCCCCTTTGCGCATTTCCGTACATGCCACGGACGAGCGGGTGCGCCGCCGTCTGCTCGGAAACCCCGCGGCCGCACCCATCCTACCACTGCTTCGTCGTTTTGCCGAAAACCGCATCGCCTTCCATACACAGATTGTGGTCTGCCCTGGCATCAATGACCGCGCTGTACTCCGCCAATCCATTCGGGATCTCATGACGCTCAAACCCGCACTGGCCTCGCTTTCCGTGGTACCCCTTGGACTCACGCGCCATCGCGCAAGACTCCCCCGGCTCACACCCGTGGATCGCGATTCGGCGCGGGCAATCCTCGCCATCGTCCATGCCGCGCAGCGCCGCCACACCGGAGTGTACGCCTCGGATGAACTCTACATCAAGGCGGGCCTCCCCCTGCCCCCGTATCGTCATTACCGCGACTTCCCACAATACGACAACGGCGTGGGCATGATGCGCGACTTCATACATTCCGTTTCACGCGTTGCAAAAACCGCCCCTCCTGCGGTAAGACCGCGCAACTTCGGCATTCTGACCGGTGTTTCAGCGTTTCCCTTTATAAAGAAACTATTTGCCCTTCTGTCACGCCGGACCGGACACCGATATCGTGTCATCCCGGTGGAAAACCGGGTCCTGGGAAGAAGCGTCACGGTGACGGGCCTGTTATGCGGGGCCGACCTGGCGGACTCAGCCCGTACCGTGGACGGAAAGGTTACCGCTTTTTTCATTCCGCCGAACTGCCTGAATGCGGACGGTCTGACTCTCGACAACTGGGACCTTGGCCAGGTGTCACGCGAAACAGGCAGGCCTGTGCGCGTCCTCCGGAATTTTGAGGCGCTGCCATGACCGACGACTCCATGACCGAAGACACGGTTTCAGAAGACAGGCTCCTGCGCATCAACCGGTTCCTTTCCCAGTGCGGACTGGGCTCGCGCAGGGAATGCGAAGGCCTGGTACGGCACGGAGTCGTGACCCTGAACGGCACGGTGGTAAAGGACCTCGCCACGCGCGTGAATCCGGAAAAGGACACCGTTCTTGTTCGCGGAACACCGGTGCGGCTGCTGGACACGCAAATATACATCCTGCTAAACAAACCCACGGGCGTGGTGGTCTCACGCAAAGGATATTCTGAAAAGACGGTCTTTGACCTTTTGCCCGGCTTTCCGGCCAACCTCAGCTACGCAGGCCGGCTCGACGCGGACAGCGAAGGGCTCCTCCTTCTCACCACCAACGGCGAACTCATCAACCGGTTGGCCCATCCCCGGTACGAAATGAGCAAGGTCTACCTTGTGACACTGGACCGGCCACTTACAAAAGAGTCGATTGAAAAGTTCCGCAGAGGTGTTGCGCTTGAAGATGGAACCACCCTTCCCGCGCAGATAGACCGCATCAGCCCAACCGCACCCGACTACCGGATCATACTTCGCGAAGGACGCAATCGCCAGATTCGGCGCATGGCCGAAGCACTCGGCGTCCGGGTCGTTCGACTCACTCGCGTGGCCTTTGGCCCCTTCACCCTGGGCAACTTGAAAAGCGGCGCTTTCCGCCATTTAAGTAAAAACGAGACGGGAAAGTTAAAGCGGAACTTAAAGCTGGCCTCCATATGAATAAAGTTTTTCAATATCTTGTCCGATATCTTGCATAGCGCTATGTGGAAAGTACCCTTACTCCTGCTTATTCTATTAATGGCTGCGCCAAGCGCCCTGGCCAAGCTCCGTATCACCACGGTGACGAACATTCCCACAAGCGACCTCCTGGCCAACAAGCAATATTCGCTCAAACTCAACGCCAATTTCTTCAGCTATAACCCAAACGGCGACACCACAAAATCAAGCTGGTGGTACCTGCCGGTCGTTGTGGCGGACCTGGGCGTTGCCAACCGGGTCGAAGTGGGCGCCGGGTATGCGGGCGGCCCCACGCTCCGCTTCAAGGCGCTCATTTTTGAGGAAGATCAGTTCTTTCCCATGCCTTCGGTGCTGATTGGAGCCAAGGACATCCTCTCGTCCGAGGAGTGCCAGTTCTTCGGCATGACGGACAAAGACACTATGGCGGCCATGGCAAACAACGCCTACCTCGCCCTGGGCAAAAACTTTGAGCCCCTGGGCACACGCTTCCACGGCGGCATCATGACCAACTTCGGCATCAAGTCCGAACGCGTTTCATTCTTTGTGGGCGCTGAAATGTACCTGGGCGGCGGCACGTACCTCACGTACGAAGGCTTTCGCAGGTTCGGCAGCATACGCCATATGTTCACGATTAACCTTAAGTTTTTCAACCGCATGGTCGCGGGCTTCGGCTTCACCGAACTGAAACCGCTTCTTTATCGCAACAAGACCTTCGGTTTCCATATCAAACCCGATGGCAACAGCTCCGGCTTCGGCCAGGGAGGCGTCCACTTTCAGTTCAACTACACCGGCGAGTTTTCGGGCAGCGCCGAGGGCTTAAAAGGCGTTGAGGACGAGATTCTCCAGTTGCGGAAGGACGTGCAGGACCTCAAGCTCAAGGACCGTGAACTGGAGGTGAAGCAGGAACAGAACCAGAACCATGTGAAGGAACTCGACGAGGACCTGGCCCTTTCCACCTCGCGGGCCTCCACCAAGACCAAGCAGGACCACCGCATTGTCATCGCCGAGCAGCTCAACGTCATCAGCGAACTGCTCCAGAACAAGGACGCCTACGACCCGGAGCAGATAGCCGCGCATGTGGCAAAAATAGTGGAGTACAAGGAGCTGGCCCTGCCCACCCTGACAAACATCATCCGCAACCCAAAGTCCGACCCCAAGCTCACCTCGCTGGCCATCCAGATGGTGGGACAGATTGGCGATAAAAAATCAAAGACGGTCCTGGTACGCCTGCTGGACTACAAGGAATCCAACATCAAGATTGACGCCATCATCGCACTCGGAAAGTTTAATGACAAATCCGTGGTCCCGGACCTCGAACGCATGCTGACGGACACGGACGAAGCCGTGGTCATGGCCGCGCAGGAGGTCATTTACGCCCTTACGGGCAACAAGATCCAGGGCCGCGTCCGCGACAAGTACCGGCCCGGCGCCAAGACCGCGTACAAGCCTTCGGACAAAAAGCCCGCGTCCGCGGACTCCGCCAAAGGCAGCGTGGACAGTACGGCCGCTCCGGCGGACTCTGCAAAAGGCGGCACCTCCGTTACGCCCGCGGACTCTGCCAACAAGGGCGGCATGAAGCCGATGCCCATTCTGAACAAGCCCCGTCCCATGCCCGCGCCCCAGTCCACCGGCGGCATCAAGCGCATCACGCCCATTGTCCAACCGTCACAACCGGCCGAGGACACCACCAGCGAAGAAGCGCCACCGGCCATAGAATAACCGTCCCGTTCGGACGTCCTTTCCCGCTTCTTTCATGTGATTATTTTCACTCCTGACGGCGCGCTTTTTCATTGGTCTTGGCGCCCCGGAAGAAACTAATTTTTTATTCCTTTTATTAATATGGAGGCCGCCATGGACAAACCCGTCAAACTGATTCAGGATATCTTTGAGAACGCTAAAAAACTCAAGCGCACCATCGTGCTCCCAGAGGGCGACGACGTCCGGACCCTGCAAGCCGCACGTATGGCCGTAGACGCCGGTATCGCCAAAATCATCGTGGTGGACGTGGACGGAAAAACCCGCGGACTGGCCAGGGACAACAAAATCGCGCTCGATAACATCGA
>JAZDKP010000107.1:0-2060 GCA_043802925.1 Fibrobacterota bacterium | reverse complement strand
AACCCCTCCCATGCGGCGCAGGCCATGGAAATCGGCGCGGCCGCCGTGCTGCTCAACACGGCCATCGCGTCCAGCGACGATCCGGTGAAAATGGCCGAGGCTTTCAAACTCGCGGTGCGCGCCGGACGGCTGGCCTTCCTCGCCGGCATGATGAGCCCATCGGACACGGCCCGCGCTTCATCCCCGCTCACGGGTTTTCTGAACGGATGAAATCCTCTTTCTACGATTACAAACAGCGTTTTGATCCCGGCGCGCTAAAGCCCCATCTCGCTTCAGTCACGCCGGACAAGGTGGAGCGCGCACTGTCAAAGAGCGATCCCGGCATCCTGGACTTCCTTACGCTCCTTTCGGACAGCGCGGACGCTTTTCTGGAACCCATGGCGCAAAAGGCGCGCATCCTGACAAAAAGGCAATTCGGGAATTCCGTGTTCATTTTCACGCCGCTTTACCTGTCGGATTATTGCGTCAACACCTGTCCCTATTGCTCCTTTGCCGGAACGCTCAACATCGAACGGACCCATCTTTCCCTTGCGGAGGCTGAAAAAGCCGCTGCCCGTATCAGTCAAAGCGGCATCCGCCATATTCTGATCCTGACCGGTGAAGCGCCGGAACGCGCCACGCTCGGTTACCTGATCCAAAGCACTTCTCTTCTGAAAAATCATTTTTCTTCCATTGGCCTTGAAACCTACCCTCAGACGGAAGGGGCCTATTCCCGTCTCCTTGACGCGGGAGCGGACAGCCTGACCATTTATCAGGAAGTGTACGCGGAAAGCGCGTATTCCCGTTACCATGAAAGCGGACCCAAAGCCGATTACCGTTTCCGTCTCGAGGCGCCGGATCGGGCGCTTTCCGCCGGGATGCGGGCCGCGACCGTGGGGGCGCTTTTGGGCCTTCACGATATTATTGAAGAAACGTTCTACACGGCCCTGCATCTTCAGTATCTTCAGGAAACCTATCCGTGGGCTGAAATCAACGTCTCTCTGCCACGGATACGCCCCGTGGTCTCCGGGTTCACGCCACCCTATCCGGTTTCGGACAAGCTTTTTGTAAAAATCCTGTTGGCTCTGCGAATCTTTAAGTCCACGGTGGGAATCACCATATCCACACGCGAATCCGGAGAGTTCCGGGACGCCCTCCTGCCGCTCGGGGTCACCAAGATGTCCGCGGGCGTGTCCACGGCCGTGGGCGGCCACAGTCGGGAAGCCGGGGTGGGCCAGTTCGAGATCGCGGACACCCGGAGCGTGGAGGAGGTCTGCGCGGATTTGCTGCGGCTCGGTGTCCAGCCGGTGATGCAGGATTGGAACCACCGGATGATGGGGTAACCCGCCGTTTGCCTTATATCCCAATCCAATTGCTCCGACAAAAGCCATTAGGTTATTTTACCTGCATCAACGCCTATGGACACAAAAGAACTCAAGCGGCCCCGGCTGTATAGAATCCATATTTCCCTGTTGCTTGCCGTTTCCTTCGGCCTGACGACCTATTTTATCGGGCCCTGCCGCCACCCTGTGGCATGGTTCCTCGTTGCCGCTCTTTTCATGGCTGCGTGCGTCACCTTCTTCCGTTTTTCAAAGCACCTCCAGAAATATTACCTGAAGTACCTGGAAACCAAGGCCCAGTTGGAACGGGAAAAACTCCTGGTCAAACGCAAATCCCGGCTTGCCGCCTATTTCGACCGGGTCTTGAAGGATGCGGCGGACATGATCTTCACCCTCGACATTGACGGCTATATTTTAAAATTCAACTCCGGGGCCGAGGCCCTGCTCGGTTACAGCCAGTCCGAGATCGTAGGCCGGCCTTTTACCGAAATGCTTTTCGACGCCGCGGATTCCACCCTAATCTTTGACATTGTCTTAAAGAACGACCGCGTGCAGAACCACGAAGTCCGGATGAAATCCAAGGACAACCGCGAGATACAGGTGTCCATGAGCATTTCCGAAATGCGGGACGAAAAGAACCAGATCCTCGGCATAGTGGCCACCTGCAAAGACATCACCGAAAATAAACGGCTGGAGCAGGAACTCATCAAGAAGAACCGCCAACTGCAGGAACTGGCCATC
>JAZDKP010000106.1:0-10286 GCA_043802925.1 Fibrobacterota bacterium | reverse complement strand
GGAAGGCCTGCGCCATGGGGTGCATGGGCGCCACGCCGATGCCGCCGCCCACACAAACCACATGGCCGGCCTTTTCGATGTGCGTGGGCTTGCCCAAAGGGCCGGCAAAATCCATGACCGAGTCTCCTTCGGAAAGCGCGGCCAACTGCAAGGTGGTCTTGCCCACCACCTGTGCGATGAGGGTGACGCTGCCCAGGACCGGGTCCGCGTCCGCGATGGTGAGCGGGATGCGTTCGCCTTCCTCGTCGATTTTCAGCATGATGAACTGCCCGGCTTTGCGCTTTTTGGCGATTTCGGGCGCCGCTACAACCAACTTGACAATGTTGGATGCAAGCATTTCTTTTTTCAGGATTTTATTCATAGTGTAAAAAAAATAGAATCTGGCAGGAGGCGGGATCAACCGGAAAAATCGAGGCCGTATTACGGTCAAGAGGAGCGTCAAACGTCACGGTGATTAATTATCTTTCATTGCATGGCCTGGTACAAAGGCAATACGCACACCCATACCATGAACAGCGATGGGGACGCATATCCGGCGGATGCGATACGGTGGTACCACGATCACGGTTACCATTTCATCGTACTTTCGGAGCACAATTACCATACGCATGCCGGTAATTTGCCGGAAATGGCAGACCTCCGGCATGACTTTCTGGTCGTTCCCGGGGAAGAATTGTCCGGCGCAAAGCACGTTCACTTCATTTGCTTCAACTCCCGTTGGCCTGTGGACATCTTCACGGTTGACAGGACGCTGCCCGTGGACGCCTTGGTCCGAGAATATGCCGCCTGTGCGGCCAAAGCGGGAGGAATTCCAATCCTCAACCACCCTAACTGGCGCTTTACCGCGACCGCGGACGACATCGCCGCGGCACCGGAGGTGTGCCTCCTTGAAATTTACAACGGCAACGAGGATGATATTTATAACTACGGATTCACTCCCTCGGGCAATGAAACGGACAAAAAAGCGCTTCCTCCGGTGGAGGACCTCTGGGACGACCTCCTGTCGCGCGGAAAGACCGTCTACGGTGTGGGTGCGGACGATACGCACCACTATGAAAAGAAGGGCCCCCAATGCTGCAACCCGGGCCGAGGCTTTGTCATGGTCCATGCGCCGGAGCTGAGCGCATCCGCACTTGGAAAAGCGCTTTTGACAGGCGATTTTTATGCCAGCAGTGGTGTCGCGCTCCGGGAATCGCGAATGGAACGGGGAGGCTGCAGGTTGGCCATCGACATTGCGGCCACGGAAGAGAACCTGCGGGAGGACTGCCATCATGGGAACGATGTTTACCCCGGCCGCGAGGGTTTCCGCGTCGAGTTCGTGGGCGAGGGCGGCCGGCTGGTGAAACGGGTGGAGGGGCCGGAAGGGGAGTTTGATCCGAAAGAGTGTGGAAGCTATGTGCGCGGCCGGGCTGTCTACTGCCGGTCGCACAATGGCGTCCGCCGCGCTTTTTATGCCTGGACCCAGCCTCTGTTTCTGTAGGCCTCGTGCGCTATGTCGATTTCTTTTCTATTTTTACCCAGGCGTCCTTCAGCGTTACCGTCCGGTTGAACACGAGGCGGCCCGGCTTTGAATCCAGCGGATCCGCGTTAAAATAGCCCATGCGTTCAAACTGCCAGCGACTGCCCGGGGTCGCAGTGGCCAACGCCGGTTCCCCCTTGCATCCTTTCAGGATCTCCAGCGATTTCGGGTTCAGGTTGGCCTTGTAGTCCTGTCCTTCCGGGACATCCTCCGGGTTTTCTTTTGTAAATAATGTCTCGTAGAGCCGTACCTCGGCCGAAAGCGCGTGCGCGGCTGACACCCAGTGGAGGGTGGCTTTCACTTTGCGGTTGTCCGGCGCATCACCGCCCCGGGTGGCCGGGTCATAGGTGCAGTGCAGCTCAATGATTTCACCGCTCTTTTCATCCTTGATGACCTTTTCGCATTTGATGAAATAAGCGTAACGCAGCCGCACTTCGCGGCCCGGGGTCAGCCGGAAGTATTTGGGCGGCGGCACCTCGCGGAAATCCTCCTGTTCGATATAAAGGACGCGGGAGAAAGGAACCTTGCGAGTGCCGGTTGACGGGTCTTCGGGATTGTTGACCGCGTCGAGTTCCTCGGAGGTTCCTTCCGGATAGTTGGTCAGCACCACTTTAAGCGGCCGCAGTACGGCCATCCTCCGGGGCGCGCACTTGTTCAGCTCTTCGCGCACGCAATACTCAAGAAAGCCGAGGTCGCAGATGCTGTCGCGCTTGGCCACGCCGCTCCGTTCGCAGAAGGTGCGGATGGCAGCCGCACTGTACCCGCGGCGACGCATGCCGCAGAGGGTGGGCATGCGGGGGTCGTCCCAGCCCGAGACATGGCCGCCCTTGACAAGCTCCAGCAACAGGCGTTTGCTCATGACCGTGTGGGTGAGGTTGAGGCGCGCAAACTCAATCTGGCGGGGCTTGTAAATGCCGAGCGCTTCGAGGTACCAGTCATAAAGCGGTCGATGGTCCTCGTATTCAAGCGAGCAAAGCGAATGGGTGATGCCCTCGATGGAGTCGCTTTGGCCGTGGGCAAAGTCGTACATGGGATAGAGGCACCACTGCGTGCCGGTCCGGTGATGCGGCGTGTGGAGGATGCGGTACATCACGGGATCACGGAAGTTCATGTTGTTGGATGCCATATCGATTTTTGCGCGGAGCACACGCGAACCGTCCGGAAATTCCCCTTTGCGCATACGCTCAAACAGGTCGAGGTTCTCTTCAACGGACCGGTTGCGGTAAGGACTTTCAACGCCGGGCCGCGTCAGGGTGCCGCGCATTTCGCGAATGAGTTCGACCGCAGAGTCATCCACATAGGCCTTGCCTTTTTTTATCAGTGCAATCGCAAACGCGTAGATTTTATCAAAATAATCGGACGCGTAATAAAGACGATCGTCCCAGTCGAAACCAAGCCACCGGATGTCTTCCATGATGGCGTCCACATATTCCGTCTCTTCTTTGGCCGGGTTGGTGTCGTCAAAGCGAAGGTTGCACTTGCCGCCGAATTCACGGGCCAGCCCGAAATCAATGCAGATGGCCTTGGCGTGCCCGATATGAAGGTAGCCGTTGGGTTCCGGGGGGAAGCGCGTCTGGACACGGTCAAAACGGCCGTTTGCCAGGTCTTGGGCAATAAAGTCGCGGATGAAATTGGAAGGCGCGGCATCGGGGGGCAGATTCGTTTCAGGCATGGGGGGTGTCCTTTTCAGCGAGAGCGAAGAAATGCATTGGCTTCTTTGAGCCGGATGACGGTTCGGTCTTTTCCGAGCATGGCCATGGCCTCGTACAGTGGAAGTGAAGTTGAGGACCCGGTTATCGCGACTCGTAGCGTCATCAGTACCGCACCCGGCTTGGCACCGCTCTCGTCCTTGATCTTACTGAGTAGTTGTTCAAAATCAGCAGGCGTACCCGCCTTTGAATCCTCGAGTGCCACAGCGCTTTTCTTCAGTACTTCCTCGGCCTGTTTTTTCTCCATTCCTTTGCCCACGAGGCCTTCCACCGTGTAATCGAGGGTTGCCCGGAAAAACATGTCGGTCCAGACGTTGAAGCCAAGGCCTATTTTGTGCCGTTCCTGCACATGCGGGAGCACGGGCCCAAGGTAGCGGGCCGCAAAGTCCACCGTCTCTTTGAGGTAAGTGATATATTGCTCGGCCGTAAACTTGCGGATATATTCCTCGTTCAGCACCTGCAGTTTGACCAGGTCAAAAATAGGGGCGGAAGTGGAGATTTTATCAAGTGTGAACCCCTGCATGAGTTCGTCCAGGCCGAACCGTTCAGCCTCGCTTCCGGTAAAATAGCCCATAAGTCCCAGGAAGTTAATGATTGCTTCCCGCGTGTATCCGGCCGCGCGGAACCAGTTGAGCGAGACCGGGTTTTTGCGTTTGGAGACCTTGGATTTATCGGCATTGCGCAGGAGGGAAACGTGCGCAAATTTTGGCGCATCCCATCCAAAGGCGCGGTAGAGAAGCACATGCTTGGGCGTGGAGGGGATCCATTCTTCGGCGCGGATGACATGGGTGATGCCCATGAGGTGGTCGTCCACCACGTTGGCCAGGTGGTAGGTGGGGAAACCGTCCGTCTTGAGCAGGACCTGGTCGTCAATTTCGTTGTTGGAGTACTCGACCTCTTTTTTGCGGATCTCGTCAAAGAAGGAGGTGCGGACGTCTCCGTCGCGGTTGACTTTGAGCCGTATCACATGGGGTTCGCCCGCGGCCATGCGACGATTCGCCTCTTCGTGTGGAATTGCGCGGCAGGCGCCGTCGTAGCCCAGGTTCTTCTTTTCAGCGGCAAGTTTCTTCCGTATCTCATCGAGCCGGACCGGGGTGCAGAAACAGGGGTAGGCCGCCCCTTTCCCCACCAGCTCCTGCGCATGCTTTTTGTAAATGCCGGTGCGTTCGCTCTGCCGGTAGGGGCCAAAGGGGCCGCTCGTGTCCGGGCCTTCGTCCCATTGAAAACCAAGCCAGCGCAGGGCCTGGAAGATGGAGGTCTCGCTTTGTTTGGAGGAACGGGCCTGGTCCGTGTCTTCGATGCGGAGGATGAAATCACCGCCCTGCGATTTGGCGAAGCAGTAGTTGAAGAGCGCGATATAGGCGGTGCCCACATGGGGCTCGCCGGTGGGCGAGGGGGCGATTCGGACTCGGACTTTGGACGGCATGATACGCTCCCTGTTTTAAGTGAGCGTTAAAATAATTAAATGCTCTCCAGGAACTCCACCCGCACTTCCCTGAAAAAAGGGCGCTGCTTTTAAATGTGCGAAAGCCGGTACATCCGCTCCACGCCGCCCACGGGAAGGAGCATCTCTTTGGCCAGGGCATGGGCGCGCTTTAATATCCCTTCGCGGTAGTGGTCCTCGTACTGCGAGGGGTAGTGCTTTTTTACGAGCGCGGCCTTTCGGTCCGCATCGATTGCATAATTGATTGCTTCGGCATGGTGTCCGGCGAGCCAGGTGTTGGCAATGCGCCAGTCCCGGTCGTCCGCCAGGCCGGTGTAGGGCTGGTCTTCGCCGAGGTAGAGCGCGGCCTTGGCCTTACCATGAAGGGCGTGCTTTGTCTCAAGGATCGCGTCGCGCAGCATCACGTGGTCCACAGGCTCCTTGATGCAGAGGGGGAGAAGCACTGCGGTGTCGGCCGGAGCGACCCATTCGGCCGCATAACTTTTCAGGGTCGCGAATATCCGCTTTGCTTCCTTGTCAAACGTGGATGGGTTGCCCTGGGGAAATTCGAATTCCCCGCCTTTTTTCCACGACGCGAGGCGGACCACGCATTCGCGCTCCGCCTTCAACTCATAGCTGTAATTGCCGTGGCCGAGGAGATCGTCGAGGCATTCGAGGTCTTCCATGAGCCGGATGCCGGTCGCGAACTGGACGCGCCTCAGCGAAGGGTTCCGGTTGCCGCGGTTGTCGTGCGCCTGATAATTGGATCGGCTGAAGACATGGACGATGCGGACCTTCTTGTCCTTGAGCTTCCCGCTTTTCACAAGGCCGTTAAAATACCCGCCGAATGTCAGTACGACGTCATCGTAATGGGGGGCGAGCACCACGATATTCTTTTCTGGAATGGCTTTTTCAACAGCGGTCATGTCACTCCCCGGGTTTGAGCCGTCGGAGCAAGACCTTTTCTTCTGAAACCCCCACGAATCGTTTCAGATTTTCACCCTGATAGTATCGGATGTTTTCCTCGGAGACCCCGAGGCCCGACATGATTTCACGGTCGCGGTGTATCCATTCTCGAGTCCAATCACAGTTGTAGTTTTCAGCGCCGCAGTCGCTCCCGAAGAAAATATTGCGTTCCACCGGATAGCCCACGGTCATGAGTCGGGTCAGGGCCTCCTTACGGTAAATGACGGGGGTGCCGGGCGTGGTTTCAATGAACATTTCAACCGTATTGTTGGATGCAAGGAATTTGCCGAAGACCGCGATACACTCGTCGTACCAGGGCCAGGAAATGTGGGCCAGGGCAAAGCGGATGTTCTCGACGTTGATGAGCGCCTCGAATTCGCCGGGCCGGTTGAAGCGGGCCGAATCGTAAGTATCCCATAGAATTCCGGAATGAAAGAGGATGGGTTTACCCTTTTTCGCAATCTTCTTGATGACTTTGAAAGGTTTGGGATCGCGGACATAGTAGTTGCTGGCCAGCATTTTGAACCCCAGGACCCCCTGTTTGACCGCTTCGTCAACCTGGTCCAACGCATCCTTTTCCAGCGGGTCTATCCAGTAAAATGGAAAAAAGTCGGGATTGTCCTGTGTCCAGAAAAGGAGCCGTTTGAGGCGTTCGTTGGTCCTCAGAAAACCGCTCTTTTTATTGAAAGACTTTGGCCCGTGTGAAATGATGATCCCGCCTTCCATTCCCACGGAATTCAACCGGGACGCCAGTTCCTTCCGTTTATCCTCTTTCTGCCGGAGGTGGATGTGACAATCAAACATGAGTGAAATATTCTTTTTTCCGGGCGGAGCGTTCAAGTCTTAATTGCGCTGCACGGCATCGTCAATGATTCGGCGCACTCCATCGGGGTAGGACAAGCCCGCCCTGGCCACAGCCGCGGCAAAACCACCGTCCACTGCAATGCAGGGATTACCGTTCACTTCAAGGACAAAGGGGCGACCCGCGGCGTCCACTCTAAAGTCCACGCGTACATAACCCGTGAGCTCAAAAACCTTCCAGCATTCAAGCGCAAGGCGCGAAAGTTCGTGCGTGAGGCCGTGGTCCCCTTCTTTCAGCTCAAAAAAGCGGTCTGTATTATAGTACTCAAAGGAGGACTTGTCCCATTTTGCACGATAGTCCACAATACGGGGTTTGCCGGGAGCGAAATTACTGAAATCAATCTCGGCCGGGGGCAGGACCTCCGGACCCTCGGGCCGTGCGAGCATGGAGAGGTTGAATTCGCGGCCGTCGATGAATCGCTCGATAAAGAACAGGGGCTTCCGGGGCGCGGGAATGCCCGAAACGAGGCGGCTGAGCGCGTCGCGCGTATGGCAGACCGAGGATTCGAAAAGGTCCACGGAGGCGTGTTCGTAAAGAGGCTTCACGATGTAAGGCGGGTCAAATTCGGGACCGGTTGGCGGTAGGTCGCGGCAGAGGGCCCAGTCTGCGGTTGGGATGCCGGCGCTGCGCATCAGCGCCTTGGCCGCAGGCTTGTTGGAGGTGAGGCCCAGGGACTCGGAAGAACAGCCTGTGAAAGGAATGCCACGGCGGGCCAGTATGGCCGGAAAAAGGTGGTGGAGCCGGCCGGTTCCATCGAGGGACTCGATGAGGTTGAAGACAACGTCCGGCTTGAATTCGTCAATATCCTCAAGGACCCGGTCAAAGTTCAGCCCAACTTCCACGACCTTGACCTTGACGCCAAAGGAACTGAGGGCTTCGCGGACCTGCACGGTCTCGTTCAGGACGTCCTGTTCGTCCTCGCCCGCGTCCGGCGGAACATGCTGCCGCACAATGACCACGCGACCGGGAAGGGTGGAAGGGGTCATGCGGAACGCACCCGCTTGACAGCTCCGGCCATGATGCGCCGGATAAGCTCGCGGAAGGGAATGCCATACAGGGTGCAGAGGATGGGGAGGTCGGAGTGTTCGGGGTGGAGACCGGCCAGGGGGTTGACCTCCATAAAATGAACATTTCCGTTTTTATCGGCCCGCACATCGACGCGGCCTGCGTCGCGGCAATCGAGCGCTTGCCAGGCGGCCAGCGCCACCTCCTCCGCCTGTTTGCCGAGAGCGTCTACGGGTTTGCGGTACTCGACCCTTTCTTCGCACTTTTCCTTGTTCAGGTAAGTGTAGACCTCTTTTTCAGCCGTGTCGAGAAGGATGACCTCCATGACGCCCACGGATTCAGCGGTACGGCCTTCACCCACAATTCCAACTGTAAATTCGCGTCCCGGAAGAAATTCCTCGACCAGGACGGGTTGTTGGTACTGCTCCAGAAGCCGGGTGCAGGCAGCGGTGAGCTCGGCCATGTCCTTTATTTTAGAGGCTGCGGTGATGCCTTTGCCGGTCCCTTCGGCGATGGGTTTGGCAAAAAGCGGGAAAGGCAGCCGGATGTCCGCGATGTCCGCAAGGCACTTGACCTCCGCAAAGCCAGGCGTGCGCACGCCCGCGTCGCGGACGACCCGCTTGGTCATGCCTTTGTGCAGCGTGAGCGCAAGGACCAGCGCATCGGAAAAAGTGCAGGGAATACCATACGCCTGAAGCAGGGCAGGTACCTGGGCTTCACGGGCATAGCCAAGCACACCTTCGGCGATGTTGAAGACAAGGTCCCACCGGTCGCCTTTAACGAGACGTTGGGCCAGTTTTTTAACGTGCCCTATGCGATCCGTGGTGTAACCGAGTTCGCGCAGGGTGCTTTCAATAGCATCAATAGTATCAGAGCGGTCAAATTCCGCAACCGCGTCTTCAGAAAACCCCTCCGCGAGATAATCCTCGCGGAGGTCATAGGTAAGGCCGATGTTCATCCGGTGCAAAGTCCGTTTACAGATAATCGGGGTACCGGTAGTGCTCGCCCTCGTAGTTTTTAAGCCAGAGCTCGCCGGACTTGCTTTTTACCACATAATTGGGCTGCAGCGGTATTTTGCCGCCACCGCCAGGGGCGTCAATGACAAAGGTGGGAACCGCATATCCTGTGGTATGGCCGCGCATGCCCTGGATGACATCGAGTCCTTTCTGGACCGGGGTGCGGAAATGGGCGGAACCATGGATGGGATCGCATTGGTAAATATAGTAAGGCCGGACCCGTACCTTTAGCAGGCCGTGCATGAGCTGCCGCATGGTCTCGGGATTGTCGTTGATGCCCGAAAGCAGGACGGTCTGGCTGCCGAGCGGGATACCCGCGTCCGAAAGCCGTGTGCAGGCTTCGGCGCATTCGGGGGTGATCTCGTCCGGATGGGTGAAATGGATGCTCATGAACAGGGGGTGGTACTGGCGCAGCATTTTGACCAGCATGGGTGTGATGCGTTGCGGAAGGACCACGGGCGCCTTGGTGCCGATTCGGATAATCTCAACATGCGGAATTTTACGAAGGCGCGTAAGGAGCCATTCGAGCTGTTCGTCCGGAAGGGTGAGCGGATCGCCACCGGAAAGAAGGACGTCGCGGATAGAGGGCGTGGCCTCGATGTACTGGATGGCGCGCTCCCAGATTTCCCTGTTATAGAGGATTTTACCGTAATTACCGATCATGCGGGAGCGGGTGCAATAGCGGCAGTAGCTTCCACAGAAGGTCGTGCAGAGGAAGAGAACACGATCCGGATAGCGGTGTACGATGCTGGGCACCGGGCTGTGGCTGTCCTCGCCAAGCGGGTCCGCAGCCTCGCCGGGCGAAACCACATGTTCGTTATGGACCGGGACCATGGTGCGGCGGATGGCCTGCTGGCTGTTGTCTGGGTCAATGAGGGAAACGTAGTAGGGAGTGATTGCAACAGGAAGTTTTTTTGAGCTTTCGGTAAATGCCCGGCGTTCGTCAGGCGAGAGGGTAATGAAGCGTTCCAACTCTTTGAGGGTACAGATACGGTGTCGGAGATGCCAACGCCAGTCATTCCATTCAGCCATGCTGACTTCAGGATAAAAGCGTTGTCGAAACGCCTGTGATGTAGTGCTCTCTTTACTGGGGGGCTTTTGGGGAAGTATTGATTTTTCTGTCTGATTTTTTAGTGTGGCTGTTTCCATTTTTCAAGTTAATTATTAAAGTTATCAGGTTTTCCTTAACAGCGCTATGCTATTAAGGCTAACCTCTCAACAGCCAGCTATAAACATAAACACCTTTCCTGTAAATTCATAAAAACTCAACAGTAACTAGTGCAACAACTATGCCATAAACACTATCTGTTGACCGCACATATGTTAAAATTAACATGTTTTGGCAAATAAACAACCATTTATTAACAAAAAGAAGTATGACATCGAATACAAATTTAGATTGAATTGATTTGATTAAGCAATAAACGTATAAAAAATTGACATTATGATTAGAAATGGCTTAATTAATGAAAATCAAACATATTATTGGAGAACAAAAAGTTCTCTAATTTTCAGCACAAGAACTTAAAGTTCTCTATTTATAATTAATGATGATTAATCAAACTGTAAACGTGATAAGAGCGAGAAATTACTTATTTATCATAAAATATGAAAGACTTGGCAAAAACAAGAACTAATTGTTCTTGTTAATGATACTGTTTTTGCTTTTTATAAAAAATAATAAAAGTATTAGAAAAAGATTTTATCAGTTAATATAAAAACAGCTATAGAAATTTGTATGGGATTTTTACGAAATAAAAAAAATGGGCAGAAAGGCAGTGTTTAT
>JAZDKP010000105.1:0-21933 GCA_043802925.1 Fibrobacterota bacterium | reverse complement strand
CCCCCCTTCCTCTCTTGACAAGAGAGGAAGGGGGGGGGCCTGTGGCCAGTGTGTTATAAGGGGGGAGGATGAGTTCCCTGCCTTTCAAGTATTCTGTGTCATTTTGGCATTATGCTCACTCCTCCATGCCGGCATCATCATCACCGAGGTCTGTCCCAACCCACCCGGCGGGTCCAGCGAGGTTCCGGGCGACTTGTCGCATGAATACATCGAATTCTACAATAATGGCCCGGACACGGTCAATCTCTGCCGCTGCCATATAAAGACCGGCTCATGGGGCTCTACGTCCGCACCCGACAGCAACAACATCCAGGTCTGGCAGGGCGATTCCCTCCGGGACATCGGCCGCGGGACAGCGCTCGTTTACGACTCACTTCTCCTTCCCGGTGAATATGGCGTTCTCCTGGGCCGCAAATACGTGTCAGCGCCCGAATCGAGCTGGTACCGCTTTCCGGCCGGTACGCATATTTTCGCAACGCGCAAAACCTATCTCCGGAGCAGCGGGCTTTCCAACAGCAGCGCCTGGGTCCGGCTCTGTTCCCCGGAAAACCTGTCCGTTTCCATGTTCAACAGCTACGGTTCACAATCCATGGACCCGGGCGAGGCCTTTACCTGGCAGCGTCTTTCACCGGAGGCGGCCGATGCCCCCTTGGGCTGGCGCATGGCTGCTCCCACGCTTGGCGCACCCTACCCCTTCGGCATGGCCCGTAAAAACGATTCCACATTGGCCTTCAGCGAGTTCATGTGCGATCCCGCGGAGGGGGGCGCCGAATGGATTGAGCTTTACAATTACGGGAGCGACACGGTCTTTCTGCAGGGGTGGCGCATCCGGGCCGGCAACAGCGAGGGCTATGTCACGCTGGCCGATGAACGCATCGCGCCCAACGGTTACTGCATTGTGCGCGAGCCCGGGAATTTTACGGACGGTTATTTCAGCGACTGCCTGGCGCCTGTGATCGCTGCGCAGGCCTGGGACGGGCTCCGGCGCGACGCCGATGTCCTGGTCATTAAAAACAGCAGCGGCGGAACCGTTGATTCGCTGCAATACGCCGAAGGCTGGTTTGGCATCAAAAAAGGGGTGTCGCTCGAACGTATCAGCGCGCAGGCACCCGCCAACACCAGCGCCAGCTGGCGCCACTGCGCGTCCGCGCGGGGAGCCACGCCGGGTTACGCCAACAGTGCGGCCGATGTTTCTATAGGCACTTTTTCCTTTTCGCTCCTCAACCGGCGTATTGTGCCGGGTTCCTCGGATGGCCGTGCGCATCTTAACATGTTCCTGAACGTGCCCCCGGAGGGCCGGCTCACGCTTAAAATATTCGACCTCAAAGGCCGGCTTGTCCGGTTGTTTTACGATAATCGTGCGAGTGTCACGGAACGTTCTGTGGTATGGGACGGCCTTTCCGGGCAGGGGATGCGCGTGCCTTCGGGCGCCTATCTTTTGTACTGCCGGTATGCCGGGCCGGGCCAAAACGTCACCCGCTCCATTCCCATTGCGCTCGGAAGCGGGCATGCCAAAAAATAGCATCCTCGCTGCTTTGCTCCTGGCCGCAGCGCTTCAAGCGGCCTCAGTGGACGGCGCAGGGAACCCGCTCTCCCTGTCGTTTGCCGGGGTGTGCGCCTCCATGGCCGTGCCTTCGGCCTCGCTCTTTTCAAATCCTGCTTGGCTAGGGGCAGCGCAGGAGGGCGCGGTCTTTTCCGCGTCCGTCCAAAGCCTTTTTGGTGTGCCGGGCCTGCACCAGGGCCAGGCCGGGGTTGAGCTTCCATTCCACGGCTTCGGCCTTTCAGCGGGCGCGGCATACCTGCGCGCGGACACACTCTACCGCGAACTTGTTGCGGCTGCCGGACTTTCGCGTGCTGTCCGGCGCCTGCGTCTTGGCGCCTCCTTTGAATGCGCATCCGCGGGGTTTGAAGAGGAGGGAGCGGATTATGCGTTCGCCCTCAATGCGGGCGCATGCGTGCGGCTCCTGTACGGCCTGCACGGCTCCATCGCCGTACGGCACCTCACGACCGGAACTTTGTTTAACGATGCGGGCGTGCTCCCGCGTCAGTGGCGAACCGGGGTTTGTTACGAGCACGAATGGCTGCGGATTTCGCTGGAGGCGGAATATGAAACGGGATTTCCGGTCAGTGTGGCTTTTGCGCAGGAGATGCGGCTTGCGGAGGGCTTCCGGCTGAGGGCGGGCCTCCGGAGCGACCCCTTGACCTTCGGGTTCGGGTGCAGTGTGGGTATCCGAGGGCTTTCAGCGGAAACAGGCTTCCGGACGCACCCGGAACTAGGCCTTTCAAAGGCCGTGGGACTCACGTACCAACAGCCGGTCAGGCCGGAAAAATTGCATTAATCCTGATTGCGGCCAAGGAAATGGCACTCACTCACCGGAATGCGCATATCCATGTCAGTACCGCTTTCACGGTGATCAAGATATTCGCCTGCGCCGCCTGCCACGCGTCCGAGCGCGAAAGCAAGAAACGGCAGATCAACGGCGCGTTCAACCGTGATTTTCTTGTCCACCAAAAGGGGCCAGGTCATGCCCATCAATATACAAGTGAGCACGGCGTCCACATTGACGGCATGGACCTTGTTGGTTACGCCGGAGGCGGTCATCCCCCGTGTTAACCGGTGATAAAAATCGAGAAACACGTTGTATATTTTATGTTCCTCCATGTACGCAGCAACGACCCGTTCGCGCGGGTCGAAATTAATGGGTTCATTATTGAACACCGGGTGCCCCAGGCAGGGAACCTTTTCGTAATCAAGCCCGGCCTCTTTGGCCACGGATTTCTTTTCCTTGAAATTCTTAACATACTCCAATACCATTGCGTCGAGGTCGGGCGCTTTTGCCTTGTTGTAAGGATCCCCAAGCCCGCTCTTCCCAAAAACAGCCACAAGCATTTTGGCCGCTTCCTGCCCGTTCCCTCCATGCACTGTTCCGATGGCCGCCAGGGTGGCGATCATGGCCGTATTGGGGGAATTGCCGGCCGAGGCCGATAACTTGGGCGCCTGAGCGGAAATGGTGCCCGGCCCGTTGGTGAGCGAGGCGATGAGCCCCATTTCAAATAATCGCTCCTCAAACTCATGTTTTGGCGGATAGCCCAGCCAGTAAAGAAGCAACGACTTTGCAAACGAGCCTTTTTTCATAAGATTCATGACCGAATGACCGTAAATACGGGGCGTGACCCCGTCGTTGGAAGACGCGTGGGACGCATTGCGCATAAGCTGGCGCGTGGGAACGCGGCCGAAACCGGATTTCACATATCGTTCCACCAGAGAGCCGTAAGGTTCCGGAATGGTGACCGGATAAAGAATCATGGAACGGGGAAGCTTGTGCTCAAACGAGCCAAAATTAATCAACCACGGTTTAAGGGCGATCGGCTGCGTGGGCGTGAAGTCGGTCTTTATCCCGCACGCTTCGGTGAGGGCGATGGCAGCGGGGACAAGGTCATGGAGTGTGTTGACGCGGAAACCGCGTTTTTTATCTCCCAACGCGACCGTGAATTTCTTTGGCTGGTCCGGGTCAAAGACAGGCACCTGAAAATAGTCGTCAAACATTTTCATTTTGGCTGAAGCGCTGGTGTTGGGGCCTTCAACCACGGCGCCTGCATGCCCGAGCGACACCGAGTGGCCCTCGGCAAAACGCCCCGATACATACACCAAAAGGGGTTTTACTCGTTTGACGGAATTCAGGTAGGCAATCGCTTCTTCTTCGTACACTCCGCCGGGTTCCACATAAAGGAGGATCATCTGGGTGTGAGTGTCTTTCATGGCGAGGGGCAGCAGCTCCTTGACAGGTGTTAGTATCAGGGGGTCCTTACCGGTGGAAATGCCGTATGAAATCCCCATTCCCGCAGATTTGAGATAGGTGGCAATGGTATTGACCATATTGCCGGAATTCGACATAATGCAAACGCTTCCTTTTTGAAAGGTCTCGTCAGGGGCGTCTCCGCCCACCGCACCGATGCGAACACTGTCGTGCGCATTGATGACGCCCAGGGTGTTGCATCCTACAATGTCGACCCCCGCGCTGTCGGCCAGGGACTTAAGCTTTGCCGTCACCTCGATGGAAACGTGCTCGGTGATTACAAAAATGGTTTCCACGCATTTTTTTCCGTGTTCAACCACTTCCTTGATGTCTCCGTAAACCGCGTCGGGAGGCGAATAGACGATGATTTTGTTGGGTTTTTTCGCTTCGGAAAAAGAGGCGATCATTTCTTCGAACTGCCCAAAAACCGGAATGGGGCCCACCCCCGGAACTTCCACGGTCTGGCCGGCCTTGCCCAGCGCCCAACCCGCGATAATGTTCCGGCAGTAGCGCTGGGAAATAACGGAAACCTTGGAGGCTTCTCGGCCGGTAATATTGGATACGGCGATTCGATCGCCTTTTTTTATAATGTCACTTAATGATTTCGCATTCATTTATTCTTTCTCCTTTGCTTTCTTCTCGCTATGACTCGCCAGTTTGGCTGCGTACGCCGCGACCAGCGTTATGGGAGTGTCCGGCCCAAAAAAGACATAGGGCATGTTGAGATTTTCGAGGGTCTTTTTCATAACGGAAAATCCCTGTACCAGTCCGGGGCCGCCGCGGCCAATGACCACCGGAATGTGAATGGGCCCGTGCTGAGCCACCCACTCCTCCAGCGCGTCGGCAATGGCCGTGAAGGTCACGGCAATCTGTGTGTTGTTGGCCTTTCCGCCGAGAATCAGGAGCAGCGATGCCTTTGCCAGTTTGTGGCGAAAGCAGATTTCAGCGGTTTTTTTCATTCGTTCGTAAGGCGGGTTGCCTCCAAAATCGGACAGAAACATGGGGTCGCCGCCGCATTGGACCAGGGTTTCGATAATGATCGTGCTGGCTCCTCCGCCGAACAGAATGGGGAGTATTTTTTTTCCGCCAAGAGTGGAAACATGGGCCTGCCCCTGATGGCTGGCCGCGGACCAGAGCCTCATTTCTTCGTCAAACGCCTCTTCCTTGCTGGGATATTCGGGAAGCTCGAACCCGATGTCGCGGAATTTGAAATTATTTTCATCGAATGTGGCCTTGAAATCGCAGGCAAAGATGGCCTCGTTTTTGGAAACGCGCCACGGATTGATTTCGCAGGTTTGCATGCCAGTGGAAATAAACATGTCCCATTGATTGACAAAACAGCGAGCGAGGCTCGAATTCAGTTTGCCGTTCACTCCGAGTTTGCTCAACGTCTCCGACGCCTGATAGGCGTTCAGCCCGCGGAACACATCCACCGGAATGGTCACTTTGTCCGAATCCTGCACCGATTCGATGTCCATCCCGCCTTTTGAGGATACGGTAAAGGAGGGGCCAAGGAATTTGGAGTTATAGGTAATGGCTGAAAAAAGTTCCATATCCGCTGGAACCGCCTGGACCATATAGGACGTACGGGGTTGCTGTTCGCCCACCTCTGTTGCGGCCACTTTCTTGAGCAGCTGCATGGCTTCCCGGTAATCGTTTACTTTATGGATGGTGCCCGCCTTACCGCGTTTTCCCGCCAGCACATCAGGCTTGATGATACCGCATCCCCATGCCTGCAGTTTCTTTTTCACCTCCGACTGGTTCACCGGTTCCACCACAAATTCCGGAGCTGGAATCTTGAATCTTCCCGCCAGCCGCTGAAGAAAAATCAATTCACCGATTTTCGCACCCATTGCGGCAGTCTCCTTGGATAAAGAATATATTCCATAAAGATTTTAGTGCGCGGACCCGCAGCGGGTCACGCCACGTCAAAACGCAGCACCGCCGTGACGCCGCTCTGTACGTCGCGGACCACGGCCTTCCAGCGTCCGGGAACATCGTTCAGCGCCAGCGGCAGGGTGAACACGCCTGCATCGCGGTCCAGCGTTACGTTTTGAGCGTAGTAGAACATCCGCTTGTTGCCGGGGCCCACGATATCCATGTGCAGCGTATGGCCCGTAAGCAGAGCTCCGTCCGAGACGACCCGTGCCCGGATGTAAAAAGGCTTTCCGCGTTCGGCCCGGTCTTCCGCCTTCAGCGAGACGGCCTTCACCCGCGCCGGCAGTAGCGCGAAAAGCTTTGCATCCAGCGGCTTGAATGTGAAGGCATGGGTATCGGTGACGCCGAGGTAGCGGCGTTCGCGCACATCGTACACATGGGCCTTCTTCGGAAAACGGACCTTGATGGCTTGTGGCTTGTCATAGGGCCGGAGACCGTGTTTTTTGACTTCCCCGCCGGTCCCGTCGTCCAGAAGGATGTTGTACGAATAGGTGAGGGCGACATATTCCTCGCCCGCATTGCGGTAACAGACCGTCTCAAGGCCCGGCGCATGGTTCCCATCAGCCCGGGTGAGGCCCACGCAGCGGTCGATACCCGCCATTTTAAAAAGTGCGTGGAACAGGGCGCGGAGGGCGCGGCCGGCCCGGTTTCCGGTTTCGTGCCGGAAGGCACGGTAGTCTTCAAAGTTAAAATTCAGATAAACGGACACGCCTTTCCCCGTTTTCTTAACGATGATGCAGTCCGCGGAACCGGCTTTACCCAGGGCCCGCGCATGGGTTGCGGCTTTGATGTTTTCGGCCGCGGAAAAGGCGAAGGGGCCTGCTTTCAGCCCGTACGTGACGGCCTCTGCGTTAAGCCGGAGGGTTCCCTTAGGGGCCGTGCCCGGGTGCCGGACGATGCCAAAGAGGGCATCGAGGCTTCCCGTGGCCTGTTCCACGCCGTTCCCGTCAAAGGTGCCGGCCATGCTGTCAGCCACCAGCACGCCGCCTTCGCGCACATACTGCTCGAGTGCGGCCGTTTCCTTTTCCGACAAACAGACGGAACCGGGGAGAAAGAATATCTTTTCGCGGAGCAGGGAGAGGCCCTCGTCCTCCATCTGGCGGTACGAGCGGAAATGGTGCTGCCGTCCGCTGTCTTCCACTGCGAAAACAAGACTTTCGCGTTGTTCGCGGAAGCGGTTGAAATTGAACTCGTCGAACGAGCTCCGTTTAATCCACTCTTTCCCGAGCCGTGCGTTTTCGAGCATCCAGTGGATGTGAATGGATGACTGGGAATAATGGATGCCTATCCCGTCGTCCCGGCGGCTGCTTTCCAGGATCATCTTGCCGATGCCTTCGCGCATTTCGCGTAGGTGGGGACCGAAGAGTCTGGCGCGTGGGGTTTGTTTTTTGCCGGGCAGGGTGATGAAGGCGCCATCTTTTTCGTGGTTGTCCCAGAAGAGGAACGCGCGGTCGTTATGGAAGAGGTGGAACCAGAGGTGGCGCACGAGCGCGGGTGCGTTGCCGAAGAAGGGGCTTAACGTGATAAGGTTCGGGTTCAGCGAACGGATGATTTCGAGGTTGTTGCCCATGTTGTAGGGGATCATGACGTCCACGGCGCGGCAGAGGCGTTCAAAGTCCCATCCGCCGTAGGCGCTGGGCGCCTGGAGGCCGGTGGTGCCAAAACGGCCGTGCGGGTCAATGCAACGGCCGGCTTCCCGCGCAAACGCGAGCGTGTCGGCCATGACTTTTTCCATGAAGGCGCGGTGGTGCATCCAGGCTGAAAAGTTTTTCCGTTTCCGTCCTATATTCATGTCAATCGTGTTGCCCGTGGTGAGGGGCAGCACATCGTCCCAGGCGGGGAAGGAGGTTGCCCAGGCGCGGTTCAGCGCGTCGAGCGAGACGAACTTTTTACGGAGCCAGGCGCGGAAGGCGCGCATGCAGGCCGGCCCCATGCAAAAGTCGGACGGCGCGGCTTGGTCCGCGATGCCGGTCTCGTCCGCGATGTTGTAGAAAAGGGGCGCACTCTTGCGCTGCACTTCCACCACTTCGCGCATCCGGTCCGAAATCATGTTCCGCGTGGACGCTTCGGAAAGGCAATAACGCCGTGTCACGAGGTCGGCCAGGTTGGGGATTTCGGCAGGCCGGATGTCCGGGTTTTTTTCGAGGAACTCCAGGTAGGGTTTGCGGTCGCTCTCCCAGCGCTTTCCGCCGTGGCGGTGATACCACGAGAGGGCCCGGAACGCGATCTGGTCGACATAGGTGTAGTTGAATTGCTTGAGCACATGGCTGTGGGGAGAGGACGCGTAGGTTATTTGGCCGTCGATGCCGCAGGCCTCCAGCAAGGCCGTGCAACCGAGGGGGTAGCTTGCCCAGGTGATGGCATGAAAATCGTCCCACACGGTGCGGATGGGGGTGGCCATGAACTCGGCCATTGCAACGGCTTCACCCCGGACTTTGCAGATCAGCTGGTTGAAGACAAAGAGCGCGCCCGAGAGGTGCAGGCTGAAAAGGTAGGCATTTTCCGCCTTGCGGTAGCGGAGAGGCACGTCCGCGACATGCCGGCCAAGGGCATCCACCCATTGGAGCACGGTCGAGGAGTCCGGCCCGCCTTCCACCGGTATCGTCCCCTGGATGGTTTCGCCCGGATAGTACCCCTCCGGTGTCACGGCGAGAAGCGCGGTATGACGGCTCCGATGGAACTGGATTTCGAAAACCTTCATGGTAATAGCCTCTCCTGTCTGACGGTGTTATTCCAAAAATAAATATTTCCCGTTGCCACAGGCTTAAAAAAAGTTCAGGCATAAATTACCTTAAACGGGTAAAACGGACCTTTCCTTTCACTTTAACTTTCACATGAGCTTCCCCGTAACCCCTGTATACGCAAGCAAACGGACGCTTCAAGTTTGGCCTGACGTTTCACCTTTTTCCCATGGCATGGGCTTTGCTTTTTCCCCTGTGGCGCCTTGGGAGGCGTCGGATCGTTAACGGGAGAAAAGAGATTATGGTAAAAGGCATTTACACAGCTTCTGAAGGAATGAAGGCCAACCTGCGCAAGCAGGAGACCATTTCCAACAACCTGGCCAACGTCAATACAACGGGTTACAAACAGACCGAGCTTTTCACCCGCGCCATGCTCACGCACACGCAAAACGACCAGCGCCAGCCCTTCCTGAATGACGAACATACCATCGACGAAGTGGCCGTGGACTACCGGCCCGGCCCCATGGTCCAGACCGGTAACCCGCTCGACGTGGCCATTGAAGGGGAGGCCTTTTTCACTGTCATGCGGCCTGACAATACCGTGGCCTATACCCGCAACGGTGCGCTCACCATCGACAAGGACGGCGACCTGGCCACGCTCAACGGCGAAAAAATCATCGGCGAGACGGACAAAGCCATTCCGATCCAGGGCAAAAGTGTGAGCCTTCAGACTGACGGTAGTGTGGTGGTGGACGGCCGTATCGTCAACAAGCTGAAAATGGGCCAGTTTGAAAAGCCCTATTTCCTCGTGAAATCAGGCTATAACCTCTACGAAAAAAGCGAACAGACCCTCGACGCCGCTCCCGGTAACTTCAAGCTCAACCAGGGCCACCTCGAAGGGTCCAATGTGAACCCTGTCGAAACCATGGTAAAAATGATTTCGAGCTTCCGGAACTACGAGTCGGACGAGCGGGCCATGCAGGCGAGCGACCAGACGCTCAACAAGGCCGTGAATGAAGTCGGACGAATCCGGTAAACCAAAGCGGAGGTAATATGAAACAGTCCCTGTTCAACCTCATCGTGCTTGCCTTCTCCTCGGTCGTGATGGCCACGACCTACGGCATGGTCCAGAATTTCTGGGCCGTGATCGCCTGACCTGAAAACGAAAGCGAAAGGAAACACCATGATTCGCTCCATATATTCCGCGGCCACGGGCATGAAGGCCCAGCAAATGTACGTGGATAACATTTCCAACAACCTGGCGAACGCGAACACCGTGGGCTTTAAAAAGTCCCGCCTCGAGTTCCAGGACCTCCTTTATCAAAATATCCAGGAACCGGGCGAAAACATCTCCGAGCAGGCCGTGCACCCCACGGGCCTCCAGGTGGGCCTCGGCGTCCAGGTCGCGGGCAACCAGAAGATGTTCACGCAGGGTAATATCATCCAGACGGACAACAAGTTTGACTGGGCCATTGAAGGCGACGGTTTTTTTCAGATTATGCGGCCGGATGGTACAATCGGCTACAGCCGTGACGGCGCCTTCAAAGTCAGCAGCGAGGGCGTGCTGGTCAACAGCAGCGGTTACCTGCTTGAGCCCGAAATCAGCCTTCCCGTGGACGGCCAGGTTGATACGGTTACTATTGATACGGACGGCCGCCTGTATATCCAGATGGTGGGGGAGGATGTGACGCAGGAGTTTGGACAGCTCGAAATAGCGCGGTTTGTGAATCCGGCGGGCCTCAAGGCCCTGGGCGGCAGCCTGTACGCGGCCACTCCAGCATCGGGCGCGCCCATTGTGGCCAAACCCGGCGAAGAGACCATGGGCGTGGTGGAACAAGGCAAACTTGAAACCAGCAATATTATGATTGTCGAAGAAATGGTTAATATGATCATGGCCCAGCGCGCCTACGAAATCTGCTCCAAGGGCGTCTCCACTTCCGATGAAATGCTGCAGATAGCCAACCAGTTGAAACGATAAACGATAAACGCCAGGGGACAGGCAATGGGAGCGATGAAATACAGTGCGGCCGCGGGGTTCCTGCTCGTGGCCCTCGTGCTTCCCGCGTGCGGGCGGGCCCAGGTTGTCTTTCACGACGGAAAGCCCGTGAACCGCTCCGAAATCGTCCTTTCCGACATCGCGGCCGTGACCGCGGACAGCGACTCCCTCACGGAGACGCTGTCGTCCATTAAGATTGGCAAGTCGGCTATCGCCGGCTACAACCGCCGTTTTGACACTGAACGCATTGACCGGACCTATCTCAACCCCTTCCGCAGGCAGGGAGAGGCCATCACGGTCAGCGGGCCCAAGGATGTTTCCATCGAAACCGCGTCCCGCACGCTCGACGGAGCCCGCATCACCGAGATTCTCCGCAAACAGGTCCGGGAAAAAGCGCCTTTTGCACAGGACAAAATCCAGGTCGCGTTCACCTCCGTGCCCGAACAGGTGATTCTGCCGGACGCGGACTGTACGCTGGAGCTGGAACCGCAGGAGGATTGCGACTGGCGGGGCAGCGAGCCCATGAACGTCCTTGTAAAGAACAACGGGGAAATGGTGAAGAAATTTCCGGTCACGCTGCGCTTTCGCGTCTTTGAGACCGTGTGCGTGGCGGACAATAAAATCAAGCGTAACACCGTGCTCACCCCGGCTGATATCCGAACCGAAATCCGCGAGATCACGGACCTCACGGACCGGGTCTTTTTGACGCCTTCGGCGCTCACAGGCAAGCAGACCGGGCAGTCCGTGTCGATTGGCGCCGTGTTCACGGACCGTAATGTCAACGACCCGCCGCTTGTGCGGAAAGGGGAGCGGGTCCGCATCATCCTCCGCGAAAAGAGCGCGCAGGTCGAAGTCGACGGCATCGCCAAAGAAGACGGCGTCATGGGGGCCCGCATCCGCGTGCGGAGCGAGCTTAACAAAAAGCTGGTCACGGGCTTTGTGTGCGGTGAAGGGGAAGTCTCATTGTCCAGCGATTATAACGGAGGCGTATTATGAATAAAGTCATCACAGCCCTTTTAGTCACCGCGTTCCTGGCCGCGGCCGCGCAGGCGGGTATCTACTCGCTTTACGGCGACAAAAAGGCCAAGAAAATCGACGATATCATCACCATTCTCATCATCGAGGATGCGCAGGCCAACAACAAAACGCTCACGGACAGCAAGTCCGGCAGCGACGTGGGGCTTACCACGGGCGCCTCAGGCGGCGGGCTCATGAGCTTTCTGCCCCAGTGGAGCTTCTCGGGCAAGAATAACGCGGATTTTCAGGGGCGGGGCGAAACCTCGCGCAGCGGCGTCCTTAAGGCCAAAGTGACCGCGCGCATCGTGGAGGTCCACGACAATGGCAACCTCCTTATCCAGGGAAGCAAGCTCGTGGCCGTCAATAATGAAAAAGAGATGATCCATGTGTCCGGCATCATCCGTCCCGAGGACATCCGGGCGGACAATACCATTTTTTCCTACAGCATCGCGGACGCGAAGATTACCTACACGGGCGACGGGACCCTGAATGACACGCAGAAGCCGGGAATTGTGACCCGCTTCTTCACGTGGCTTTTTTAAAGGAGATTGCATCATGAAAAAAACAATGATATTCCTGATGGCCGTGGTTCTGCTGACCGCGCTTTCCGCATCCGCGCAGGTTCGTGTCAAGGACGTTGCGCGCGTCGAAGGGCTCGAGGAGGTCCAACTCATCGGCTACGGTCTCGTGGTCGGCCTCGACGGCTCCGGCGACGGCAGCCGCACCATGTTCACGGTCAACTCCATCGTTAACATGCTCCGCAACCTCGGTGTGGTGATTCCCCTGACCCAGATTCGCGTACGCAACGTGGCGGCTGTCATGGTCACCAGCACCCTGCCCGCCTTTACCAAACGGGGTGCCAAACTCGACGTGTCGGTCGCCTCCCTCGGTGACGCGACCAGCCTTGAGGGCGGGACCCTGCTCATGACCCCGCTCCAGGACGGCAATGGCGACATCTTTGCCGTGGCCCAGGGCTCCGTGGCCATCGGCGGTTACAGCGTTTCGCACGTCAAGGAGGTCATGCGCAAGAAGAATCACCCGCTCGCGGGCGATATCACTGGCGGCGCGCAGGTCAAAAAGGAAATCCTGAGCAACGAACTCAACACCCGTCTTATACGGCTTTCACTCGCCACGCCGGATTTTACGTCCGCCGTTGAAATGACCAAGTCCATTAATACAGGACTCAACGCAACGCTGGCCAAAACCATTGATGCCGCGAGCGTGGAAATCAGTGTCCCTGAGCAGTTTAAGAACGACCTCATGGGTTTTGTCTCCAAAATCGAGCAGATGGAATTTGAACCGAGCCGCGTGGCCCGCGTGGTCATCAATGAGAAGACGGGCACCATCGTTGCCGGAACCGGTGTGACCATCGACGAAGTGGCGGTGTCGCACGGGAGCATTTCTGTGACCGTGACCCAAACGCCCAAGACCGTGCAGCCCGCACCGTACTCCATGGGCCAGACCCGCACGGATACCGCATCCACCGTGGCGGTGGAGGAGGAGAAGCCCGAGATGGTGGTGCTGAACAAGACCACGAACGTAGGAGACCTTGCCAAGGCGCTCAATAATATCGGCGCTTCACCGCGCGACATCATGTCCATCTTCCAGGCCATCAAGCGCGCGGGCGCGCTCAATGCGGAACTGGTGGTGATGTAAGGTTTAGCGGCCGAATTCCATTTCGCTCCACAGCCGGAGGCCGGGAACGAGCAGAAAATGACGGTCGTAGGTCACCAGTTTGGCGCCTGTTTCCATGGTTTGAGCCGCCAGCCAGATGTCATTGACGGGTAGGGGGGTACCCGCTTGCCGCAGCTGGTGCTTGATGGCGCCGAAGATTTCAGCGGTTTCATCTGAAACGGCAAGCACTTTGACCGTGGGTTTTTTCAGAAACGCATGGAGAAAATCCTTGTTCCTCTTGAACAGGGAGCCCCCGTGGAAACCTGCATAAAGCTCTCCCATAACCACGACGGACATGAAAATTGTCCCGGCCTCTTCAAAAGAAGCAAGAACCTCCCTGTTGCCGGAAAAAAACGACGAAACCGCATTGGTGTCCAGGATTATCCGGCTCATTTCTTCCAGTCCGCGGGATCGATTTTTTCAAAGCCTTTCGTCTTTTTCCGGAATTCCTGTTCTTCCTTTTTAGACCAGACGCCGCAAAGGTCGTCAAAAAGACCTTTTTGACCGGTTTCCTTTGCCATGCCAAGCGATTTTTCAAGCAGGCTCTTAACCGTCTTGTTTACGCTCAAGCCCATGGCTGTTGCGTGTTCCCGGATGTGGTCGTTCAACGCATTGTCAATGCCGTGCAGGCTGATGGTTTTCATATTCCTCCTTTTGTGATGCAAAAAATGAATCACTATCAATAATAAGATAAATCAAAGTCTTCTTGAAGTCAAGCCTCCTCCTCAAACTGTTTCGGCGCGAAACTATTCGGCCGTGAATTCTTGACGTTGGGCGCAGGAAATGATTATATCGTTGTCAAAGGGAGGCATTATGCGCGTTGTCTTTTTGCATGTTTAGGTCCGTGTAAGGTAGGCTTTTACCGGATGTTTTATATATATTACTTGTCATAAGGGTCTCTTTATGAAAAACATTCACGAATGGTATGCAGGGTCGGTGTCTGACCACTCTCTTTTAGATGCGGTCCGTACTAGCATCAAAGAACAGGAGAATTCCGCAAATATCATCCTGTACGGGTCCCGCGCCCGTGGTGATGCACGGTCTGAATCTGATTATGATATCGTTGTGCTGCTGCCCGGAAAAGTTTCCCTGGCTCGTGAAGACGCTCTGCGGGACGCCATCTTTTCTTTGCAGATTGATCGGGGCGTTTCCATTTCCATTCAAGCATATTCTCGTGAAGATTGGAATACGCCGCTGTACAAGGCCATGCCGTTTGTCCAGAATGTTGAACGCGAGGGCATTCAGTATGCCTGATACGCCTGTCAGGGAACTCGTCAATTACAGATTGGAACGCGCGAATGAGGCGCTGGACGAGGCCGCGATGCTGCTCAAGGCTTGCCATGCCAATGCGGCCATGAACCGGCTATATTACGCCTGCTTTTACGCGGTGTCAGCGCTATTACTCAAGGATGGCCTTTCTGCGGTCCGCCACAGCGGAGTTCGTGCCTTGTTCCACCAGCATTATATTCGAACTAAAGTTGTTTCTGAAGAACTTGGAAGACGGTTTGACAAGTTCTTTGAAAGACGACAGAAGAGTGATTACGCCGACATGGCCCGCTATAATGTCAATGAAATTGCGCCCTTGGTGGCAGAAGCCAATGATTTTGTAAAAACTATTGCAAGCCTTGCCGCTAAGGTATAGCTATAGTTTCTTCTGATGTCCCGTTTGTCATTGCCTTTCCTGAAAATTATATTCCTACCATCATTTGATGAACGGGAGGCCGCTATGTTTCGATATCTTTTACTTCTGCTTTTACTGCCTTTCCCGCTTCACGCGGCCTACAGCTCGCTCATTGCGGCCGATGACATGGACCTTACCGGGGTCTGGCAGGTCAGTCTCGATAACGTTGACAAGGACATCTGGAACGATACGGTCCGCAATAAGCATTTGAAAAGTTTCCAGCCCGCGGACCCGTTTAAAGGGGTGCTGGAGCTGCTCTCCGGCCTCGGCGATTCGGCCTACGCAAAAGTCTCCGAAATCCCCTACGCCTGGTTTGTGAAGCGTGTTTACATCCCGCGCACCCGCACCGGCAAATGGGCGGCCCTGAACATCGGGAAAACACGCTGGCGCTATGAGGCGTGGTTCAACCGGACAAAACTCGGCGAACACCTGGGCGGTTTTTCGCCGCGGACCTTTGATGTCAGCAGCGCGGACATCCGGTTCGGGGACACCAACACCCTCACGCTCAAAATAGGAGGGTGGCCCACCCTGCCCTTCAGCTCGGCGGTCAAAAAGAAGCCCCTTGTCATGCGCGGCGCGCCCTGGGGCAAAGGGGGGCCTGCCATCCACGACGGTGTCTGGCTCGAATTCTTTGATGAACAACGGCTGAAGGACGTCAAAATCGAGACCAGCATCAAGCCGCCCGAGGCCACGGTCAAAATCTGGCTCGACAACGCGGCGGATGTCGATGCACGTATCACGTTCACGGTGGCCATTCTGCCCTGGAAAGGGAACATGCCCATTGCCAAACCGGTTTCGCTGACGCTGGACCCGGCGCGTTCCTTCACCACCCAGCCCGATGCTCCCTTCATCATAAAAATCCCCTGTCCAAACGCCGCGCTCTGGAGCCCGGCCAAACCCGGCCTTTACGAAGCGCGCATCATCATCACAAATGACGGCCGCCTCTGCCAGGAAAAGCGGGTGCGTTTCGGTTTTCGCACCTTCGAGGCGCGCCAGGGCCGCTTCCTGCTCAACGGGGAGCCCGTCAAGCTGCGCGGTTCGGACCTGTACGACCAGTGTATCTGGTTCGGCGACAAGGCGCGGGACCGCGCGTTCGCGAAAAAAATGCTCATCGCCGACATGCGTTCCTTCAACTGCACCGCGTTTCGCACCCACACCGGTCCCTTCACCGATGACTGGCTCGACCTCTGCGACGAGGAAGGGGCCCTGGTCCTCTGCGAATTCCCCATCACGGTCAACTTCGGGGACTTCAATTTTACCCCCGAGGAATGGGACGTGTTCCACACGAACGCAATGCGTGAAGCCGCCTTCATGATCCCCCATTACTGGAACCGGCCGAGTGTCATTATCTGGGTCATGACCAACGAGTCGCACCAGGATTCTGTCTGGGAACTGGGCCCCTTTTCCGACCTCTTCCGGAAAATGGATTCCACGCGGCCCCTCAACCGCTCCTGCTTCAACACCCCCGAAATCGCGGACATCCACGACTACAGCGGCGCCTGGTACGGTTCAGCCGGCGATTTCCAGGAAAAAATGAAGGTCTTTGCGGAGACCTGGCGCAAGGCCGGAAAACCCATCATCCAATCCGAATTCCAGGGGTTCCGGGGTGAAATTGCAAGCCGTCTTGTTCTGTCGCGGTCGCGCAAGGAGATGGGGCCGCTTGAGAATGAAATCGCGGAAGCTTTCACGGCCCGCATTGACATGGAACAGACGGAGTTCCTGCGACTCCTCAATTTCGACGGTATTTTCCCTTATGCAGGCATTGCCTCGGGTTTTTCCGCAAAAGACAGCGGAGCCCGGGTCCCGACGCTCGAGCAGCGCGCCATTCGCAACGCCCTTGCCCCGGTCATGGTCAGCATCAATACCCTCGACCCTCATTATACCTGCGGCAGCAAGGCCGCGCTCGAAATCGTGGCGGCCAATGATATGAACAAACCCATGGCGGTCCGCGTGACCGTGGGGGTGTCGCCCGATGACCCGGGATATGATTATTCCGACACCCTGAAAAAAAGGATTTTGAAGCCCGTACAGGTCAGCGGTCTTCTTCCCGCGCTTGGAACCAAAACATGGGCTGTTACGCTCGATATCCCGCAGGATCCGCGGCGTTATTATTTTCTCGCGCTCGTGGAGTATGCGGGCGGCGCCAATATGAGCCAGCGCATCTGCATCGCGATTAAACGCCCGGAATGGCCTCTTGAACTCCTGAATCGTCGTATCGGTATCCTCGAACAGGGCGGGGCGCTCAGGGACTTCCTGTCAAAAAAAGGCTTCAAGGGAATCATGCCCGCAGACAGCCTTTTCAGCGCGGACCTCGTTGTCATGGGATGGAACCTTGCGGCCACGGATTCCCTGCTTGCGCTCGAACCCCGCCTGCGGCAATATGCCGAAAACGGGGGTTCCATTCTCGTGCTTGAGCAGCGTTCCTGGCCTTTCACTGCGCTTTGTCCCTTGCGTGTCGAAAGGATGGGCGGAAGGGCGGGCGCGGAAATGGTCTTCATCAACGGTCTTGTGCAGCCGGTATGGAAAGGTATCGAATCCGATCGGTTGTGGCGCATGAACGGCTTGAATCAGGCGCTCTTCCAGTATGCCCTTCTCGGCCTGCCTGAAGGCGCTGCAGTCATCTGCGAGGGCAAGGAGTGCAACCGTGACAAGGATTTTTTCACGGCCCAGGCTGAAATCAGGACAGGGAAGGGGAAGCTCCTTTTCAACCAGATTAAGATGAAAGGGAGACTCGACGAAAAAGCGAAGAACTTTGACCCGGCTGCTTTGACTCTTTTCTTAAACTTGTTAAGATGGAAATAGAAGTGTGATGCAAATCACAATAAAAACTGCTGGACAGCCCTGATATATAATAGATATATATTTTTTGCGCTCTTTTCAGAATATGAAAAGGGCGTTTTTTTTTATTGATGTATTATTCAGTTAAATTTTATGTTATTTCCGCCTTTGTCCCAAAGGGAGATTTGCACTATACTTTTACATAAACCGGCCAACTATAACAATCTCTGATAGAACCATTTAAGGAGGTTTCCGGATGAAACTTTTCCCCATCGCGGTCTTCATGCTGATCGTACTTAATGCCGCCCTGGTTTCCAGCCAGGATGCGGCCCAACCGCAACCCGTTTCCGCAGCCGCTTCCGAGGCCCCTGCGTCCGCTGCTGCTCCGGCTCCTGCGCCGGTTGTCACACCGGCTCCGTTGGCCGCGGTCTCGGACCTCGCGCAGGCCGAGGAACTCCTTAAAAAGCAGCTTTTCGAAAAGGCCAAGGAGAGCCTCCTCACCTATATCGCAAACAATCCGAACGACCCCAAGGCGTGGGAAATGCTCCGGCAGATCCATTCCTCCCAGTACAATGTCAAACTCGAGGTCGAAGCCCTCGAAAAACTGGTGGAACTGGTTCCGGCCAATAAAAAATATATCGAGGACGCCATCGCCCTTTACCGGGACATGGGCAACAAGGAAAAACAGTGCAAGTTCTACGAAAAGTTCATTGCCCTCAAACTCGATGCCGCGGACCGGGGCAAACAGCGCGTGGCGCTCGACGAACTCGCCGCTTTTTACGAGGCGGCCAACCGTGCCGATGACCTTTACCGCATCCTGAAGGAACTCACCCTTCTTGCGCCGCGCAACGAGAACTACCAGTTTAAGAAGGGCGTCATTGATTTCAACAAACAGAGCTACGAGCCCGCCTACGCGGCGTTCAAGGCGACGTCCGACATTTCCCCCTCCTTCAATGCTCCCAAGTTCAATTACTATTTCGGCGAGAGCGCTTTTCAGGTCAAGCAGTGGGCCGTTGCGGCCGCGCGGCTCGACAAGGCCCTTTCCGATATGCCCGGCCAGGCCGAACTTTACGCGCACATGGGGCAGGCCTACGAGGCGGCCGACAACCCGGAAAAAGCGGCGCAGGCCTACGAGTTCCTCTTTGCCCGTGAGCCCCGCAACAAGGAGTATCTGCAGAAGCTTATTTCCCTCTACGAGGCCCAGAAGGACGATTTCCGGCTCATCAAGCTCTACGAGGCCTATCAGGAACTGAACGGCCGGCCCGACCTGGACATTTCTGTCAAACAGGCGAAAATTCTGAGCCAGACGAATCCGTCCAAGGCCATCACCGTGTACGAGGAAATCCTGGCCGCGGACTCCAAGAACGCGGCCGCGCTCTCCGCGCTGGTTGATCTTTATGACGCCAAAAACGAAAAGCCCCGCGTCCAGCAGTACCTGGTCCAGCTCATGCAGGTGGCGCCCACGGCCGACGGCAGCCGCCGCTTGGCCACCATGTACCTCGAGCAGAAGGACACCCTCAAGGCCATTGAGCCGCTCGAGCGTTTCACGCAGTCCAAACCCGATGACCTCTCCGGGCTCTTCCTCCTCGGCAAGCTCTACCTTGCCACCCGGCAGGACGACCGCGGCGCCGCGGCGCTCGGTAAAATCATCGAAGCCAAACCCGAGGCGCGCAGCGCCATCGAGCCCGGGGCCCTCTACAACGCCTACGGCATGGCCCTGTCACGTCTGGGACGCAAGGACGAGGCCGTGGCTGCCTACGAAATCGCGGTCAAGGCCAATGCCATGCTCGTGGATGCCTGGCTCTACTTGGCCGGCAGCTATCTTGAAAAGGAACAGTGGCCGAACGCCATTGACGCGCTCACCCGTGTCAAGGCCTTTGGCGCCCAGACCGAAAAGGCGAACAAAGGGCTGGCCAAGGCCTATTTTCTCTCCAAAAACTACCGGCAGGCCATGCCTTTTCTCGAGAAAATGCTCAAGGACGACCCGGACAACAAGGACCTTATCGTCAAGCTGGCCACCGCCTGCCTCGAACTCAAACAGACGGACCGTGCGGCCGATTATCTTAAGGCCCTGGGCGCCTCCGCGGCCGAAAAGGAGTTTGCGGGAAACGTGCAGGCGGCCATCGCCTTTACTAAAATAAACAATGACGCATCCGCCCGCACACTGCTTAAGCAGGCGCTCGAGCGCAATCCGGCCGAGGTCACGGCCCTGCGCATGCTCGCGGACATCGAGGTCCGCGCTAAAAGTTACGGCGAAGCGGTGCGCGTGCTCGAGTCCCTGTACGGGCTTTCGGGTGACATCAAGGTCAAAAAGGAACAGGGCAACCTCCAGGTCCAGCTCGGAGACGACCACGGCGCGGCCCAGAGCTTTGAGACCGTGCTTCAGAAAGACAAAAGCGACCGCGCCGTACTCGACAGCCTGCTTTCCATCTATGTCCGTTTAAAGAACGTCGACAAGGCCTATCCCATCCTTGCGGACCTTGTGAAGATGGCCCCACGCAACGAGAACTACCTGTTCAAAAAGGGACAGATTGAGTTCATGCGCAATGACTTCAAGTCGGCCGCGGCCTCCTTTTCCGTGGTCCGCTCCGTTAATTCCAAGTACGAAAAACTCGCTTATTACCTCGGCGAAAGCCAGTTCAACGCGGGCAATTTTGCAGGTGCCGAAGAACCGCTTTCCGAGGCCGTGCAGGCGGAACCGGGCAACGCGGACCTGCTGACGCACCTGGCCACGGCCTACGACAAGGGCGGTAAGGCCGCCAAGGCCGCCGAGGTCTACGAAAAGCTGTACGCGCTCAAACCCTCCGACAACACGCTCCTTGAGCGCCTCATCGCGATCTACGAACCCCTTCGCAATAATGCGCGGCTTGCGGACCTGTACACCAAACGCATGGCCGCGAACGGGAAGGACCGGCCCACGCTGCTCAAGCTGGCCGACATTTACCGCTCGCAGAAGGACTTCGACGATGCCATCAAGGCGTACGAGGATGTCCTGGACATGGACCCCACAAACATGATGTCGCTGACGTCGCTTGTGGACCTGTACGAGGCGAAGAAAGACCTTAAGAAAGCGGCGGAGAAGCTGGAGCTGGTGATAGGCTTAAAGCCGGAGGCTGCCCTCAACCTCCGGCTTGCCACTATGTACCTTGTCATGGCTGACAGCGCGAAGGCGATTGCGCCGCTTGAGCGCATTGTTGCGCTGAACAAGACCGCGGTCCGCGAGCTGATGAACCTGGGTTTGTGCTACATGACGCAGAAGGACTACCCGAAGGCGGAGATGGTGTTTCGCAAAGTGATGGAGCAGAAGCTTCAGCCCGGTGCGGAGCAGGGTCGCGTTTGGCTGGCGTACGCGGTGGCCTTGGAAGGCAACGGGAAGATAGGGGAGTCCATTGCGGCGTACGAACAGGCGGTGAAGTTTGATTCGAAGAACGGTAACGCGTACCTTAAGATGGGGCGTTATTACCTGAACCAGAAGCAGTGGGGCAAGGCGCTCCAGCCGTTGCTCACGGCCAAGTCTCTGAAGGTGAACGAGGCGGAGTGCGCGGCGGGGTTGGCGGATGCGTATTACAACGCGGGAAAGCTGAAAGAGGCGCTTCCGTACCTTGAGCAGTCGAATGTGAAGAACCCGGGCCAGACGGAGACGCTGGAGCGTCTGGTGAATGTTTACATGACGATGAACGACAACGTGAACGCGGTAAAGTGCCTGAACGAGCTGAACAAGAAGGACCCGTCGCGTTTTGGCGCGAGTTACCTTGCGGCGGCCGCGTATGTGCTTCAGGGGGACGACCGTTCCGCGGAGCCGGTCCTGGTGAAGTACACGGAAAAGAACCCGAAGGACGTGAAGGCGCTGCGAATGCTGGCGGATCTTTACAAGCGCCAGAACAGCGCGACCCGGGCTTCGGAGATATTGGAGCGCCTGTTTGCCTTGACGAACAACACGGAGTTGAAGAAGGAAATCGGCGGCCTGATGGCCAAGACGGAGCCGGAGGTGGCGTCCGCGGCGTACGAGGTGTACGTGAAGTCGCAGCCGAAGGACAAGGCGGTGCTTGAGGCGCTGCTTGGGATATACGAGTCGAAGGGGAATGCGGCTGCGCAGTACCCTGTATTGGAAAAGCTGATAGCGGTGGACGCCAGGAACGCGTCGTACCTGTCGAAGAAGGGCGAAGTGGACTTTGCGGCAAAGCGCTACAAGGACGCGGTGTCTTGCTTCCTGGGCGTTCGTGCGCTCTCTCCCGGCGACCTTCGTTCTGCGTTTGTGCTGGGCGAATCGTATTATGCGCTTTCCGACTTTGCAAAGGCGGAGCCGTTCCTTTCGCAGGCGGTGTCGCAGAAGCCGGAGGACATGACGCTTCGGTTGCACCTGGCGCAGGT
>JAZDKP010000104.1:0-4285 GCA_043802925.1 Fibrobacterota bacterium | reverse complement strand
AATATATTTTCTTCAATATAAGTAGAGAATAACCTGTGAATAAAGCCTGCCCTACTGTCTATCTCGTTGACGATGACGCGTCGATCCGAAATATCCTTTCCCAACTCATACAGGTATCGGGTTACTCCGTCAAGGCATTCGCATCAGCCAATGAATTCTTAAGCGCTCCTCCCCCTAAGCGCCCAACCTGCCTTGTGTTGGACGTATGCATGCCGGACTTGGACGGCTTAAAACTCCAGGAAATCCTTCATTCGTCCGAGGATCGGGACATTCCAATCATCTTTATTACCGGACAAGGGGATATTCCCATAAGCGTAAAGGCCATGAAGGCCGGGGCCGTTGATTTTCTTTCAAAACCCGTGCTTTTATTGGAACTGAAAAGTTCCCTGCGTGCGGCAATCGAAAAAGACACCCGGAATCTCTTGCAAAACATAAAAGACTCAAGGATTAAAAAGCTGCTGGGTTCGCTGACTCCACGCGAATACGACACTTTTATTCTGGTTGTTACCGGCATGCCGAACAAGCAGGTCGCAAACAGGCTGAATATCGCTGAAAAGACCGTCAAAGTCCACCGTTCACGGGTCATGGCAAAAATGAAGGTGCAAACCTTTGCGGACTTGGTGCGATTGGCGCAGGACGCCGGCATTTAATCAACCTTCCAAATTTAACACCATTTAATCGTTGACTTAAATTGTATTTGTCGCTATAATTATAATACCGACTTACCGTTTTATCGTATTACCGTTAATTTAAAGGTGGCGGAATGACAAAAGAATTTTATACCACCGGCGAAATTGCTAAAATAATCGGCATTTCCGAAAAAACAGTGAAAAATTATTGTGATTCAGGTAAAATCATATCGGAAAAGACACCCATTACCAATTATCGAAGGATATCAAGGGAAAACCTGGCAAACTTTTTAAAAATAAATAACCTGTCCCTGGACCTCTTGAAAAAATGCAAAGAGATAAAAGTTTTGGTTGTGGATGACAATAAATCCGTTGTGGAAATACTCGTTGAAGCGTTGAATGAGATTTCCAATGATTTAGTAATTGAAATAGCAAATGACGGTTATGACGCTTGCATAAAAGCGGGGGTTTTTATCCCGGACATCATCCTGTTGGATTTGAAGATGCCCGGAGCAGATGGCGTCGAAGTCTGTAAAAGCATCCGGAACAACCACGAAACGAAACACGCGAAAATCATCATCCTCAGCGGGAATGTAACGGAGGAGAACCTGCAGTACCTTAAGGAATTCAATCCCCTGCACATTCTCGGAAAACCTTTCAGCGTTGGGGACGTCATTGACAAGATTAGCCCCCTCCTAAACGACGGGACAAAGGACGAAGGGGCCGGGGGCCATGAAAAAAAGTAACATCCTGCAATTACTGTTAGTGGAAGACAATGGCGGTGATGCACGGCTCATTGTTGAACTGCTGAAGGAAATCGAAAACCTCCAATTCGAAATCGAACACGTGGAGACCCTGAAAAGGGCCTTGACGAATTTGGAAAACAAGACGTTCGACATCGTATTGTCAGACTTGAGCCTGCCCGACAGCCACGGCCTTGGGACCTTTGCGCAACTACACGCTAAATATCCGAATGTCCCTATTGTCATATTAACCGGCGCTAACGATGAAACGTTGGCGAGCGAGGCGGTGAAGAAGGGCGCGCAGGACTACCTGGACAAAGACCATATCGACAGCTATACGTTATCGCGGGCCATACGATACGCAATCGAACGCAAGCAGCTTGAAAAGCAAATCCGCCATTCGCAGAAAATGGAGGCCATCGGAACGTTGACGGGAGGCATTGCGCATGACTTTAACAATCTCCTGGGCATCATCCAGGGGTATACCGAGCTTGCGCTGATAAAAACGGACAGGGACGCCCCCACCTATCCGGTCTTAAAAAACATCCAGGAGGCTTCCTCGAGTGCGATCCGGCTGACCAGCCACTTGCTTCTCATCGGACGCAGGCAGCAAATGGATTTTGTCCTGCTCAATGTCAATGACAGTGTGTGCAGTCTAACCCGGCTCTTAAAACGGATGTTGCCCATAGGCATTACGATCGTGACAAATTTACCCGGGGATTTATGGACGGTCCAGGCCGATGCCGGCACAATCGAACAGGTGCTCATGAATTTGGTCATCAATGCCAAGGATGCGATGCCGCAGGGAGGAACCATCTCCATCACCACGGAAAACCTGAACATCAGCGAGGATTATTGCAGGCAGGTTTCAGAGGCGCGCCCGGGCCGCTTTATTTGCCTTTCCGTAGCGGACAACGGCATGGGAATTGACGGCAATATTTTACCGCAAATATTCGAACCCTTTTTTACGACCAAGGGGGTCGGCAAAGGAACGGGCTTGGGGTTGTCTGTGGTATATGGAATCATCCAGCAACACCAGGGGTGGATACGGGTTGAAAGCGCGCTTGGGAAGGGCACGGTCTTCAAATGCTATCTCCCCTATGTTTCAGAGGGTCTCGCAGGAAAAAGCCTTGAACCCTTTTCGCTGCAAGGCCTTTCCGGCCATGGGGAGCGCATTCTGTTGGTGGAAGATGAGAAGAGTGTCCAGGATTTTATCGCAGAGGCGCTTGAAAGTTCCGGTTATCAGGTCATAAGAGCGGGCAGCGCCGAAGAGGCGTTGGATATCTTCACCAGGGAAAAGGGTGAATTTCACTTGGTCTATAGCGATGTCGTGCTTCCAAGAAAGTCCGGACAAACCCTCATTGAGGAGTTGGCCGCCCTAAAGCCCGGACTGCGTCTTTTGCTGACCAGCGGCCATACGGACATGACGCCCAGCAAGGACTTCTCGGTAAAAAAGCCCGTGGAGCTTATTCGAAAGCCTGTCACGTTATCACACTTGCTCGTGAAAGTAAAAAAGGCCCTTTCGGAAAAAGCCTGAACCCTGTGGAGGTTCCGAAATGCATCTCCGTAAACAAAACAATTGCACGCGCGTGAAGGTTACGAAGGTACGGGTTTAAAAGGGTAACAGGAAACATGGGCCTCCTTGCATTATTATCACTTCTTAGCTGTATCGTCACTTTTGTTTTTGCAAACAGGGTTTATTTCGAAGACAAGAAATCTTCAATCAACAAGGTGTTTGCATTGGCGTTCGGGTTGCAAAGCGCCATGATTTTTACAGAATTCATGATTCGGCAGACCGATAACGCGGGGACCGCCTTAGGGTGGTTTAAAATACGAAGTTTCAGTCCTTTTACGCTGCCGCTTTTATTTCACTTCGCAGGCCTCTTTACAAAATCCAAATGGCTGCAACACAGAACAACATATCTTGCCATTTACCTTCCACCCATCCCCCTTGCTTTTATTTATTTAATGAGCCTGAAGGGGGTTGTTCCAATAAAAAGTGTCTGGGAGTATACGTTGGTGGGAATCCCCGAAATGTATGCGTATAACCTATTATCATCCGTTTGGTACGCGATGCTGGCGATTGCGTCCGTTGCAATGGTTTTTGTTTATTCTATACGAACAAAAGAGGCAAAAGCAAAGACCCAGGCAAAATATATAACCATTGCAATGCTGATTCCTGTCCTTGCGGGGGTGTTGACGCAAGGACTACCGCAAGCATTCGAAATACAATCCCCTGATTTTACAAACATCGCGATTGCGTTGATGGCGGTAATTATTGCTTATGCCATGCGGCAGCATGAGCTTTTTGTTGTTGATCCAACCACCGCCGCCGACAATATTATTTCAACAATAAACGACCCGCTCTTTCTCGTCGCGTGCGAGGGGGCCATCACCTCCGTTAACAATGCGGCGGCCCATTCATTAGGGTATGACAAATCCGAGCTGCTCAACGCCCCCATTGATGCGTTGTTTGAAAACGAAAAGATCATCGAAAGCGGCGGGGGGGGCAAGGGTGTCAAGTATCTGCGGGCAAAGAATGGAAGACAAATCCCAGTCAGCATTTCAATTTCCGCGCTCAAGGACAAAAAGGACACTGTCGGCGGCTATGTGATCATTGCCCGGGACATGACAGAGCAACAGGATTCGGAAAACAAACTCCGGCAATTATTGGAGGCATTGCGACACTCCAACAGCGAGCTTGAGCAATTTGCCTATGTGGCCTCCCACGATCTCCAGGAACCGTTGCGGATGGTGTCCAGTTACCTTCAGCTTCTGGAAAAACGGAACCTGGATAAACTCGACACGGATTCGAAGGAATTCATCGGTTTTGCGGTGGATGGGGCCAAGCGAATGCGGCAATTGATAAATGATCTTTTGGCCTATTCGAGGGTCAGCACAAAGGGGCGGCCG
>JAZDKP010000103.1:0-10577 GCA_043802925.1 Fibrobacterota bacterium | reverse complement strand
TCTGTTTACAAGAACGCCGGCCGATTCTTGGAGTAGGACCGGTACAAACTCGGGCTGGGACTAATCACGGCCTTAAAAAAGCGCCCCATCACAATTAAAAAAATCGACTCCGTGGTCGATAAGATCGAAAATGAAATCCAGAGTCTCTCCCACACGGAAATCAAAAGCACCCTCATCGGCGAAAAGGTGATGTTTGAACTGCAAAAACTTGACGAAGTGGCCTACGTTCGCTTCGCGTCCGTCTACCGGCAGTTCAAGAGCAAAGAGGAATTCCTCAAGGAACTGAAGGAACTCACGTAAATGATTGAACTGCGGATTGGAAGCGGAAACCTGCTGGATCATTTTGCGGATCGTATCGGGGACAAGGTCGTTTCCATGTTTTCAATCATCGGCAACGTGGTTCTTTTCTGCGTGACCACGTTCAGCCGTGTTCCCAAGTTCTTCCGGAACCCCCATCTCACCATCGAACAGATGTCCAAAATAGGCATCTCCTCGCTGCCGGTTGTGATCCTGACCTCCATTTTTACGGGTGCGGTCTCCTCGTGGCAGGCGGCCTACCAGTTCTCCGACTACATCCCATTAAGTTTCCTCGGCGTGGCCGTGGGCAAGGCCATCATGGTCAACCTCGGCCCCGTGCTGACGGCCCTGGTCGTGGCGGCGCGCATTGGCGCGGCCATGGCCGCGGAAATCGGCACCATGCGCGTCACGGAGCAGCTCGATGCCATGGAATGCCTCTCGCTCGACCCGTTCCAGTATCTTTTTATGCCGCGTATGGTGGCATCCGTGGTCATGTTGCCCATGCTGGTCATCCTTTCCTCCTTTATCGGGCTCATGGGCGCCCTCGGCGTGGCCAACTTCTTTTTCGGCCTTGAGATCAGCACATTCATGAACGGTGTTAAAATGTTCTTTGTGCTCAAAGACATCATCATCGGCCTGGTCAAGGCCGTCATCTTCGGCGGCATTGTCGCCGGAATGGGGTGCTATTACGGGTACACGACCTCCGGCGGCGCGCAGGGTGTGGGCGAGGCCACCAAAAAGTCCGTGGTGGCTTCGTCGGTCTGGATTCTTATGGCGGGCTATATGATTGATGGTCTTTTCCTCTAAACCGGAGTCACGTCGCATGGGCGAAAAAGGAAAAAAAATACTGCTGGTGGATGACGAAGCCGGAATCCGCCGCATCCTGCGCATTTTCCTCGAGGTGGAGGGCTTCCAGGTCCTCGAAGCGGTCAATGCCACGCAGGCGTTCCGCAGCATCGACGAAGACAAGCCGGATGTGGTCATCCTCGACGTTATCCTTTTCGGCACCACGGGATTCGAAATCTGTGAAAAGATAAAGTCCGATCCCAAAACCCGCGACACCTTTGTCATCCTGTTCACCGCGCTCACCAAAGATTCCGACGTAGCCGAAGGGGAGCGGGTCGGGGCCGATCTGTACCTCATGAAACCGTTGAACCCGCGTGATATCGTGGAACGCGTCAAATCGATTTTTGTCTGATCGCTCTGCGGGTGCTTTTCGTTGACAATAAATCGGGCAATCGTTTATCTTTCCTTTCTGTCTGTTTGATAATGTGTTGACAATTAAAGGACTATGCAATGGGTAAAAACCTCAATCTAAAGATTTTCATCATCCTGGCGCTCGTGACGGTTTCCGTATACCAGCTCGTGCCTTCCATCAAATATCACCTCCGCACCAAGGAAGAGCGCGCCAAGGTCGAAGAAACCAACCCGGAAGCTTACAAAGGCGCCATTAAACTGGGCCTCGACCTGCAGGGGGGCATCCGCTTTGTACTGCAAATTGACATGAGCAAGCTGTCGGAAGACCAGAAGAAAGACGCGGCGAACCGCGCCCTCGAGGTCATCCGCAACCGCGTCGACCAGTTTGGTGTTGCGGAGCCCATCATCCAGAAACAGGGTGACGACCGTATCATCATCGAGTTGCCCGGCTTCAGCGACGTTGAACGCGCCAAAAAGATGGTGGGGACCACCGCGCTCCTTGAGTTCAAGATGGTGCGCGAGGCCGAGTATGTGGGGCCCGCGCTTGAGGCCGTCGACCGTTATCTCAAACGGAGCGGCATGTCCGATTCCCTGAAAACAACGGGCACGGGTGCGGTCGCAGCAACCGCTGCAATTCCGCCGGACTCCTCAAAAAAATCCAAACCCGATTCCGCCGCCCAGGAACTCTTTGGCGCCGCCGCAACGCTTGCGTCCGACACCGCGGGCCTGACCGACGAGGAAAAGACGGCGCAGGCCGAATTAAAACAGACGGAACTCGACAAACCCTTCACATCGCTCCTGGTGAAGGCCGACTACGACATCGCGGTGCCAAAAAAGAACATCCCGCGTGTCAAGGCAATCCTCGAAAGTGTCGTCCGGAACAACGTCCTTGTTTCGGGCGTCGAATTCGCCTGGGGCAGCGAACTCGAAGGACAGCCCGGCCAGGAACACAAGCGCCTCTACCTCCTTAAAAGCACGTCCGAACTTAACGGTTCTTATTTAAGCGACGCCAAGTCCAGCATCAGCCAGGGCGGCATGAACTCGGGCGCGGTGGTCAATATGACGCTCACCAGCGAGGGCGCGCGCCGGTTTTCAAAAATAACCGGCGCCAATATCGAAAAGCGGATGGCCATTGTGCTCGACGGTCAAATCTACTCGGCCCCGGTCATACGCTCAAAAATCCCCAACGGCAGCGCCGAAATCTCGGGCATGGCCAACCTCGAAGAGGCCCGCGACCTCGCCATTGTGCTGCGTGCGGGCGCGCTTCCGGCCCCCATGGAAATCATCGAAGAGCGCACCGTGGGCCCCACGCTGGGCCAGGATTCCATCAACCAGAGCATCAAAGCCACGTTTATTGCCATGCTCCTCATCATGTTTGTCATGGTACTTTTCTATAAACTGAGCGGTTTTATCGCCATCTTCGCCCTCTTCCTCAACATCCTTTTCCTCACCTCCATTCTGGCGGGCCTGGGTTTCACGCTCACGCTCCCGGGTATCGCGGGCATCATCCTCACCGTGGGCGTGGCCGTGGACGCCAACGTGCTCATCAACGAGCGCATTCGCGAGGAACTGCGGCTGGGCAAAACCATCCGCGCGGCCATTGACCAGGGCTACGCGCGCGCCTTCCGTGCCATCTTCGACTCCAATATTACATCCATTATAACGGGTCTTATCCTGTACTATTACGGCACCGGTCCCATCATGGGCTTTGCAGTCACGCTGGTCATCGGTCTCCTTGTCTCCATGGTGACTTCCATCTGGGTGACACACATCATCTATAACTTTTTCACCATCAAATACAACGTTCAAAAACTGTCCATTTAAGGCTAAACGGAGAAAGACATATGAGACTGTTCGCCAACGCCAATTATAAGTTCGTCGAATACCGCAAGGTCTATTTTGCGATTTCCATAATTCTCATCCTGGCCGGCATCGTTTCCATGGTCATCAAGGGCGGGCCCAAGTTTGGAATCGACTTCAAGGGCGGTACGCTCCTGCAAATCCAGTTTGCGGACGAGCCCAACGTACACAAGGTGCGCGCGGCCTTTGAGGAGGATAAATCACTCGGTTCTGTTGAAATCAAGGCTTATGGCGACAAAAAGGATCGCGAGCTCATCATTGGCATTGAAAAACTCGAGATTTCTCCGGACGCGGTCATTCAAAAAGTTAAAGATGTTCTCGAAAGCGGGTTTGCCGGAAAATACCAGATCCGCCGCGAAGAATCCGTGGGCCCCAAAATCGGCAATGAGCTTAAGACCAAGGCGCTCATCGCCCTTTTCCTTTCCTGGCTCTCTATCATCGTCTATCTCTGGATCCGTTTCCAGTTCAAGTTCGGCGTCACCGCGGTTGCGGGTCTCATCCACGACGTGCTCATTGTACTCGGCGCCTGCTCCATTTTCAACATTGAATGGTCCATGACCCTCGTGGCCGCTTTTCTTACCATCATCGGCTATTCCATCAACGATACCATCATCGTGTTCGACCGCGTCCGCGAAAACCTCTTTGTGGACAAGCGCATGGATATTTACGCGCTTTTCAACCATAGCATCAACCAGACCCTGAGCCGCACCATCATCACCTCCGGCCTCACCTTTCTGGCCGTGGTTTCCCTGTACGCCATTGGCGTGAGTGCCATCCAGGATTTCGCGTTTGCCATGATTGTAGGCATCATCACCGGCACCTACTCCTCGTTCGGAATTTCGCTTTCGCTCATCGCGCTCTGGAACCCCGAAACCCTGCGCCACAAGAAAATGGCATAATCCCACCCGGCGGAAGTGCGCGCCATGGGCAGAGGGAAAAAACAGCGGAAAGGAAAGGACCGGCCCTTGGCCCGTCCGCTTATCCGCCAATGCGTCTGGTGCAAAAAAATCCTCAAGGCCGGTGAATACCGGTCTATCCACAACGAAGCCTTTTGCGGCGACACCTGCCAGTCCGAATGGCAGACCCGCCAGAGTATTATCCACCGCAAAGTCGACTGGCAGAAGGCCCCCATTGCCCTCAGCGGAATCAAAGTCGGGGAAATGCGTGATAATGCGGCCCCAGAGGCCCCTATCGCGCTCCCAACGTCGGAAAACGCCTTTAAGGCCATGACGGTCGCGGAATTTCTCGAAGGCCGCACAGACGCTGAGATTGAAGAACTGGCCGAACGGCTGGCTGCGCGCAACCGCCCCCGCTTTCGTTGGCGGACTCCTTATAACATCGCGGTCGCTACGCTTGTTGTGGTCTTTGCCGCGCTCCTGCTGTTTCTGAACAACCGTAAAAACAGCTACTATACCATTGCGCTCGCCAATAAACGCAACACAGAAAAACTCGCGGGCACACTGGATTCGCTTCATGCTGCCACGGTCCCGGTCGATACCGCAGGTCTGACCCTCCTCTTTCCATCGGACGGCCACGCCCAAAAGCCGCGCAACATGAATATTTCGGGACAGGGCCCGGACTCCATGGCCGTCACATTAATCGTCAATCGCCGTGTGCGCGCCACAAAAAAAATCGGGGAGGGGCGGTTTCTATTCGATAATGTAAGGCTCGATGAGGGTCGAAATACCGTGACGGTCAAGGGCGTGGATGCCGCGGACAAGGTCTGTGAACGTTCTGTCACGGTATGGGCCGGCGCGTCGCGCGATTCGCTCTCCGCATACCGCGAAGTGACGCCGCTGCCCTTTTCCCGGCAGATTGACTATTCTTCGGCCCAGCCTCTGGTGCCGAACCTGTACGCCGAACATCTTAATTTTTCACGCGGAGACTTCCACAAAAAATGGATCGCGCTCACCTTTGACGGCGCGGGGCACAGCCAGGAAACCGAGGCCATCCTCGACACGCTCCGGGACCGGGGCGTTAAAGCCACCATGTTCATGACGCGCGGCTTTATCCTGAACAACCTCGCAAAGGTCCGCCGGATGGATTCAGAGGGCCATGTGATCGGCAACCACACCTCCACGCACCCGCACCTGACCACACTGGAACAGAACGGCCTGCAGGAGACCTCGCCGGGCGTGACACAGGAGTTCCTTGCGCGCGAGCTCAATGGTATGCAGGAGGTATGCGACAAAAACAGCATCCCTTTGCCGCGTATCTGGCGCGCACCCTACGGCGAGCAGAACCGCGCCATCAACGCCTGGGGCGAGGCGCTTGGCTACCGTCATATCGGCTGGACGCAGGGAACCACCTGGCGCACCACCATGGACACCAATGACTGGGTCGTGGCGCCCGGGGACAAGGGGTTCTTTTACCCGCAGGAGGTGTTGCAAAAGCTCCTGCAATTCGGCAAGGGCACCGAATACGGTCTGAACGGGGGTATCATCCTCATGCACCTCGGCACACTACGGAAAGAGGGCAAAATGGTGACCGCACTCGGTACGCTCATCGACTCCCTCAAGAACCGGGGTTATGAATTCGTGACAGTCCCCCAAATGCTGGACAACGCCCGCCCTGCGTCCAACTGAGGAAAATATGGAATCCACGATCATCAATTTTCTTTTCCGTGTGCCCGCCATCCTTATTGCACTCACCGTGCACGAACTCGCCCATGGGTTCACGGCAAAGCGACTCGGAGACGACACGGCCGCGCGTATGGGGCGGCTGTCGCTCAATCCCTTGGCCCACCTCGACCTGTTCGGCACTCTCATGCTCCTGTTCGGCCCTTTCGGCTGGGCTAAGCCCGTTCCGGTCAACCCCATGAACCTGAACAACCCGCGCAAGGACATGATTTGGGTCGCTTTGGCCGGCCCGCTTTCCAATCTCGCACTTGGTTTCGTTGTGGCCCTTCTCTACAAGCAGTACATAGCCGTAAGCCCGGACCCGTACGGCCGCCTTTTTCTTGCCATGCTCATTCTCATTAACATCGGCCTTGCGTTTTTCAACCTCCTGCCAATCCCGCCGCTCGATGGCTCCAATATCGTGCGCGGTTTTATGTCCCGTGGCACCGAGGCGCGTTACATTTATAGCATGCGTTATATTCCCGTCATTTTTCTTGTGCTTATCGCAGCGGAATGGCTTTTCCATGTCCGGGCAATCAGTTTTATTCTGGACCCCTTGTGGTCGCCTTTTTTAAATTTTATGTTAGACCTGTATGGTGTGAAAGCCCTCTTCCTCGGAGTATAAAATGAATATCCCCCGCAGCCGTTTCCAGTCCATCGCCCGTAAGCTCAAAGGAAAAAAGATCATCATTCTCGGTGACGTCATTCTCGACAAATACATCTGGGGCAACGTGGACCGTATTTCACCCGAAGCGCCGGTTCCGGTCGTTTCGGTTTCGCGCGAGACGCTGCGGCCGGGCGGCGGCGCCAATGTGGCCAACAATCTCAAGGCCGTGGGCGCGGTTCCCCTGTGCATCAGCGTGGTCGGGGAGGACGGATACGGTGATACGTTCCGCCAGTTTTTAAAGCAGCTCGGGATTTCATCCGCAGGGCTTGTCACCGACCCGGAAAGGCCCACAACCATAAAGACGCGCGTCATCGCGGGCCACCAGCAGGTCGTGCGCTTTGACCTCGAAAGCACGGCGGATCTCACGCTTAAAATGCAGGAACGGCTCCTCGCACAGTACAAAAAAACGCTGGCCACGGCCGACGCGGTCATTATTTCCGATTATGCGAAAGGGGTCATCACCCGCCATGTCATTGAAAGCGCCATCCAGATGGCCCGCATGAAAGGGCTCTTTGTGGCCGTGGATCCCAAGGACAAGCACATCACATGCTACCGCCACGCCTCGCTTATTACGCCCAACCAGAAAGAGGCGGAAATGGCCGTGGGATTCAAAATCAGAGATGAAGACACGCTGCACAAAGCGGGCTGGACGCTCAAAAACGAACTGGATCTCAACGCCTGCCTTATTACACGGGGGGAGAATGGCATGGCGCTCTTTGAAGACCACAAGGTCTTCACCGCCATCCCGACCATGGCCCGCGATGTTTTTGACGTCACGGGCGCCGGAGACACGGTCATCAGTGTGTTGACGGCCGCAGTCGCGGGCGGGGCCGCCATCCGCGAGGCTGCAATCATGGCCAATCACGCGGCCGGCATCGTCATCCGCGAAGTGGGGACCGCCACGGCCTCCCTTGCGCAGATTGAAGCAGAGATGTTTCGGTAGACCGCATCCTTAAAGGGGCAAAGCCGGAATTATTTCTTCGTTTCAGTTTCCTTGTCCTTGACCTTCAGGCCCACATACAAATTTGATTTTCCGCGCTTGATGTAGAACAAAACCGACTGGCCGGGCTTGAGTCCCTTGATGGCGGCCTGGTAATCGGACGGGGAGGAGACCTCCCTGTTGTTGACCTGCTGAATCAGGTCCCCTTCGTGCAGGTCGGCCGCGGCCGCGGAACTCCGGGGCTTGACCGAGGTGATGAGCGCGCCCTTGTCGTCCGCGTCCAACTCGTACTGCTGCGCCAGTTCGGGCGAAAGCCCGCGGACCTTGATGCCCACGAGGTCCTCTTCGGTCTCCTCCACGGAAACGCCGCCGGCCAGGGTCTCGGGCGTGCGTTCGCCCAGCGTGACGGTCACGACCTTTTCTTTCTTATCGCGGACAATCCGGAGGTCCAGTTTGGTGTTCGGCGCCAGGTTACCGATAAGGTTTTTCAGTTCATCGGGGTTGTTGATGCGGGTCCGGTTGGCCTCGAGAATGACGTCACCGCTCTTGAGGCCGGCCTTGTCTGCAGGCGAATCCTTTAGGACCTTCTTGGCCAGCACGCCGTTGTTGTCCTTGAGGCCCAGTGCCTCTCCCAGGTTTTTTTCAATGGGCTGCATCTCGATGCCCAGCCACCCGCGCGACACCTTGCCCGAATAGATGAGATCCTCCATGACTTTGCGCGCCATGTTGATGGGGATGGCGAAACCGATGCCGATGTTGCCGCCCGAACGCGACATGATGGCCGTGTTGATGCCGATGACCTCGCCCTGAAGATTGACAAGTGCGCCCCCGCTGTTGCCCGGGTTGATGGAGGCGTCGGTCTGGATGAAGTTTTCATAGCTGTTGATGCCCGCGTTGCGGCCGACCGCGGACACAATGCCCGCGGTGACCGTGTGCGAGAGCTTTTTGGAGAAAGGATTGCCCACGGCCAGCACCCATTCGCCCACCTCCACGCTGTCGGAATTACCGAGTACGGCCACCGGGAGACCGGACACGTTCTCCTTGAGTTTGAGCACCGCGATGTCCGCTTCCTTGTCCGTGCCGATGACCTCGGCTTCGATTTCGCGGGTATCATCAATGGTCACAATGATCTCGTCCGCGCCCTCGACCACGTGGTTATTGGTGAGCACATAGCCCTCCGTCCCAACAATGACGCCCGAACCCAGGCCCTCCTGCCGGAACTCCTTTTCAGGTGCAGGACGTCCGGGTTGCGGAGGCTGCGGCATGCCAAAAAAGAAATCAAAAGGGGAACCGCCGTACAGGTTGTCCGGGACCTTCATTATTTTTGCGCTGGCCACGCTGACCACCGAGGGTTTGACGAACTTGGCCACGTCAATAAAAGCCCGGCTGGTCGCCTTGGCCCGGGCTATGTCCGACGTGAGCCGCGTTTTGGATCCGAACACGATGCTTCCGCGTTTTGGCTTTTCCTTGTCCCCGGCGGAAAGCGCGATGGCGAGGCCCAGGACAATAACGAGTGCTGCTGTTTTTTTGAACATGTGCAAAACCTCCTATGCAGTTTAGAGTCTGTATCGGCAACATCTACGTGAAGAACGTAGATAAGTTGCCGATTTACAGACTCTTATTTCGGCCTTGGCCGATTTAGTCCTGGAAAAATATATTATATTTCCTTCATTATGGGTATATCCGTACGTCTTCCTCTGCTGATGCTCCTGGCGGTTCTTCAGGCAGGAGGCCAAAACGTCAAACCCGGGGTTCCCGTTGTGCCGCCTCCGCCCCAAGACTCCCTGGCAAACGCCAAGGAGGAAACGCGCGCCCGTAAAGACATGGAAATTCTTCTGGGTGTCAAGGGAAAAAAGCCGGACCCAAAGGCCGCAAAAAAGAAAGATTCAAAGATCCTGTTCGACAAGGACGAACCGGAAAGTCCCCCGTTCGCGGTCAACACCATCGATGCCATGCAGCGCAAGGTCCCGCGGGCCAATGGCGAGCAGTTCATGCCTGTCTTTGAGACCTACTATACGCTTCATGGGAACGGACGTGTTCACGCGGCCATCTTCCGTTATGATACGCTCACGAAAAAAGACTCCCTGATGCGGACGCTCCTCATCCAGAACAAGTCCAAAGGGCAGCATTATATTTACTGGGACGGGACGAACGAGCGGGGCCTCCGCCTGAACGGCAATTTTGAATGCCGTGTCGATTTTAAACACAACCCGGAAGATTCCATGGTGCAAGACACGGTCATCCACCTTCCGGTGAAGGCTGAAAAGTGACGCGCGTTCCCGCCTTTCTATTTCTACTGGTGGCCCTGGCCCTGGGGGGGTCGCACCCCCCCAGGGTTTACAAGGTCGAAGCCCGGCAGCGGTCCAAGACCGACCTGGTGGACATCTACTATTCACTCACAGACCCGGACAACCGGGTCGTCTTTGTCAACCTGTATCTTTCGGACGACAACGGTAAAAGCTGGGGCGCTCCGATCCGGACCGTTGCCGGCGACACCGGCTTCGTGACCGTCGGCGAAAAAAAGCACATTGTCTGGAACGCGGGCCGCGACTTTCCCAACCAGTACAACCTCGGGTTCCGTGTCAAAATCGATGCCAATGACAAAAAATGCCCTTCCCGGGGTGATGAAGGTATGGCCTTCATTCCGGAAGGGGAATATAGGGTTGCCGACACCAAGGTCCATTCCATGGACTTCTGTATCGACAAATGGGAGTTTCCGAATGTGCGCGACAACCTTCCCCAGACCGGCGTCAGTTTCGCACAGGCCGTCGATTCATGCAAATCGCTGGGCAAGCAGCTCTGTTCCGAAACGCAATGGGAAATCGCCTGCGCAGGCCCCCTGACCAAGCCTTATCCCTATGGCAATGAATATAAAAAAGACAAGTGCAACACCGAGGGAGACAGCATCAATCCCATCGGAGTGAACCGGTTCTGCGTCAGCCTGTACGGGGTCTTTGACCTTTCCGGTAACGCTTACGAGTGGGTGGCGGACTGGTAT
>JAZDKP010000102.1:0-6790 GCA_043802925.1 Fibrobacterota bacterium | reverse complement strand
GTATCAGCAAACAAAATGCACATCGGGCCTTTCGACTCCGCTCAAGGCCCGACGAACCCAGTACGAGCCCCGAGCGGAGCCGAGGGGCGAAACACAAAGTCGTAGCAAGCTGCGAGGAATTATACCCAGAGTGATTAAAATAATAAAAACGGTGATGTTTCCAATAAAGAAAGCTGCCTTTGACAACAAAACCCGGATCCTATTATCTTTTCCCTTCTATATTATAGTGTTCGCTTGACCCTTTCCGGAGCTCATACATGAAAAAACCTGTCTGTCTCATTGTGCGCGACGGCTGGGGCTACGCGCGTCCTTCCAAAGCCAACGCCATCTCCAACGCCAAAACCCCGCGCACCGATGAATTCATGGCCAAGTACCCCAATACGCTAATCAAAGCGCATGGTCTTTTTGTGGGGTTGGAAAAGGGCAACCAGGGCAACAGCGAAGTGGGCCACCTCAACCTCGGCGCGGGCCGCGTGGTCTATCAAAGTATGACGCGCATCAACAAATCCATCGAAGATGGTGATTTCTTCACCAACCCCGCTTTTCTGAACGCCATCGCGCACTGCAAAAAGAAAAACTCCACGCTTCATCTCTTCGGCCTCATCCAGGACCAGGGCGTTCATGCCGTGACCTCGCAGGGGGTGGCGCTCCTTGACCTGTGCAAGCGCCAGCAGTTCAGCCGCGTACTCGTGCACGCCTTCACCGACGGACGCGACACGCCGCCCAAGTCGGCCAAGTCCTACCTTCAGGAACTGCAGGACGGCATCGACAAACACGGCGTGGGCCGCGTGGCAACCGTTATCGGCCGCTATTACGCCATGGACCGCGACAACCGCTGGGACCGCATCGAACTCGCCTATAATGCACTCATCCGGGGCGAAGGCAAAAAGGTGAAGGATTGGAACGCGGCCGTGGATGATGCCTACGCCGCCGGAGAGAACGACGAGTTCATCAAGCCGCGTATCATCGATTTCACGGGCATCAAAGACAACGATGCGGTCATCTTTTTCAACTATCGGCTCGACCGCACGCGCGAAATCACGCATGCGTTCACGGACCTGGAGTTCACCCACTTCAAGCGCGAAAAGCGCGACCTGCATTTTGTAGGCTTTACTGAATATTACGAGGGCGGTCATTTTGAGGTCGCCTACAAGACCCTCATCAATACCAACCTCCTTGGCGGGGTGCTGGCGGACCACAATCTTAAGCATGTCCGCTGCGCGGAGACAGAAAAGTACGCGCACGTGACTTTCTTCTTCAACGGCCAGGACGAAACGCCCTTTCCGGGCGAAGACCGCATCCTGGTTAACAGCCCCAAGGTCGCGACCTATGACCTGCAGCCCGAAATGAGCGCCTTTGAGGTGCGCGACAAAATCATCGAAGCCATCCGCACCGCTAAATATGACGCGGTGGTCATGAACTTCGCCAACGGTGATATGGTGGGGCATACCGGCGTGTTTGATGCGGTTGTCAAGGCCGTCGAGACCGTGGACCAGTGCGTGGGTGCGGTGGTGGACGCGGTACTGGCAGCAGGCGGCGCAGTCCTCGTCACCGCGGACCACGGTAACGCCGAGCAGATGCTCCTCGAGGACGGTTCGCCCATGACCGCGCATACCATCAATGACGTGCCGCTCATCCTTATCGGCTGCGGTAATGTAAAATTGCGCAGTGACGGCAAACTGGCGGACGTTGCGCCCACCATGCTGGATATCATGGGAATCGCGCTTCCGTCCGAAATGACGGGCCGCAGCCTCATTATCAAGTGACGCTTATGGAACTGACATTCTACAATACGCTTTCGCGCAAAAAAGAGCTTTTCAAGCCCCTCGGCAAGACCGTGGGCATGTACATCTGCGGCCCCACGGTCTACCACTTTGCGCATATCGGCAACCTGCGCACCTACGTGTTCGGCGACATTCTCCGCCGGACGCTGGAATACAACGGCTTCCCGGTCAATCATGTCATGAACATCACGGACGTGGGCCATCTTACCTCTGATTCCGACACCGGCGATGACAAAATGGAAAAAGGAGCGGCGCGCGAGGGGAAGACGGTCTGGGAGGTGGCGAAATTTTTCACGGACGCCGTGCTCGCGGACCTCGCGCAGATGAACGTGCTCCCGCCCACCACCTATTGCAAGGCTACGGACCATATCCCCGAGCAGATAGCGCTCATCCGCACGCTCGAGGAGAAGGGCTTCACGTATACAATCGACGACGGCATTTATTTTGACACGTCCAAATTCCCGCGCTACGCGGATTTTGCCCGGCTCCGTATCGACGAACTTGAGGCCGGGGCGCGGGTCGAAATGGTGGCGGGAAAACGCAGTATCACCGATTTCGCGCTCTGGAAGTTCTCGACCCGGGACAAAAAGCGGCAGATGGAGTGGGAGAGCCCCTGGGGCACGGGTTTTCCGGGCTGGCACCTCGAGTGCTCGGCCATGGCCATGAAGTACCTCGGCGAGACCTTCGATATTCACTGCGGCGCCATTGATCTCATCCCCGTGCACCACACCAACGAAATCGCCCAGTCTGAGACCGCAACCGGCAAACGCTTTGTCAACTATTGGATGCACGGCGAGTTCATCGTGTTCGATAATGAGAAGATGTCCAAGTCCGGCGGTACCATGGTGGTGCTCAAAAACATTACGGAGCGGGGCATTCCCGCGCCCGCGTACCGCTTCTTCCTGCTCTCGGCCCAGTATCGCGCCCCGCTTTCCTTCAGTTGGGAAACGCTCGAAAATTCGGCCAAAGGCTACGCCAGTCTGGTCTCCAAAATACAGGAATTGCGCAACAATCCCGACGCCGGGATGGGGGAGGAGGCTTCGGCCTTCGAGACCGCGTTCCTGGACGAAATCAACGATGACCTCAACATGCCGCGCGCCCTGGCCGTGCTTTGGGACGCGCTCAAGAGCACCGCTCTGTCCAACCGGCGCAAGCTGGCCCTGGTCGAAAAGTTTGACCAGGTGCTGGGACTGGGCCTCAAGGACATTCAGGGCACGTTTGTGGGCGTGTCCGCTGAAATCGAACAGCTGCTGCTGGAACGGACCGCTGCGCGCAAGGCGAAAAACTGGGCCGAGTCGGACCACATCCGGGACCTCATCACGCAGAAGGGATATCGAATCATCGATACGAAAGAAGGGGCAAAAGCCGAGAAGATATAACTATCTTTTCATAAAAAAGGAGACACCATGGGCTGTGAATCGAATGATAAAGAGAAAAAATCGAGCGTTGAGAACATGCTCGAGGAAAAGCTGCTCGAAAAGCGCGAAATCTACCTCTGGGGCGTGGTTGACGACGACAGTGCTGAGAAAATAGTGAAGCGCATCCTTTATCTCAACGCGCTTGGGAGCGATCTCATCACCCTCTATATCAACAGCCCGGGTGGTTCCATCTCCTCGGGCCTCGCCATCTACGACGCCATGCAGGCCGGCAAGGCCCCGGTCTCCACGGTATGCATGGGACAGGCGGCCAGCATGGGCGCGGTCCTGCTCACTGCGGGCGCCAAGGGAAAGCGCTTCATCTGGCCCAACGCACGCGTCATGATCCACCAGCCGCTCATCTCAGGCAATATGTACGCCCCGGCCACGGACATCCAAATCCAGGCCGAAGAAATGCTCCGCATCCGCTCAATCCTGAACGACGTACTCGTGCGGCACACGGGCAAGACTTTCGCGCAAATCGAAAATGACACGGACCGCGACAAATTCATGAGCGCTGACGAGGCGGTCACCTACGGGATTGTCGATAAAATCGTCTGATCGGAGGGCCTACCTCCAGCTGCTCGCGGCCTCGTTCTGCTGGTCCCTGTCGCCGCTTTTTATCCATTACCTTGGACGCCGTTCCATCGGTGTCATCAGCCAGAACGGCTTTCGCTATTTTTCCGCCTCCCTTTTTCTTTTTACCGTGTCCGCGCTCCTTTTCCGGGACCGGCTCCGGCCCACCCCGCGCGCGATCCGTTTCCTGCTGCTCACCGGCCTTTCGGGTACGCTTTACCAGATGCTTTTTGCCCATGGGCTCTACCTCATCCAGCCCGGCAGCGCCTCCCTGCTCTCGCAGACCAGCGTCATCCCCGTGGTGCTCCTGCTCGCGGCCTTCTACCCCGAAGAGCGGCGTACGGCCCAAAGCCCGCTCTTTCTGTTGAGTGCAGGCATCATGCTCGCGGGCGTTGCACTTGTCATCGTCTTCAAGCGCGGGGCGGATTTTGATTTCAACGCGGGCGCTGCGTTTGTCATCGCGGCCCAGGTGGGCTGGACGCTTTACACGGCATTTATAAAGCCCGCGCTGCGCGAGACCCACCCGGTCGTGGCCATGGCGTACGTGTCGCTGTTCATCGCGCTCCTGCACTTTATGATTGGGCTGCCGCTGGGCGCGTTGTCAGGCATCACGGCCGCGCCGGTCTCTGTTCTCTTGGTGATTTTCTTTTCGGGCATCGTTGCCATCGCCTTTCCGCACACGCTCTACTATGCCGCCATGCGCAGCGTGGGGGGCGTTCTTTCCAACACCATCCTGCTTATTTCACCCGTGCTTGCCTGTATCCTCTCGTATTTTATATTTGGTGAAACACTGACCCCCCTCCAGATATTCGGCGGGGGCCTGCTCATTATTGGCGCCTATCTGACCACGCATGTCCAATACGGAGGGAAAAAATGAAGGGAAAACAGCTGTCCGCCGGACAATAAAAAAACGCCCCCGGTTTCCGCTTTCACAGGGGTGCGGTGCGACAGAAAATAACGGATGAGCGGGGCGATGTCGTCCGGCCGTTCGCGCAAAAAGGGCTATTGGGCGGGAGCGCGTTCACCGGCGGAAAACTTTGCCTTACGCCGGTGAAGAAAGCTATTTATTACCACCTGAATCCAAACGCCCGGGTGGTGAAATTGGCAAACACGCTAGATTCAGGTTCTAGTGCCAGCAATGGCTTGGGGGTTCAAGTCCCTTCTCGGGCAAGTTAAAATAAGAAAAGGCCTTACGAGTGAAATCGTAAGGCCTTTTTTAATCCCTAAATTGCCATTAAACAGGTGATTTACCCCATACTCGGCCTCTGTTCATCCGGCTTTTTTAAACTCGACCTCAACAGGTTTAATCGATAGTGCAATCAAAACCCTGGCTTGCGAAACACAATCACAGGTGTCATTCCCCGCTTCCCTGGGGTGGATTTTCAAGTTGTCGCGGGGCATGGATGGGATTACCCGGGCTTGACCATTGAGTAGATAAATGCGCAGATGCTTTTATAAAACACTTCGGCTTTTACCAAATCAAAAGGCACAAGCAATTTTGGCATAAGCCCCGGATTTGCTTTCAGGTAGACGAAACCGGACTCGAGTTGATAGGCTACACTCGGGGCATCATCAAAAATCGCGTCCTTGTTACGCGCATCGGCATATACTGACATCCACTCGTCGCAGGACCTGCCATTCAGCAGGAAGAAGAGGTCCACGTAGTCTTTGGGCTCCCTGCGGCCTACTGAAGCGCAAAGTTTATTGGACATCATGTTCCGAAGCGTGTCCAGAGAAATAGACCCGCCGGTTTCAAGTGGAAACAGGGTTCGCTCCGTCTTTTGCGACAGGGGATCTTTTACCAGGTCGAGTTTTATTCCATCGATCAGAAAGAAGACGGACATTTCAGATTGGCGGATTCGAACCGCGCGAGGGCCGTATTTTCTGGAGAGTTCGACGGCGATGAACGGCAGGTCGGGGTTACCGGTGCTGAAAAGGTCGATGTCTTCGGATACGCGGTGATGAAGAAAAAAGACCGACAGGGCGGTCCCTCCGGTCAGAAAGAAGTCCCGGCTGATGTCCGGCATGGCGGCCACTTCGGAAAGCAGGGACTGCAGACGCGGCGATGCGTACGCGTTAACGTGCTCTATCGGGTTATCCATATACTTGTACCAGTCGGCGCCATTTTTCAAGCACATGCCCGGAGAGTTTAAGTGACGTCAGGTTTTCCGCAATCTCGGCGATTGTGAAAAAACGCATCGCGTCGATAGCGCGGCCGTATTCCAGCAACCTGGAAAGAAACCACTCCAGGGCCGGGGTGTTCCGGCTTTTTTCGATTGCGGCCTTTAATCTGGTTTCATCGGCGTATTCGGGATAGTCCCAGAAAGGCGCTTTGAGCATGACCTGTACCATGGGCTAAAAATACTATTATATGACAATGTGTTTTCCATTCTTTTGTTTTATGGCTTTTTATCCACGTGCTGGCAGATATGAGGTGAAAGAGCAATGAATCATTGTCTAATTCGGCCAAGGCCGAAAATAAGAGTCTGTAAATCGGCAACTTATCTACGTTTTTCACGTAGATGTTGCCGATACAGACTCTAACCGGGTTACCGGAAGAGTGGGATAACCGCTCTGCAACGGGCGAAAGTGAATAATTGTATTGTAATCCTATCAATAATAACTTATGTTAGTAATGCAATACTAAGATTGGTTTGCGCTATGAATGAACTTATCCGTCTCAGCCAGCATCTTATCCGTACCCATCACCGTCCCTATGAACGGCGGTTTTTGCAGGCCAACCCCTTCCGGTCGCGTTTTTCCATCCTGCTCGGGCAGCGAGGCGTTGGAAAAACAACGGCAATCGTTCAACATATCCTGCGTGTAACCAAGGGGGATATAGAATCCGGCAAGGTCCTTTATGTTCCAGCAGACCACTTCCTTGTGAATCGTTCGTCCCTGTATGAAATCGCAGAGGAATTTCATAACACGGGTGGCGAACTGATTTGCTTCGACGAAATCCATAAGCATTTATCCTGGTCATCGGAACTTAAGAGTCTTTACGATACATTCCCA
>JAZDKP010000101.1:0-14243 GCA_043802925.1 Fibrobacterota bacterium | reverse complement strand
CCACCGCTTTTTCAATGGCCTTGACCGTTTTGTCGATATTGACGACCACGCCCTTGCGCAGGCCGTCCGACTGGGCCATGCCCACCCCCACAATATTGAGACCGTTGTCCTCGGTCGCCTCGCCGATCACCACGCCAATCTTGGTCGTGCCGATGTCGAGCCCGACGATTACATTGCCCTCCATTCACTCCTCCTCTTTTAAATAGGCGATATTTCCATATTCCAGCGTGAGCAGGCCCCGGGCCTGCTTTCCAGCGGCGCTCATATACGCCGCCAGGTTCCGTACTTGCGTGTCCAGGTCGCGGCCCGTGATCCGCGCCCGAAGCGGGCTGTCCAAAAAGGCGACCTCGGCCGCGCCATTTTCGAGGGCGCGAATCTCCGAAATGCGTGCAGAAAGCACAGGCGCAAGCCGGGCGGCCGCGGACGCGGTCCTGGCCGCGGTCACGGCTGTTCTGAGCGTGTCGCCCGGGACGGCCTCCTGCGCCGCGCCAAAAAGCGCCACGAGCGGCAGGTTATAATAGGTGCGCGGGACAAGGGGCAACACCACGCCCGCCTCGGAGAGCCCGTAGAGCTCGTCGAGCCGGACGAGGGCCGCGGCCCGCGGCGCGAGTTCCTCATGGCCGAACATGCGTGAAAAGAGCCCCTTATCCGGTTTCACGGCATGGAGCGTGTCCGGCGCGGCTTTGACCATTGCGGTCTTGGATTTTCCAGGCTTGACTTCCGCACCATTCGTGGCGGGCCACATCCGCCGGACCTTGCGCTTGAGCCGTTCCAGGTCGCCCGACTCCATGGCAAAATAGCCCGCGCTGGCCACGGCCAGCAGCACCAGGACCGTCCGGAGCACACCCGCGCGGCCCGCAGGCCGCTTTTTGGACCGGCGCGGCCCGGTCTCGCGCGAGATCAGCCGGAGAAGACGCGTGGACCGGCGGCGGGCCCGGTGAATCGTCCGTGCCCGGTATTGCGAAAATTTCTTCTTTTTCATCATCATCGTTTTAGAGCGCCTTCAGTATTTTTTCGCCCGTCTTCCAGATATCGCCGGCACCGAGCGTGATCACCATGTCGCCCTTCCGCGCGTGGGCCTTGACATAGCGTACAATCGCCTCCGGTTCGCGGATAAAGCGCACGTGCCGGTGGCCGTGACCGCGGGCCGCGTCCGCCACAAGGCGTCCCGTGACGCCGGGAATCGGCTTTTCGCGCGAGGCGTAGACGTCCGTGACAATGAGCGCGTCCGCACCGGTAAAGGCGGTGCCGAAGTCCGCGCTAAAGTCGCGTGTGCGGGTGTACAGGTGCGGCTGAAAGACCGCAAGGATACGGCGTTGGTAGGTCTCTCGGGCCGCTTTGAGCGTGGCCTGGACCTCGGTGGGATGATGCGCGTAGTCGTCAACCACCATGATCCCTTTCTTTTCGCCTTTGATTTCAAAACGGCGGCGTACGCCCTCGAACTTACGGAGCGCCCGCGCGATGGCAGGGAACGGGACGCCGAGTTCGCGGCCCACGGCCACGGCTGCCATGGCATTCTTGATATTATGCTCGCCCGGTACGCGGAGTTCGACCTCCCCGAGCAGCCGGCCGCGGTAGGCCACGCTAAAACGGCTTCCGTGCTCAGTGACGCAATGCTTTGTGACGCGATAGTCCGCATCCGCGGAAAAGCCGTAGGTCAGCACGACCTTCTGCTTGAGGCGTGGAAGCAGGTCCAGCACCGAGGGCTCGTCAATGCAGAGAATCACGGCGCCGTAAAAGGGCACCTGTTCGGCGAACGTGACGAACGCGGACTTGATGTCGTCCAGGTCGGTGTAGCAGTCAAGGTGCTCGGCCTCGAGCGTGGTGATGACCGCTATCGTTGAGGGCATCTTGAGAAAGGAGCGGTCAAACTCGTCAGCCTCGGCCACAAGGTAACGCCCACGGCCCTTGACCGCGCCCGTGCCCGACTGGCGCACAATGCCACCCACAATGACCGTGGGGTCCAGTTTACCCTCGGTCAGCACGCCGCCGAGCATGGAGGTGGTGGTGGTTTTACCGTGCGTGCCCGCCACGCCCACGGAGCATTTCATGCGCATGAGCTCGCCGAGCATTTCAGCGCGGCGGATGACCGGCACGCCTTTTTCCGCCGCGGCCAGGAGCTCGGGGTTGCCGGCCGGTACCGCAGAGGAATAGACGACCGCGTCAGCGCCCGTGATGTTGCCGGCCGCGTGGCCGCGGAGGACGCGGATGCCCAGCCGTTGGAGCCGCTGTGTCACGGCCGTCTGCGCCATGTCCGAGCCGGTCACGCGATACCCGCTGGCCAGGAGAATTTCGGCGATACCGCTCATGCCGCACCCGCCGATGCCAACAAAATGCACCTGTTTGACCCGTTTAACCATGGGACGCTTCCTTTCCGAGTTCCATCGCAATGGCCCGCGCCGCATCCTCGCGGTGCAGCGCCTGCATCCGGGCGCGCATGACCGCCAGCGTGGATTCGCTGGACAACAGCTTTTCCACGGCCGCAATAAGCGCCGGGCCACCGTCCTTCTGGTGCGCGCACACCCCGCCACCAAGCTTTTCAATGGTTTCGGCGTTTTTACGCTGGTGGTCCCCGGCCGAGGACGGCAGGGGGACAAAAACCGCGGGAAGGCCGAACTTGGCGAGTTCCGCGATGGTCATTGCGCCGGCACGGCAGACGATGACGTCCGCAGCGCGGTAAAAATCATACATATTATTGATATAGGGGAAAAGCCGCAGGTCCGCAAAGGCGGCCGCTGCGCGCTGGACAAATTCAAAGTCACGATTGCCGGTCTGCCATAGGACAAAACGGTCACCGCGCCCGGACACGGCCGCAACATAATCCATCATCATGCGGTTCAGGGCCACGGCGCCCTGGCTGCCGCCGACCACGAGTACGACCTTGCGGCCCGCGGGGACGCTGAACTCCGCGCGCAGGTTCTTGGCCACGGGCCAGGTTGTTTCGCGGATGGGGTTGCCGGTAACCAGCACGGCCGACCGGCGCGGCAGCCAGGCCGAAGCCTCGCGGTAACCAAGGTAAACCCTGCGGGCAAAGCGCGCAAAGAAGCGGATGGCCACGCCGGGATAGGAATCGAGCGCGTGCAGGGTGATGGGCTTGCGCAGCAGGAGCGCCGCGGCCAGCACGGGCACACATACGTAGCCGCCGGTTCCGAACACGAGGTCCGGTTTTTCGCGGAGCACGGTGCGCAGCGCCTGGGCAAACCCGAGCGGCAGCACGTAAAGCAGACGCAGATTGCGCAGCATGCGGGTGCGGTCAAAGCCTTCGGCGCGGATGCTGCGGCAGGGAAAGCCCGCGTCAATAATCACCTTCACTTCGAATCCGAGCCGTTTGCCCACAAACGTGATTTCAGCGCCCGGCACATGCCGGCGTACGGCCTCGGCCACGGCAATGGCGGGGTACACGTGACCGCCCGTCCCGCCGCACACAAACAACATCCGGCTCATGACCGCGCCTTCCGCTGGCCCGAAATGTTCAGCAGTATTCCCATGGCAATCATATTGAAAAGGAGGTTGGAGCCCCCGTAGCTTACGAACGGAAGCGGAATGCCCGTGGTGGGCAGAAGCGTGGACACCACGCCCGCATGGATGAACAGATAGAGGCCGAGTGAGACCGTGATGCCGAGGGCCAGGTAATAGCCCAACTTGTCCTGCGCGCGATTCGCGATGATGAAGCCCCGGTACAGGAGCAGCGCAAAGAGCAAAAAGACCACGCTCACGCCCACAAAGCCGAACTCCTCGCCGAGGATGGAAAAGACGAAATCCGTGAACGGTTCGGGCAGGTAGAGCAGCTTCTGGCTGCTTTCGCCCAGGCCCACGCCCCACAAGCCGCCCGAGCCCAGCCCAATGAGCGACTGCAGCCCCTGGTAAGCGCCCGCCTGGTTGACGGGGTCGAGAAAAGCCTTGACACGCGCAAGACGGTAGGGCGTCTGCAGGAGCGCAAAGGCCGCGACCGGCACGGCCACAAGGGCCAGGGTCAGCACGTGACGCATGCGCATGCCGCCTGCGAACGCCATCGTGAACACCAGCATCGAAAGGATGGCGACGGTGCTGAAATTGGGCTGGAGGAGAATGAGCAGGCAGACGGCAAAAGGCACGGAAAGCACGGTGAGCAGCCCCTCCCATCCCCCGTCCTGCAGGATGCGCTCGTTGCGCGAGAGCATGCGCGCCATATAGATGATAAGCGACAACCGCGCGAGGTCCGACGGCTGGATGGTCATGCCGAAGAGGTTGATCCAACGCTTGGCGCCCTTGATGACCATGATATTGTGAGAGACAAGAAGTATGAGGAGCAGAACCGCGGTGATTCCGAGAAACACCTTGTAATGCTCCGCAAACCAATGGTAATCAATGTTGAGCGCGAGGTAGAAGAAAACGAACGCGAGCAGGAGCCGGGCCGCCTGCTTGCCCAGGAAGAGGCTGGGGCTGTTGAAGCGCACCTTGGCCACCTCCACGCTGGAACTGTAGACCATGACCATGCCGATGCCGATGAGCAGGAACATGACCACCAGGGCGGGCACATCGATGCGGAAAGGCGGGCCGCCAACGGTTTTCACATTTCCTCCGCAATTTGTTTGAAGTGGCGGCCGCGCTCTTCATAATTCTTATACATATCAAAGCTGGCGCAGCCGGGCGACAGCAGCACGTTGTCGCCCCGCTCGGAATTGTCGTAGGCCGCGCTCACGGCCTCCTCCATACCGGGCATCCGGAACAGGGGCGCGACGTCCTTCCAGGCGGCCTCCATTTTATCCGCGGCCTCACCGATGAGATACACGGCCTTGACCCGCTCCGTTAACACGGGGTTCAGGGACGTGAAATCGCCAGCCTTGTCGCGGCCGCCCGCAATCAGGTTGACACGGCCCTTCATGGCCAGGAGCGCCCAGCGTACCGCGTCCACATTTGTTCCCTTGGAATCGTTGTAGAACCGGACGCCGTTCTTTTCACGCACGAACTCGATGCGATGCTCAATGCCGGAAAATTTCCGGAGCGTTTCCACGAGCGCCTCCGCGGGCACGGGATACGGGCTGACGAGCGCCACCGCGGCGAGGGCGTTGGCCAGGTTGTGCCGACCCGGCAGCGCGAGTTCCTCCACAGCCAGGAGGTCGGTCTCCCGGGTGCCGTCGCGGAGAATGATGCGGCCCCGGCGGACAAACGCTCCGGCCGGTAGCGTCTTTTCAAGGGAAAATCCGAGGATGCGCGCGCGCGTGATGAGTCCTTTTTTAAGGCGTAGCGTGTTCGGGTCGTCCTCGTTCAGCACCAACAGGTCGCCCGCAACCTGGTTTTGCGTAATGCGCAGCTTGGCCGCATAGTAAGCGTCCTCGGACGGGTAGCGGTCGATATGGTCGGGCGTCAGGTTTAAGACCGCTGCGGCGCGCGGCCGGAAGGCATGAAGGGTGTCCAGCTGGAAGCTGCTGAGCTCCGCGACCAGCACGTCGCCCTTTTCCATGCCCGTAACCAGACCCGACAGCGCGGTGCCGATGTTGCCGCCCACCCGGACCTGAAAAGGGCCCGGCTTGAGCAGCGCGCCCGCGAGCGCCGTGGTCGTGGTCTTGCCGTTGGAGCCCGTGATGCCCACAATGTCCGCGTCCGTACAGCGGAAGGCGAGTTCGATTTCGCTCCACACCGGGATATTCCGTTTTTTCGCGTCCTGCAGGACCGGCGCCATCAGCGGCACGCCCGGGCTCAGCACAAGGACGCTTGCGTCGAGCGCGCGCGGGCCGTGGCCTTTGACTTCGTACGGTATGCCTGCGCCCGTAAGCTCCGCCAGATATTTCGGATCCGGCTCACCGCTGTCGCTGCCGAACACCGCGGCGCCCGATTCCTTGAGCAGCTTCGCGGCCGCGACCCCGCTGCGGGCCAGGCCGATGACCGTAAACTTTTTTCCCTTGAATTCCCGGTTGTCCATGCGTTTTTCCTTTATCGAATCTTGAAGGTTGAGAGTGTCAGAAGCGCCGCGAGGATGCCAAGGACCCAGAACCGCGTCACGACCTGCGTTTCGGTCCATCCGCCCAGCTCAAAATGATGGTGGATAGGGGCCATCCGGAACAGGCGCTTTGCCTCACCGGTCCGCCAGCGCGACCATTTATAGTAGGAGACCTGCAGGATGACCGAAAGCGTCTCGCCCACAAAGACCGCGCCCACGATAATGAGGAGGAGTTCTTTTTTAATGAGAATGGCAATACAACCGAGCGCCGCACCCAGGGGAAGCGAACCGGTATCCCCCATGAATACCTGCGCCGGGTTGGCGTTGAACCAGAGGAAACCAAGACAAGCGCCTACCATGGCCGCGCAGAAAACCGTCAGTTCGCCGGTGCCGTCGAGGAAGGGAATCTGCAGGTATCCGGCGAACGTGGTGTTGCCCGACACGTAGCTCATGCCCGCAAAGGCCATGAAGGCCACGGCCGAAAGCCCGATGGCCAGGCCGTCCAGCCCGTCCGTGAGGTTGACCGCGTTGGAGGAGGCGGTGATGACAAAGATGACCATGGGAATGAAGAGCCAGCCATAGTCGAAAGTGGCGTTCTTGAGGAAGGGTACCGTGGTCGCGGTGGCGAGTATGTGGCCGTTCAGCGGTCCGTACAGAAGCGCCACGCCCACAAGGAGGCCAAGGGTAATCTGGCCCGCCAGCTTATAGCGGCCGATAAGCCCCTTCTTCATCTTTTTGATGACCTTGAGGTAATCGTCAGCAAAGCCGATGGCGCCCATCCAGAGCGTCACGACAAGGACCAGAATAATGTAAGGGTTCTCGAGCTTGGCCCAGATGAGCGTGGGAAGGATGGACGCCAGCAGCACGATGAGCCCGCCCATGGTGGGCGTACCGCCTTTTTTCAGGTGCGTGGCCGGCCCGTCCGTGCGGATGATCTCCTGGATTTGCATGGCCTTCAGTTTCCGGATGATCCAAGGCCCCACCACAAAGGCGATAAAGAGCGAGGTCACGGCCGCGCAGGCCGCGCGGAAGGTGATGTAGCGGAAGAGGTTGAGGACCGATGCGCTTGCCTTGAGCGGATAGAGGAGGTAATAAAGCATCACGTTCCCTTTATGTTGATAACAACGCCTGTACGATTTCTTCCATGTGCATGCTGTGCGAGCCCTTGATCAGCACCGTGTCGCCCTGCCGGAGCGAGGCCCGGATGACACCCGCGAGCGCGGCCTTGTCAGTGAATGCGTGCACGTCCTTCAAGCCCGCCGCACGCGCGCCCTTTGCGATGGCCGCGCCCAGCTTCCCGTATGTGAGCAGCACCTGCACGCCGCATTGCGCGGCCAGCCGGCCCGTCTCGCGGTGGTACCCTTCGCTTTTGGCGCCCAGTTCGCCCATGTCGCCGAGTACCGCCACCCGCCGGCCCGTGCCGCTGCTCTTGGCAAGGAGCCGGAGCGCATTGGCCATGGAGTCGGGATTGGCGTTGTAGCAGTCCGCGAGCACGGTCGCGCCGCGCACCGTGTGCACGGCCATGCGGTCCCCGGGCGGCGTGACGCGCGAAAGAGCCCGGGCCCCTTCGCGCACAGACACGTCCAGGAGCTTGCCCACGGCCAGCGCGAGCAGCGCGTCAATGGCCGCGCCTTCGCCGGGCACCGTGAGCGTGACCGGCACGTTGTCCGCGGTAAAGCGGGCCCCCTCCCCGAGCGCGGTTTCAAGCCTTGCGCCGCGCACAAGGCCTTTTCCTTTGAAACCCACGGAAAGTTTCTGCACCCCTTTGGGCGCGCGGTATTTTGCAAGCAAAGGGTCGTCGCCGTTCACCACCAGAAGGCCCCCCTCCCCCATGCCGTTCAGGATTTCCATTTTTGCGCGGAGCACACCGGCCTTGTCCTTCAGGAACTCAAGGTGGCCACGGCCGATGTTGGTGACCACCGCGATGGAGGGATGGACAATGCGCGTTAACTCGTCGATTTCTCCGAAATGGTTGGTGCCCATCTCAAGCACCGCGATATCGTGGTCCGGGGTGATTTCAAAGACCGAAAGCGGGAGGCCGATGCGGTTGTTGTAGTTCCCCTGTGTTTCGTAGACCGCGTACTTTTTCCGGAGCACCGCGGCAATCAGGGCGCGGGTCGTCGTCTTGCCGTTGCTGCCGGTCACGGCCACCACCGGGACCTCCAGGTGGAGCAGCCACGCCTCGGCCAGCCGCAGCATGGCAAGGACCGTGTCCCTGACGGGAAGGAAGACGCCGGTCTCTGGCCGTACGCGCCAGTACCAGGATTCGTTCACAATGCAAAGCGCGGCCTTTTCGCGCAAAGTCCGGTCAATGAAGGCGTGGCCGTCGTGCTTTTCGCCCGTAATGGCCACAAACACGTCCCCAACAGCGACCTTCCGGCTGTCAATGACCACGCGGACCTCGGCCGGGGGCCGGCCCAGCGGTCGTCCGAGCGCCTTGATTTTCAAAAACGACTCAAGCCTGTCGAACAGGAGTCCCATATTTTTCCTTTAAGGCTTCACGGGCGACCTCGCGGTCGTCAAAATGGTGTTTGATTGTGCCGATAATCTGATAGTCCTCGTGCCCCTTGCCCGCAATGACGATTGTGTCGCCCTCCCGGGCCTGCTGCACGGCCGTACGGATGGCCGCGCGCCGGTCCGCAATGACCTCGCGCTTTGAGGCGTCCTTCAGGCCCGATACGATTTCGCGGAGAATGGCTTCCGGCGCTTCGGTGCGCGGGTTGTCGGAAGTGACAAACGAATGGTCCGCAAGCCGCTCGGCAATGGCGCCCATCAGGGGCCGTTTCCCCCGGTCGCGGTCCCCGCCGCAGCCGAATACCGCAATCAGACGGCCCCGCGTCACGGCCCGTGCCGCCTCAAGCACCTTCTCGAGCGCATCGGGCTTGTGCGCGTAATCCACGATGACGCTGACGCCCTCCCCGTTGTCCACGGATTCAAAACGACCCGGGACGCCGGCCACGGACTCGATACCCGCAACGATGCGATCCGCAGGGATTCCGGCGCCCACGGCCACAGTCACGGCGGCCATGATGTTGTATACATTAAAGGGGCCTTTGAGTCGCGAATTGATATCGAGGTTTCCGGCCGGGGTACGGAGCACAAGGCGCGTACCCATAGCGGACGGTTCCACTTGGAGTGGAAAAACGGTTGCGCACGGGTCTTTGATGCTGTAAGTCAGGACCCGGCCCCGGCTCTTCTCGATAAAACGCGGTGCCGCAGCATCGTCAGCATTAATGATCGCGATGCCGTCCGCTTTGAGGTAATCGGAAAAAAGCAGCCGCTTGGTCCGCAGGTACCCTTCTTCCGTCTTGTGAAAATCGAGATGGTCGCGCGTCAGGTTGGTGAAAACCGCAGCTGAAAAAACGAGACCGTGGACCCGCTTGAGCGCAAGGGCATGGGAAGAGACCTCCATGACCGCGGACGTGACGCCCGCATCGAGGGATTCGCGGAGCCAGGCGTTGAGGTCAAACGATTCGGGCGTGGTATTGTGCGATGCGATAGCACGGCCCGCCACCCGGTGGCGGATGGTGCCGAAGAGCGTGCCGTTTCCAACGCCGCCCCTCAGAACGCCATCGATGAGATGGCTGGTGGTGGTCTTGCCGCTGGTGCCGGTCACTCCGGCGAGGTAGAGGGATTCCGAAGGGCGGCCGTAAAGATTGGCGGAAGCCAGGGCCATGGCCGCGCGTGCATCGGGCACAATCAGGAGCGCGCCGGTGACGGCCTGCGGCGCACGGTCCGTGACCGCAACCGCACAGCCCCGCGCAAACGCCTCGTTCAGAAAGGCGTTGCCGTCCTGCTTGTCACCCTGCAGCGCAAAAAAAAGCGTGCCCGGCCCGCATTGCCGCGAATCGCAGGCAATGGCGCGAATTTGTACGCCTTCCGGCGCGGTCTCCGTGGACCGGAGTCCTTTCAAGACCTCTCTAAGTTCCAAACCCTTCCCTTTTCCCTTTGGCCCCCCTGTAAAAGGGCCCTATTCCTGCAAAAAAACTATAGCACGACTTTGAGTACCTCGTCCCTGTGGATTGCGAAAACCTGATCCAGCTGCGTCATGGAGAGCAGCTCCGTGATGACTTCGTTCGGATTATACAGCGCCACCTTGCGCGCAATCTCCGGCCGGTGGTTTCGCAGGTCCACCAGGAAATTCAGGAAATCAGACCCCGCGAACAACACACCCGTGAGGTCAATTTCGATGGATGCGGCCTCGCGGGAGGCGTCCAGGTGGCCCGAAAGGCGGACCAGGTCAAGTTTGTTGATGTCGCCCTGGATTTCGAGCCGTTTGCATCGTCCCAGGTAGATTTCTTTTATGATCATGGTCCCTCCTGTTATTCTTTTTTCAGCTTTTGACGCCCGCGGCAAGGACACAGGTCCCGCTTTTGCGGTAGACCTCGCCGGCCGGCGGCGTCTGGGTCTTTACCACGCCGCTGCCGTCGACCCGCACGCGAAATCCCTCGTAAAGCAGCCGGTTCACGGCCTCCCTCACTGTCAACCCAACCACACCCGGCACGCGCCGGGCCCGGGTGGAGTCGGGCCGCTCCATTTCAACGGTCATGGCCGTACCCGGCGCCACGGAGCGTCCGGGTTTGAGCGACTGGCGCGATACCTGGTCCCCGAAATTCCGCACGCCGAGCGCCAGGCCGCGGGCGCGGCACTCCGGCAGCAACGCCTCAAGCCCTTGGCCCCGGAAATCGGGGACCGTTACCTGCGCCACGGTCGCAGGCCGCCAGCACCGGTCTGCGGCAATCAGTATCGGGCTGTAGGGCAGCTCCTGTGAATGGATGAGGCGCGTCACGATTTTCTGGAAGACGGGCGCCGAAACCATGCCGCCGGTATGCACCTTGTCCGGCTCGTTCAGCAGGACCATGCAAAGAAGCCGGGGCGACTCGGCCGGAAAGAAGCCGATGAACGAGGCCACATACTTGTCGGACAGGTACTTTCGGGTCGCGGGATCAATCTTTTGCGCGGTGCCGGTCTTGCCCGCGATGCGGAGACCTTCGATGCGGGCGTTGCTGCCCGTGCCCGAATCGCCCTCCACCACCTGCGCAAAGCATTCGGTGAGGCGGCGCGCCGTGAGGGGTGAGAGGATGCGGCGCACGGGCCGGGGCTCAAATTCACGGACCACACGGCCGTCGCGGGTGACGGCCTTTACAATGCGGGGGGTCATGAGCACGCCGCCGTTGGCGAGCGCACCGTAGGCCGCGGCCATTTGAAGCATGGTCACGGATACTTCCTGCCCCATGGCCATGGTGACCAGCGTGCGGCCCGACCAGCGCTCCACCGGCTTTAAAATACCCGATTCCTCCCCCGGCAGATCCACGCCCAGCCTCTGGCCAAAACCAAAGTTCTTGACATACTTGTAAAAGCGCTGCGACCCCACGGCCACGGCCATTTTGGCAAAGGCCACATTGCTGGAACGGGCCACGGCCTGGATAAAGGTAATGTCGCCGTTCTTGTGCGTGTCGTGGATGTATTCGTCGAAAATCTTGAATTTGCCGTCTCCGGTGTGAAAAATGTCGCTCTCGCGGAAGACCCCCTCTTCGAGCGAGGCCGCGGCCGCCACCAGCTTGAAGACGGAGCCGGGCTCATACACCATGGAGACCGCGTCGTTACGCCAGCCGTTCTTAGGGGTTGCAATGAAAAAGTTGGGGTCAAAGGAGGGATAAGTGGCCATGCCCAGCACGTCACCGGTCGCGGGGTCCATGACCAGGGCCGACCCCGACACCGCGCCCGCCTCGGTCACGCCTTCGGCCAGGCAGACCTCCAGTATCTCCTGGACCGGCGCACGGAGCGTGAGTTGAATCGATTCGCCGTCCACGGGCTGTTTAACGGGAAGGTCCAGTTGAAACACGCGCCGGCTCCGCGCGTCGCGCCGTTCGAGCGACCAGCCCGCCTCGCCGTAGAGCGTGCGGTCGTAACCATACTCGATACCGGCAAGACCGGCCCCATCGCGGCCCACAAAGCCGAGAATCTGCCCCGCAAGCGCCCCGTGCGGGTACAGGCGGCGCAACGGGCGCTTGAGCGCGCGCTTGCGGCCTTCGCCCGTAAGCGAACGGACCAGCCGCTCCAGGCTGGCGGTATCAAGATCCGCGTTGACCGCCAGGGCCGTGCCGTTCGCGTCAAAGATTTCGCCCCGCTGCGGCCTCAGGTTCACCCGTTCGGTGCTCTGGCGCTCGCCCGCGGTGGCATAATAGGTGTTGTGGATAATCTGAACGTAAAAAAACCGGAGAAAAAGCGTAAGGAGTGCGGCGACCATGACGCCGATGACCACGGGCAGGCGGCCCCGGCTGTCACCGGCTGACGAAGGCTTTTTCAATCCCGTTCTCTCCCTGTTTCTGCGGTTCCGCGCGCAGGACCAGCCGGACGTCCCGGCTGGCCGGATATTCCAGCCCCAGTTCCTTCCGCGCCACGGCTTCGATGCGCTCCCGCGCGGCCAGCCGGTCGCGCTCAAGGCGGGTCACCAGGTTGGCGTTGCTCACCCGGCGGATCCGCTGGCGCAGTTCCTCGTTCGACTTCACCATGTCCTGCACCCTGGACTTTTTCCAGACCGACACAATAGGGAACAGGAAAAGTGAAAGGATGACACAACCGAACGTGAGCAACGTGCGAAGTTTGATTTTAATTTTCATGCTTTTTCCAGGACCCGCAGTTTCGCGCTCCGGCTGCGCGGATTTTCGCGAAGCTCCTGTTCGCCGGAGATCACGGCCTTCTTGGTGACCGCGCAAAAGGCGGGCTCACCTTCGGGGTCGCCGGGCAGCCGGACACGGCCCCGGTCCACCGCCCCGGTGCGCGCGCGGAACGACTGCTTGACCCGCCGGTCCTCGAGCGAATGATAGGCAATGACCGCAAAGCGGCCGCCCGGACAGAGCAGGGAGGGAATCGTATCGAGCGCCGTATCGAGCGCCTGGAGTTCGTGGTTGACCGCTATGCGCAGCGCCTGAAAGGCGCGCGCCCGGGCCTTGACATGGCCGCCGGCCGCGCTTTCGACCAGGCGCGCGAGTTCGCCCGTGGTGCGGATGGGTTTTTCCCTCCGAGCGCTGACAATGGCCCGGGCCACGAAAGCGGCGCGCCGTTCTTCGCCATAGTCCCGGAAAATTTCGGTGAGCCGTTCTTCGGAGGCATGGTTGACAAGCGCTTCGGCGCTTTCGCCGGTATTGCCCGAGAAGCGCATGTCGAGTGGCCCCTCGTGCGAAAAGGAGAAACCGCGGGCCGGGTCGTCGATTTGGCGCGAGGATATTCCAAGGTCGAGCAGAACGCCCATGAGGTCTGTAATCCCTTCCTGTTTTACCACCCCGGGGAGGGTCTCAAAACCCGCCTGAAGGAGCCGGGCGCGCGACCCGAAAGGCGCGAGCGCCTGCGAAGCTTCGTTCAATGCCGCAAGGTCTTTGTCGAGTCCGAGGAGTGTGATGGAAGGCAGATGCGCAAGAAGCGCGGCCGCGTGGCCGCCGCCGCCCAGTGTCCCGTCAATGAGGGTCCCCTTCCCAATCTCCCTGAACGTCCCCAAAACCTCTGTCAGCAGAACTGGAATATGATACCGCTTAGCCTCCATGTCCGTTCCGGCTGGTCTCATTCAAAACACGGTAATAGTCCGCATCGTACGGCACGGCCTCTTCGTTTGCGGCCTGGTGGCGCTTCCAGTTGTCGCTGTTCCAGATGTCCATTTTTTCGCTGTTGCCCACGACCACGATTTCCCGGGTGATATGGGCCTGTTCCTTGAGCTTTTGCGTGAGTGTAATCCGCCCCTGCGCATCGATGCGCGTCTCCTTGAGGCTGGCGAGAATTCGGTTTTTAAGCCGTGTGGTCTCGGGGGTGATAGGCAGCGCCTTGAACCGTTCCCAGAATTTGAGCCATTCGTCCTTGGGATAGGCGAAGAGACATCCCTCGGTGCCGCGCACAATCATGAAAGTGCTCTCCGCCTCGGTTGACAGCGCATTGCGCAAAGCCGACGGAATCGAAAAACGACCTTTGTCGTCAACGCTGATTGGATCGGATGTGTTGAAAAGCTGAGCCATAATTTGGGATACTATACCAATTTATTCCTATTAGTTCCTTTTATATCCACTAACATATCATATTTCGGCAAAAAGTGTCAAGAAAATTATGCATAAATCCTTATTTTTTAACATGTTGCACAAAGCACAATATATGTTGCTTTAAAATTTAACAACCACAACTTGTTGTGTTTTTAATTTTAATCACTCTGGGTATAATTCCTCGCAGCTTGCTACGACTTTGTGTTTCGCCCCTCGGCTCCGCTCGGGGCTCGTACTGGGTTCGTCGGGCCTTGAGCGGAGTCGAAAGGCCCGATGTGCATTTTGTTTGCTGATAC
>JAZDKP010000100.1:0-8624 GCA_043802925.1 Fibrobacterota bacterium | reverse complement strand
GCATAAACATCCCAAGCACCACCAGGAGGGCATAGGCGGGAAGAACTAAAAAATTAATTTTCATAATGAGTACGACTCCTTTCTCAGTGTTCAACAAAATCCGGTGGCAGGTAATTCGGCCAAGGCCGAAAATAAGAGTCTGTAAATCGGCAACTTATCTACGTTTTTCACGTAGATGTTGCCGATACAGACTCTAAATTAGCCGGTCGGATTCAATCCGCCTTTTCGCCGGATTCGCCTGGGACCGTCTCCACATCGGGCTCGTTGGTTTCCGGTTCCACACCGGTGAGCGCCTTGAATATTTTGGAGGAAACAGGCGGGCATCCAGGGACAAAGAGGCCCTGCCGTTTATGCGGTGACGTGCAGTTTCCGATAAGGAGGTTTCCTTTTGTGAAATCCTGGATATCTTTGCCGATTCCGATGTTGATTTTTACGTCCTGGAGTACGTAATCCCCCAGTTCGTCTGCAAACCGTTTGAGGAACAGGAGCGTGGTCGAAAGGCAGGCGCTGCAGGAGCCTTTGTCATGGACAATGACATTTGGGAATTCGATGTCGAGCTTGGTTGGGGACTTTTTATAGGTTTTTCCAAATTTTCGGAAATCGTCAGGCGCCACCGTGGCGCTGTCAACCGTGCAGATGGCGCGGTCGCGGATGAGCCGGAGGTGTACGACCTCTTCAAAGTCGAAGCCCATGAGCTCGCAGGCGGTTTTATCGGCTGCGAGCGGGTTGAACGAGGCCACGGCAAAGTCCGAGACAATCCCTTCACCGGCACTCGGGCCCAGGCCTTCCATGCCGAGGTAGCCGTCCACCACGGTGAGGTCGGGCAACAGGAGGGTGGCCAGGTCGGAGATGGCGGAGTCCAGTGTCTTTTCAGGGAAATAGACCCCTTGTTTATACTGGAGTTGATGGAGCCGCACCTTTTCGTGGCGCCAGAGGCAGCCCTTCATGTTTTTAATGCCCAGGGTGACCTGCGTGTGCATATGCGACTTTGTCACCGGCACCGACACGATGGCATCGAAATCGTAAATGTCCGCGCAGAAACGCAAGGTCTCAAGCACGCGGCCGTCCGGAACCTCCTTGATTACGGCCCGGCGCCTGTCCATATCAATGAGCGGCACGTTGCGTTCTTTTGCAATGGCTGCGATACCGCTGATTTCAAACGCCTCCATGGTTTTGACGCCGAGAATGGGGCTTTCGCCGATGGCGACCACGGCCGCGCCGGCTTCGCGAAGGGCGTCCACCACAGCGGCCACGGCCTCAGGGTGCGTGGTGATGCCGCGGCTGGCTTCCACACGGCGGCCTGCGTTGGGTTTGACCAGGACGCGCTTGTCCTTGAAGGGGGTGAGGTCGAGCCGGTTCAGGGCTTCGCGGATGTTCTTGTAAGGGCCACACCCACCGGCAACGGACACTAAATGCGGGGTCTGTGTTTCCATTTTCAAAGAAAATAGAAAAACAAGGGAGAAGAAGGCAAAGAGAACGAGGAAAATCAAATAATCAAAGAAATCATGGCTGTAATGTCGGCCCTCTGGGCCTGTTTTTTCTGTCCTTCATAAGCGGCATGGGCCTGAGAAGTAATCGGGGAAGGAGTGGTTTCGGAAGGAACCGCGCCTTCTGCTTTATTGTTTTTTCCGCTCTTTCCGGCCGTGTTCTGTTCCTTGGCCATCTTTATCCGTGCCTCGGCTTCTTTGGACGAAGCCTGGGCTGCGACGCTTAAATCCTGGCCGCTCGGGTTGGCCGGGGCAAGAGCCGCTGCCCGGACCCGCTGCATTTTCATCATCGTATCGACAGGGGTTTTGCCTTCGGATGTATCGATGGAGACTTCGCCCCCAACGGCATAGGTTTGACCGTCCGGGCCCTTCTGGTATTCGTAATGCGGGCCGCCCCGGACAATGCCTGCGCCGGCCGCCATGTGGGCCTGTTCATGGGCACGCACCTCACGGTCAGTGGCTTTTAGCTTTTCGACTTCTTTTTTTTCTTCTTCTGAAAGCTCTTTTGTTCCGGCAGATCCGGTCTTTGCTCCCTTTTCAGGGCCTCCGCCATTTTCCGGTGTTTTGGACGTTTCAGAGGAACCGGCACTGGAACCCTGTTTTCCGAAAGAGGGGAGTGGGTATGCGTAATCTGTTGTATTTATTGAAGATATGACCATAGAGTGCTTCCTTGCCGCAGAATTCTCCTGTTTAGGTTATCGGTATGAAGAAGCAGGGGCTTTAATGTTTTCTTTCTTTTTGTCTGCCTGGCCCAAGTAAAAATTGGATTAACGGCTTGGGATTAAAGGTCCGGATCGAACATGCCCAATTTTTACTTGGGCCAGGCAGACAAAAAGGTTTTTATCCTTTGTCGCATTAAAGTCTGTTTAAGATTGATATGATACCCACCTTGGAAATATATTGAAGGCCATGAAAGACAAAGGCTTCATCCATGTGTATACCGGAAATGGCAAAGGAAAGACAACGGCTGCGCTGGGGCTTGCCTTGCGCGCAGCAGGCGCCGGTAAAACGGTCTATGTCGCCCAGTTTGTGAAAGGGATGAAATACAGCGAACTGAAGTCACTCGGCCTTCTGAAAAAGCACATTACGGTCCGGCAATGCGGGCTGCGTGGCTTTATTGTAAAAACGCCGTCCAAAGCGGATATTGACGCGGCCTGCAAAGGGCTTGCGGAAGCGGCAAAGGCAATCGCTTCGGGCCGGTACGACCTTGTCATCCTTGATGAGGCCAATATTGCAAACTATTATAACCTTTTCACGGCCCGGGAACTGCTTGATGTTGTGCTTGCGCGGCCCGTGCATGTGGAAATAGTGATCACCGGGCGTTATGCGGATAAAAAAATCATGGATGCCGCGGACCTGATTACTGAAATGCGCGAGGTGCGCCATTATTATTCCAAGGGCGTCCCTGCCAGGAAAGGAATTGAGAAATGAGTTTTCGCATATTATCAGCGATCGTGATTGCCTTGGTATTCAGCGCTTTGTCCGCGCAGTCCGATTCCGTAAAAGCACTCACCATGCTTCCCACAGAAAAGCATGCCGCAGTGCTGGACGCGCTTGAAAAGACGGGTGCAACGTTTGACCGGGCCTCCGTTCTCGCGGTTGGTTTTTATGTTGACAGCAGCGCCGTCGTGCTGGTGACCCTCAAAGGCGGGGCCGCACCCGCGCAGAGCGTGTTTCCGGTCCAGCAGGATTTTTTCAGCGGCCTGGGTCCGACCCCGGCCGCAGCGGAACCTTCGCTGCCGCCTCTGGCCGAACAGCCAATCCCGGTCCATTCCACGCATGCGGCAACCGCAAGCAAGGGCCAGGACGGCAGGGTCTATTTCATGCTGAATACCATGGCGCGCTCCCTTTACGTTTATCCGATACAGCTTTCTACCGCGCTGCCGAATCTGAATGAAACGACCGTGGGGGGCTTGACTCTATGCACTATCGGCGGCTCCCTGTACGCGGCCTATAAGTACACGGACGGCATGGAACTGGGATATGGCCGGGTCGGGCTCATGAACTACGGTGGTGAACTCGGGATGACCTATCCCTTCCTGTTTTCCCAGATGCTTCAGGACCCTGACCGTTCTTTTTTCAATGAGGACCAGAACAACGGCATCGACCAGCTCCGTGCCTGGTCGACCATGTTCGGGTTTCCAATGGGAATCTATCTCGGCAGCCGCTGGGACATCGCGGAGAACAACGACTACGGACGCATGAACATCCTCCGTTTTTTCGGCCGCTCCGGAATATTGTATGGATATCTGCTGCCCCTTTACTTCAAGTCGGATAAAAATGGTTTCGACAATTACTGGCGGATCGCGCCCGCGCTCTCAATGGCACTGATACCCGCGGGCATCTACGGTGCCGGCCGTATCCTCGAAGGGAAGGAAATCTCTTCGGGCCGTGGTTTTTTTGTGGAGGTGACCGGCACGCTGGGAGGCTTGACCGGTATCACGTTGCCCTTTATCTTTCTCGGGGATCAATCGGGCATCAGCGGAGAGACCTATAAAAATCTTCTGCTGACCTCGATACTCGGCTGCCATGCGGCGGGCACCTGGTTGGGCCTCCGGTACCATGAGGAACGTCCCTACAAGTTCGGGCAGTCGGTTTTTATGCTTCTGTCGGCCACGGCCGGTACCACCCTTGCCCTGGGCGCCCTGCTCACGTTCGAAAGCAACGCGAACTGGGACGCCCGCACCTACCTCGCCGGAAGCGTCATCGGCGCCTGGGGCGGCCTTCTGCTGGGTGAGGGGCTCTCGGAGCGCATCCTCGATTCGTCCGAACGCGACCCTGCGGGTTCCATGCCCCGCATCGAATTCCCGGCTGCGGGCCAGTGGCCGTTGTTGCTGGCGGCCTCACGGATGAAGCGCACGGGCCGCGAGGGCGGTCTCGCCTTCCGCACGGACCTTGTCACCGTGCGGTTTTAAGAATTCGGTTGCTTTTAATTTTTTCGAGAGCGTATCTTTATACGCGAACCAAAACGCTGTTTGATTCCTTTGTACTGTTCGTTTCAGGTTCCCACCTGTTTGGGAATAATAGGGAATGCCGTTAAAACCGGCAGCGATCCCGTCACTGTAACGAAGCGTTGAAGGCCGCCACGATGTCACTGGACTTTGTTAACCCTTGTCCGGGAAGACGGCGCGCCCCAGCTTCGGAGCCAGGAGACCTGCCTGAAACCAAAATCCTTCGCGGAAAGGTATGCCTTGCTGCTGCATGGTCTTTCTGCCGTCCTATGGGGCGGCATTTTTTTTATCTGCCTGTTTTCCCTGCCGTTATTGGCGCAGGATGACAGCGTCCCCTCCTACGAAATCGTGGTCACGGCCAAACGTTCCGAAGAGGCCGCGCAGACCTCCACGGTCTCCGTCATTCCCCGCGCCGCTTTTGAAGGCCGCAGCACCACACTCACGGAGCTCCTGGATTGTGAGGCGGGCCTTCGCGTCAATAAAATGGGCGGTCTGGGCGAGCACAGCACGGTCAGCATCCGGGGTTCCACGGCCGAACAGGTCAAGGTCTTCCTCGACGGCGTGCTGGTGAACGACCCCTCCGGCGGGGGAGTGGACCTTTCCAAAATTCCACTCGCAAATGTGGAACGCATCGAAGTATTCAAGGGCAGCATCCCGGCCCGATACCAGGGCAACGGCACGGCCGGGGTCATCAACATCGTTACTCGGGAAGCCGGCAAGGGCATGGTCTCGGGTCAGGTCACGGCCGGAAGCTTTGGAACCGTGAAGGCGGGGGGCATGACCTCCAACCGGATGGGCCCCTTTTCCTATATGGGCTCCTTCGATTATCAGCACAGCGCCAATGATTTCGAATGGCTCGATGACCGCGGCACCACGCTGGGGACCCGGAAGGACCCCACACTCGATGATACGCTCCGTTGCATGGTGAACAATGACTTCACCTCCATTGACGCGGTCATCAAGTCGGAGATGGCGCTGCCGGGCCGGCAGTCACTGCGCTTTGACGTGGACGCGTACCGTTACGATAAGGGCTATTTCTCCACGCACATGCGGCTGCCGGCCCGGAGCCGGGCTTTGGGGGGGCGTGCCGGTGCGCGGTTGGGTTATAGCGTGGAGCGGGACGCGTGGTCCGCGGACGCGTACGCGCGCGGCAAGCGCACGCGCCAGCGCATGAAAGACCCGGATGGCGCCGTCTATCTTGGAGTCAAGGATGTCGTCTCGGTCACGGACGAGGTGGAGGCCGGTGCCAGTGTCCGCGTTTCACCGATTGCGTGGAACACGGTTTCGCTGTTCGGGGACGGGGGTTTGGAGGGCTACCGCGAGGAAAACCGCGCCGTGGGCACGCTCGCGTCCCGCCCCCACGTCACCCGTAAGTCCGCGCAGGCCACGATTTCGGACCAGATCTTCCTGTTGTCCGATCGTCTCCTGCTTTCGGGCGCCTGGACGCTGGATGGCCGGTTCACGCACAGCAACGCGGTCAGTGACACAATGAACGCCTGGCACGCGGTGCCCTTGCAGTACACGCGGCATTATTATCAGAACTGGAATGCAGGCGTGAAAGCGGGCCCGGTGCGCGCTTTCATTCTGAAACTCAATGCGGGCCGCTATACCCGTGTGCCCAACTTTTTCGAACTTTTCGGCAACAACGCTTATTTTGTGGGCAATGCCTCCCTGCTGCCAGAAACAGGGCTCAATACGGACCTCGCGCTTTCGCATTCCCGTGATTTCAGGAACCTGTCGCTCACCCATACGCTGTCCGCCTTTTACAACCTGCAGCAGGACCAGATTGTCTTTCGCGTGCTGGCCCAGAACGCCTCCAAACCCGTGAACATGGGGGACCTCCGGATTGCCGGGCTCGAACATTCGGCCCGGGTCACGGCCGGTCCCGTGACGCTCGAAAACCAGTTTGCGTACATGCGGTCGCGCATCTATGCCATCCATTTTGACCGCGCGCTTTACCTCGGGCATGAACGTTCGTATCTTCCCAATATCAAAGAGGCCTTCAAGTTCAAGGCTGCTTTTCTCGGCATGTTTGAGGTACAGTACGATTTTCAATACCGGTCAGATTATTATGAAAGCGAGGTCAATATCGCCATCCTTCCGGCGAACATGACGCATGACTTTTCGCTCAGCGCCTTTTTTCTTGAAAAGAGCGTCCGTTTGTCCGCGGAGGTCAAGAATATCCTTGACGAAAAAAATTATGACATCGAAGCCTTCCCACTGCCGGGCCGGGCGTTTTACCTGACCCTGCGTGGTGAATTTCATTTAACTGAAACCCAAGAAAGGACCGAACCATGAATCCGCTCCGTACCCTGCCCCTCCTGTCCGTTGCCGCGCTTATGACTCTTGCGGGCTGCTCCAAGGAAAAACCCACGCAGGCCGTGCAACAGGCCGGGAGCGCCATCGCGGTTGTCACCACCAACAGCCAGAACACCGAAGGCAACATATCCATGTACCGGTCCGCGACCGGTATCACGGACAACAATCTGATGACACTCGGGGGCGATGGGGTGGCCTTCTCCTATGACAGCAACCTTTATCTCATCGACCGTACCCTCGCGACCCTCCGAAAAATCCGCGGTTCGGTCGTCGACTCCCAGCATGTGGATTATGAAATCAATGTGGGCGCGGCGTCCAATCCCCAGGCTATCGCGTTCGCTTCGCCTCAGAAAGGCTATCTCACGCGCCTCTCCGCGCTGAACCTGCTTATCATCAACCCCGCGACCGGCGATTCCATCGGCGCTCTATCGTTCGCCGGTTATGTGAACGCCTCCACCGGCCCATTCCCAATGATGGCTTCGGCTGTTATTTCCAACGGCAAATTGTACGTCGCTTGCCAGCGGTTGAGCGCGAGCTGGGGCTTTGGCGACTCCAGCCTCGTTGTCATTGTGAACACGGCCAATGATTTCATTGAAAAGGCCGTGTCTCTATACAACTACAATCCCGCGGACATGAAGGCCGTGGACGGCAAACTCTATGTGGCCTGTTCGGGCGACTGGAGCCTGATGGACGGGGGCATTGAACGAATCGACCTTGCCACCGGGGTGAACGAAGGCATGATCATGAGCGAGGCCGCCATGGCCGGCACCCTCAGCAGCATCGAGATTGTCAGCGCCTCCAAGGCCTATATCATGGTCGCCACCGCCGCCTGGGTCAACGAAATTCATCCACTGAACCTGACGCTTCAGACCCTCGGTGCCAAGCTTGCGTTCGTGAACAACGCCGCCTATTACAACCCGGTCGTCTTTGACGGCTATTATGCCTACATCGGCGACAGGGGCGGGGCAACGCCCGGGCTTGTTAAAGTGGACCCGGCCACGGACGCACAGGTCGGCGCAACGATTCCCATGGGCCTTCTGCCTTATGCACTGTCGGTGCTAAAGTAAGGTTCCTTGAAGGACGATATGCAGCAGAAAAGGCAAACATGGCCCTTCCGTCTCGGGTGCACCTCGTACGTGTACCCCGCGGATCTTCTGCCGAACGCGGAAAAGTGCGCCCCGCTCTTTGACGATATTGAAGTCGTGCTTTTCGAGTCCGTGGATTCTAGCAACATGCCCTCTGCGGAAGTCATTCACGGCCTCGCGAAGCTTTCACGCGAGCATGGGAACACGTATACCATCCATTTTCCGATTGATAAAAAAGCGGCAAGCCCGGACTCTGTGGAGCGTTCGCGCTATTGCGAACAGATGGCGAAAATACTGACACTCGTCGAACCCCTTGACCCGTACGCGTATATACTGCATCTGGAGGGAATCGGGCCGGATGCGGACGCGCGCGCCCGGTCGCGCTGGCTCATGGACGCTGCCGAGAGCTGCGCCTTCCTGTCTGCGCATATGGGCCGCGATGCGCACAAAGTGGCGGTGGAGAACCTGGCTTGCCCCTACGAATGGCATCTGCCGCTTACCAAGGAATACGGCTTTTCGCTCTGTCTCGACATCGGCCATCTCTGGCGTTACGGCGCGGACTGGAGTGCGGCGTGTGAGGCCCTGCTGCCGCAGACACGCGTCATCCATCTGCACGGTTGGGACGGTACGAACGACCATGAATCATTGAAGAAAATGGACAAAGGCATCCTGTCCACCCTTTGCAAACACTATCTGAAAGAATATGATCATGTGCTGACGCTCGAACTGTTCAACGAGAGCGACACGTTTGAATCCCTGCGGCTGATGGAGGAATTATGGAA
>JAZDKP010000099.1:0-32214 GCA_043802925.1 Fibrobacterota bacterium | reverse complement strand
TCATGGCCAATTCTTTTCCTGTCTTGGTAACATAATCCTGCGTGATCACCGCGTCCATCAGGCGCTTGGTATCGCTCTGCGTCAACACATGGACCGCGCCGAACATATGGCAGAATTCATGATAGAGCGTATTGTACAGGTATTGAAAATGCATGGAAAGATTGACGTTGGTCATTTGCGTGACAGCGACATAGGAAAGATCCGGCCTCGTCAGCCCAATCACATCGTAACTGCCGTATCCGCCCCCCCGGAAGAAATGAACGATCACCGCCTTTGGATCGCGGGGGATCCGTTCCAAGACGCATTCCATGAGACGGGAGGGCTCGCAGCCGCTGTCCGGAGGCTCCCAGGCAATAATCGTATCGACCGTGATGCGGACACCGAACCATTCCTCAAAATCGCGGTCGAGGCGTCCCATGACATTCCGGATGTTAATTGTCCAGTGATCAAATCCCTTTGTAAAGGATGGGTCGGCAACGACAACGCAGTGAATCACGGGCCCGGCCGTGCGGCCGGGCCCCAGACCCGGAATGCAGGCGGAAAAGACAAGAATCATCAGCGCAGAAAGGATGCAACACCGGATCATAATGTAAGCGTTATAAACGGATTGCGCCATTGATGAGATTGACATTGTAGGATTTGTCCAGAGCCCAGAGAGGTGCCATGCGTTTCTCCCTTATTCGTTTGTTAAGAACGCCGCCCTGCCGGACCACGATTACCGGCTGAACCCTTCCGGAACTCCTTCGTCCTCCCCGCCTTCGCCGGGAATACCGAATGCGGGCGCGCTTTTCACTTCGCGCAGCCGTCTTTTTTCATCCGTGACGTACGACCCGTGCGTTTTCCGCTCTTCACCGATGGAATAGACCTCGATGGCCGAGCGGCCCGCAATCGGGCACCGGGTCTCGCAGAGGCCGCAGCCCGTGCACTTGTTCGCGAGGACCACGGGACGGTTCATTTTTGTGCCCGCGTTCTCGAGATTGCGGAACTCGATGGCGTCGTAGGGGCATATTTCGTCACAGATAAGGCAGAGGCGGTCCTGTTCCCAGGCAATGCAGCGGGAGCGGTCAATGACCCCGGTGCCGATTTTGACAAAGCGCTTTTCCTCAAGCGGCAACGCGCGGATGGCCTGCGTGGGGCAGGCATATCCGCACATATTACATTTTTCCTCGCACCCGCCGATGCGCGACACCAGCCGCGGCGTCCACAGGCCGTCCAGCCCCGCTTCGAGCCCGCATGGCTGGAGCCCGTTGGTCTTGCACGACTTCATGCACGCGCCGCAGCGCGCGCACCGCGCGAGAAAGTCGGACTCGGGCAGCGAACCCGGAGGCCGTATCAATGCGCCCTGAAGGTTGTTTTTGTTCTGCGGCGCGGCCTTGAGCAGGGACGCTGCCGCGAGCCCCGCACCTGCGGAGAGGAGAAACCAACGGCGCTCGCTTCCTTCAATCGTGTCCGCGAATGTCCTGGGCGCGGCAAAGGCAAGCCGGACCGCACCCTTGTTGCACACGCTCACGCAGTCGCCGCAGAGCGTGCACTCGCCCGGTACAGTGTTTACAAAGTCAGACGTGATGGCGCGCATGTCGCACACATTGGCACACCGTCCGCAATGGTTGCAGGCATCGGCGTTCGTTACCCGGCGGAACAACGCGGTCCGCGATGCGAGACCAAGCAGCGCACCCGCGGGACAGAGGGTGCTGCACCAGAAGCGGCGCTGCCAAAAGACCGCGCCTAGAATAAACCCCATCAGCAGGAGAGACGACAGGGCACCGGTGAAATAGAACCGTTGCCAGGACATGACGGACAGGGCGTCGAGACCAGCCCATGTGAAAAACGGGATCAAGAGGTCAAAACTCGCGCTTAAAACCCCGGTGACAACCGGAAAAAACACGAGGGTAAAGAAACGGGGGGTTATGGCCAGCGGGCTGAAAAAGTGAAGCAGGTCGGCCCCGAGCAGGGCCGCGGCCAATACACCCGCGAGGATGAAATATTTGATGCCACGGCCGGGACGCGGTTCCGGGCCTTCCTTGCGCCCTTTTTTCCCCACCACAAACCGGCCCATGAGATCGTTCAGCGTACCGAGCGGACAGACATAGCCACAAAAGAGCCGTCCAACAATGAGCGACAGGACAAGGACCCCGAGTCCCAGAAGCATCGTCGATATGAACGCGCGCCCTGCAATCATGGCCACAACAGCCATCAAAGGATCGCTTTGTAGAAAAAGCCGCACCGGCAGCTGCAATGCAAACGGGTAAGTGGTCAGGAAAAAGAGCAGGAGAAAGAGCAGGAAAAAGACCCACTGCACAAGTTGACGGAATGTTGAGAGTTTCATTGTAACAGATTCCTGCCTTTATTTTCGAAGCACGCACCCTTCCTCAGCACATCCGCACGTCCATTTTAGCCGTATCCGCCACACCCAACCCGAGTTCCGCGGCAATCTGGATGTGTTTGACCTCCGTGCCTTTAAATTCCTTGTTGTACCAACGGGCCAGGCCCACGGAATACGCGTCCGCGGCAACCGGATCCGCGCTCGCCACCACGGTGTCGAGCTTTTCCACAGGACCGGGACCGCCCGGGCCGTTTTTCAGGAGGCAATAGATGGCGCTGACCACGGTCAGCGTGGGCTTGATAATGTAGAGCTGCTCGGCCACGGCACGATTGATATCCATTTTCTCGTGAAAGACTCGGCGGTTCCAGACCAGACCCATAAGCCCCTTCATGCCCAGACTGACGCCGGTCGCGGAATGCGCTTTGGCATTGGGAACGCTGATGAGACAGTCCGCCTTGAGCACCTCCTTGGCCACCGCCGTGGAAATGAGTTCTTTGGCACCGGGCACGGGTTTTTCTTCAAAGAATTTCTCATCACTCGGCGTGGCAATGACCACACCCGGGATGTCCTTGACAGCAGCCGCAATGCCGGTCTTTTCCTTGCAGATTTCAGAATCACGCAGGGTGTAATCAAAAATAACGATGCGTCGCGCGCCCGCTTCCACGCAGAGTTGGGCCACGGCCTTGACCACCTCGGGATGCGTGGTGGTGCCCCATTCGGGCGGGTTGGCAAAGCTCATGTTGGGTTTGATGACCACTCGGTCGCCCGGCTTCACGAACTGCTGGATGCCGCCGAGCGCGGCCACGACCCTTCGTACGGCATCGGCCGGCTCACCCTTGGCCACCGCAACCACGGACTTTTGCGCCTCCGCACCAAAGACAGAGGCCGGACGGGCCGTGGAAAGCACGGCAGCGGTTGCTGCGCCTGCGCTGATGAATCCTCTTCGCGTCATCTTTCCCATTGTGTATTTCTCCCTCTATCGCGTATTATTCTTCGGTTTTGAAAAATGCGTCAATGAAACGGCCTGCATCAAAAGGTTCAATATCCTCCAGCGCTTCCCCGGTTCCGATGAAATCAACCGGAACCTTAAGCTCGCGGCAAATGGAAAAAAGCGCCCCGCCCTTTGCCGTGCCGTCGAGTTTGGTGACGATAAGTCCGTCAACGTCCACAGCCGCATTGAATTCACGCGCCTGCGCCAGGGCGTTTTGGCCATTGGTACCGTCGAGTACGAGCAGGGTAAAGAGCCGGAGGCCCGGCTCCTGCTTGAGCAGTACGCTCCGGAGTTTCTTGAGCTCGTTCATGAGGTTGACCTTGGTGTGCAAACGGCCGGCCGTGTCGATGAGCAGGCAGTCCGCGCCCCGCGCCCGGGAGGCATTGAGCGCGTCAAAAGCCACGGACGCCGGATCCGCGCCCGGCGCCTGCCGGATGAGCGGCGTGCCGGACCGTTCGGCCCAGATGGCGACCTGTTCAATGGCCGCGGCGCGAAAGGTGTCGCAGGCCGCCAAAATCGGGCGTTTGCCCTGACGTATGAAAAATGCCGCGAGCTTGCCGAGCGTGGTGGTCTTGCCCGCGCCGTTGACGCCCACTACCAGAAAGACGACCGGCGTCCGGTTGCCCGCGAAAAAGTCGCGGGGCCGGCAGTGCATGAGCAGCCCTTTAAGTTCTTCGCGGACCGCGGCCATGAGCTGGTCCGTGGTACGGAGGCGTTCCGCGCGCGCCCGCTCTTTAAGGCGCCCGATAAGTTCCAGAGAAAGGTCCACGCCCATGTCCGAGGCAATGAAGGTCTCCTCCAGCCGGTCAAGCACCGCGTCGTCCACGGGTCGCGCCAGGGTGACGAGGTCGCGGACCCGCTCAAAAAAGGAACGCCGCGTTTTGTGCAGTCCTGCTAGTAATGCCATTTGTCCAGTTGCTCCGCGGTCCGTTCCCGAATGACCGCCAGGGTGTCGAGGGTGATGCCGATGCGCGTCAGAAGCACATCATCCAGTTCCGGCGGCGTTTCGCCGTCAAAGAGCGTGTAACCCATGGCATGGGCCACACCGCCCGCCAGCTGTATCGCGCAAACGGCCGTTTCCGCGCCCCCCGCGTCAACGGGCGCATGATGGTCGCGGGCCGTGCGCACCAGGAGTTCCGGGAAACCCCATTGCGCAAAGAGGCGACCGGCGAGCACCGTATGCGTATAGCCCGCCACGCGGAGTTCGGCCTCGACGTAAAGCATGCGCGCGTTCGAGGCGTAACGCGTAATTTCACTGGGTTTGCGCGCGCCGTAGATTTCCTGAATAAACTTGCCCGCGTCATGCAGCACGCCCGCGGCGTAAATTTCCTCGGGGTCCAGAAACCCATGCTCCGCAGCACACAGCGCGATTTCACGGGCCGCAAGCCCGGTACAGAGGCTGTGCCCGTAAAACCGGCGCCGGAAACGGGAAAAGTCATCGCTGTCCGTGTGGGCGAGCAGGGACTGCCCGGCCACCATCTTGTAAAGTTCCGCCTCCCCCAAGAGTTCCGTGGCGCCGCGCAGGGTGCCCACGCACCCGCGGTGCTGCGGGGACGACGCGTTGGCCGCGCGAAGCAGGCTTAAGAAAAGCACAGGGTCCGAGGCGGCCCAGTCGGCCAGGGGCCCCGGGGCCGGGTCGCGGCCGAATTCCCGTATAATGTCGGGCGCAAAAGGCAGTATCGAAAGGCGGGAAAGAAGGTCTTCCATGCCGTTATTTTCCTGAATGTTCCAGAATAGCCTTAAAGCCCTCAGGGGTAAGCCCGAGCCGTTTAATCCGCTCCGGGTCGAGGGGCAGGGCGAATTCGCCCTGCAGGGTCTGCGTTTCGAGCGCATGAGCCGCCTGGTCCGCCACGGCCACGGCCTCCACCAGGGTACGATCATAGGCCACTTCTGGCGTGGCATGATAAAGCATCGCCTCTTCAATGCAAAGCGGAAGCTGATAGAGATCGGAGAGCACACCTCCGAGGTCCGCGTGCGTGAGGCCGAAACGTTCCCGCTCATTCTCACGCGAAATGGAACCGGGCGCGGACGCGGTGCGCAGCGCTTCGGTGAAACGGACGGGTTCGAGCACGGCCATGACATAGAGCCCAAAATCATGCAAAAGCGCTGCGGCGCGGACTTCGGCCGCGCGGGCCTGCAGCGCCTCGCTGCGAGCTGCCACCGCGAATGCGATGCGCGACACGGAAATTGCGTGGCGGTAGAATTCGTTGAGCCAGGCATCGGGCAGCTCGGGCAGAGGCTGCGGCCCCTCCTCGAGGAGCTCGTTTCGGAGGACCTTGGCCGGCAGCATGAGCACCGCCTCCCGGATGGAGGCCCCCTCGCGGGGACGGCCGTGCACCCGTGAATTGGCGAGGGCAAGCAGGCGGAAGGCGAAGACCGGATCGCTTTCCGCCTGCCGCGCTATCCGTTCCAGACTGAACCGGCCGCGCCGGAGACTTTCGGAAAGCCCGGCCGCCGTGGGCAGGGGCAGAGGGTTCCGTCCCCCTTCCTCGAGCAATCGGTAATAGGTATCAAGCCTTTCGTCAGCTATACTTTCCATGGATGCATCACGCTCCGGCCAGCAATGTCCCGGCTTTAATGCCTGTAATCTGAACCTCTGTAATTCGTCCCTGCGTCACCGATGTGATGGCACGGACACGCGTATAATTGGCAGCATAACCGGCCTGCCCGCTTTCGAACAGGACCTCCGCCCGGGTATGAACCATGGTTTTCAAAAATGTTTCTTTCCGTTCCATGAAAACTTTCTTCAATTCCGCGCACCGGACCTACGGTGTGCAATATCAACTTTACCATCCAAGGTGGACGCGGCCGTACCTTCCCGTTCGGAATAGGGAAAGACATGGCCGTAAGTGAGCGGGCTCTCCGCAACGCGGGAGCAGGTCAACGCAAAACTGCGCTCCGTCTCACCCGGAAACCCGGTGATGATGTCCGTGCCAAGGCCGCAGTAAGGGTCGCGCTTCCGGATTTCCTTGATTCGTTTAAAAAACGCTTCAGCCGTATACCGTCGCTTCATCCGAACGAGCACCTCGGTGTCGCCGCTCTGGAGCGGCAGGTGGAGGTGGCAGCAGACCTTGGGGTGGTCGAGTACGAGGTCCAGCAGCTTGTCGGTCAGTTCATCGGGTTCAATGGACGATAACCGGATGCGAAATTCGCCGGGAAGGGCCGCAACAGCTTCGACAAGTTCGCCCAGTCCCATCTTGTTGTCGCGGTAACGGCCGATGTGGATGCCGGTGAAAACAAGTTCCGCGAATCCCTGGTCAATGAGCGCGCGCGCCTGATCCAAGCAGTCGTTGAAGGAGCGGCTCTGCGGCCCGCCCCGGAGAATCGGGACCACGCAGTAGGTGCAGAAAGCGTCGCACCCTTCCTGGACCTTGATGTGGGCCCGCGTGCGAGAGCCAAAGGCGGTGATGGGGCCGAACGGGCTTCCGGACAGGGGCCGCTTTCCCGTGAGAAAATATACTATTTCAGAAAGGGCATTGACCCCGAAAACCTGCGTCACGCCCGGAAGTTTGGCAAAGCGGTCCGCATCAGCCCGGGCCCCGCACCCGGCCACCAGCAGACAGGCCTTCGGATTTTCCCGCACAAGCTTGCGCACTGCCTGGCCGCACTTGGAAAGCGCCCGGTCCGTGACCGCGCAGGTGTTGACAATAATGACGTCCGCCTCCGCAAGTACAGGCGTGGCCGTGAATCCATGCAACGCAAGGCCGCCGAGAAGCGCCTCGGAATCGTACTGGTTGGTACGGCAGCCCAGCGTGTGCGTATGGACGCGTGTCATGTCCGTGAGGCAGACTCGTCCGCGGGCAGGAGGTCGATGCGCCGGAGCGCAATGCTGGCCTCGCGGATGGTCACACGCATGGGATCCCCCACGCGAATGCGGCGGCGGGTGCGGCGGTCGGCCATGAGCTTGCGGGCCGGGTCGTAGTAAACGTCGCCGAGTTTTGAGATGTGGACCATGCCGTCCACGCCCAACCCTTCAAGTTCCACAAAGATGCCGGCCTCGATGATACCCGACACAATGCCGTCGTGCGCCTCACCCACGCGCGATTGCGCCAGGTAGGCCCCGCAGAGCGACACCGCGTCGCGCTCGGCCTTTACAGAGCGTGTCTCGGCCAGACTGCTCTCTTCGGCGATTTTCTCGATTTCGGCAGGTGAAAGCGCCCGGGCCCCGCTCTTTTTCCCCTGCATCAGCAGGCGGTGGACCAGGAGGTCGGGATAGCGGCGGATGGGCGATGTGAAATGGGTGTAGTTCTCGAAAGCAAGGCCGAAGTGGCCCTTGTTGGCCGCGGAATAGCGGGCGCGTGCCATGGCGCGGAGAATCATCATGTGCACGGCCTTGTCGAGCGGAGTGCCCTGCACCCCCGCGAGGATGGCCTGGCATTCGGTAAGGTCCTTTGAACGGGACGGCGACAGATTGTTCAACGTAAGGAACGCACGTATCTCGGCAAGCGCTTCGGCATCGGGCCTTTCGTGGATACGGTAGATGGCGCCGTTTTGACGTTCACGGAGGAGCTTGGCCGCCTCCTGGTTGGCGACCAGCATGAATTCCTCGATAATACCATTGGTCTCGTACTTTTCGTACCGCCCCACCGAAGCGGGAAGGCCATTCTCACCAATCCGCACCTTGGTCTCGGGCAGGTCAAAATCGAGCGACCCTTCGCGCATGCGGCGCGCCTTGAGGATGCGGGCCAGGTCGCGCATGAGCCGCAGCATGGCCGTGAGCGGTTTGTCGGCGATTTCTTTTCCGTCAATAATGGCCTGCGCTATCCGGTATGTCAACCGGCGCTTGTTGACTATGCGGCACCGTTCAAAACGAGACGACTGAATGACCCCGTTCTTGTCAATCTTCATATAACAGGCCAGCGCCATCCGCTCCACCCCTTCCTTGAGGGAACAGAGCTCTTCGGAAAGCGCAGGCGGCAGCATGGGGGTGACGCCCCAGGGCAGGTAGGTGCTGCAGCCGCGGCGCAGGGCCTCGCGGTCAAGCGCGGAACCGGGTGCGACATAATACGCAACGTCCGCGATATAAACATTCAACTGGTAACCGTCCCCGCTTTGCGAAACGCCCACCGCGTCATCGAAGTCTTTGGCATCGTCCGGGTCCACGGTGACGCAGAGGTCGCTGCAACGGTCGGCATGGACGCGGCTGGCTTCGGCCGATGGTACGGCGCGGGCCTCGGCAATGACCTTTTTATCGAAAAGGCCGGACAGTCCGTGCTTTTCCGGAAGCAGGGCCTGCTCCGCGAGGAAGGCGGTATCGGGCTCTGCCACGGACACGATGCGGGCCTCGTAGCTGCCGTGCTTGTGCCGCCGGCCGGTGACCTGGAACTCGACGCGATCGCCGTTCCGGGCCGCACCCGCGTCGTCGCGGCGGACAAAAATGTCAGCCTGGGCACCATCCGCGATAATCTGCCCTTGGCCGCGCATCACGCGGTAGACACCGGTGTAGGTCTGGTTCGAGGCCCCGTCTTTGGGGATGCCGGCTTTTGTGCCGCCGGCTTTAGGGGCGTGTTTAGCGCCATGCCGGGTGCTGTGTTGTGTGCCGTCTTTGGCGTTATTTCTTTCTTTTTTCTTTCGTCCCAATTGTTCTCGCTTTCTATCGGAAAAATCGCCGGTGGATCTCATCGAGCGGAAGCTGGATGACCACGGGCCGCCCATGCGGGCAGGTATAAGGGTTGTCGCACTGAAAGAGCTGATCGACCAGCGTGTTGATTTCTTCGAGTGTAAGGGGCTGTCCGGCCTTGATGGCCGCGCCGCAGGAATAAGAGCGCGCAAACCGCTTGTCCGCCTCGGTCACATCGCCACGTTCCTGCTGCGCGAGCGTGTCGAGGATTTCGAGCATCATGTCTTTTACATTCTTATCGCTGTGCGCGGCCGGAACGCCGTCCACCACCACCGTGTTGCCCGAGAGCCGGCGCAGGCTGAATCCCATCTTTGTGAAATAGCCCTGGAAGGCCTCCACACGGCCGGCGTGGCTGAGGGAAAGTTCGAGCGTGACCGGAAACAGCAACTGTTGCGTCACCGGGGTCTCATTTTCCTGCATGCTCTTGAGCGCGCGCTCATACAGGATGCGCTCGTGCGCCACGTGCTGGTCGATGATGAGGAGCCCTTTTTTAATTTGGCAGAGGATATAGGTGTCGTGGAGCTGAAAATAAGGTATCAGAAGCTGGCGCGGTCCGAGCGCGCCCGGGGCCGCTTCGCCGGACAGCGTGTCGGGCCCGGAGGCGGAACGGTCGGGGTCAAAGGACATTTCGGACTGGACGGGCGCGGAGTCCTCAAGGACCTGCACGGTCTCGTCCTCGCGCAGCGACGCGGCTTCGGAGGAGAAGGGAGCGTTGGGCGCGAAGTTCCGCACCACGCTTTTGTCGCGGAACCCGCCTTGGATGGCGCGGCCCATGGCGCGGATGACCGTCTCCTCGTCCGCAAAGCGGATCTCCTTTTTCGCGGGATGCACGTTCACGTCAATTTCACCGGGCGCAACCGTGAGAAAGGCGAAGACCACGGGAAAACGGCCGGGCGGCAGCAGGTCCTTGTACCCGATGCGAAGGCCCCGCTCGAGGTTGCGGTTCTCCACGAGCCGGCGGTTGACAAAATAGAGCTGGCCCGTCCGGTTGCCGCGCGTGTAGTCGAGATTGCTGAAATGGACGCGGGCCGTGACGTTGTCAAGAGTGTGTTCCGCGGACAGGAGGCTCTGGACCAGAGTCTCACCAAAGACATCGCCGATGCGGCGCACCGGATCGTCCGTGGCCGCGAGATTGCTTTTTTCACGGCCGTCGGAGATAAGTCGAAAGGCGGTACCGGGATTGCCCACCGCAAGCGCGGAAAAGACCGAAGTTATCTTGAGCAGTTCGGAGGTATCGGTTGAGAGGAACTTGCGGCGCGCGGGCACGCTGTGAAAAAGGTCACGCACCGTGAGGGTGGTCCCTTTTGTCCGGGCGGCCTCGCGCACCTCCAGCGGCTTACCGGGTGATTTTTCGAGCAGAGTCGCGGGAGAGCCCTCCTCGGTGCAGGTCAGAATTTCAACGTCCGCAACCGCCGCGATGCTCGAAAGCGCCTCCCCGCGGAAACCCATGCTGTCCACGTTGTAGATGTCATCCACGGTCGCTATCTTTGAAGTGGCGTACCGTTCAAAAACGAGCTCCGCGTCGTCACGCAGGATGCCGCTCCCGTTGTCGGATATTTTGATGAGCGACTTGCCGGCCTCGCCAAGTTCAAGAATGATTTTGGTCGCACCCGCATCAAGCGCGTTCTCGAGGAGTTCTTTGACAACGGATGAAGGCCGTTCAACGACCTCGCCCGCGGCGATTTTATTGATGGTGGCTTCGGAAAGGCGCTGAATACGTTTGACGGACATAAAATGTTGATTTAAAATACCATTCCCCGACCCTGTTTTCAACATTATAAATTGAAAAACACTCCAAAACGAGAGCAATATCTTATTTCTTTTAAAGTCAGAAAGAGGTATATTACTGAAATGGGATCCATCGATATTGTCCGGCTTCTTTTCAATTATGGTGCATATCATTTTACCGAACATCTCTTTGCCGAGTTGGATAATGACGGCTTTACAATATATGACCTTGAGTGTGTTGTCGCAAATGGCCGGATTCGCCGGTCATGGCCTAAAGAAAAGAAATTTGAAGTCATCGGAAAATCATACGATAATCGCCTCATGGCGTTTATCTGCCGTATTACCATTAACCAAAAACTTATAATAATAACCGCTTATGAAGACAAAACAAAAAAGTGAAACGGCAAAAGCCATCCGGAGTTACTGGAGAGGCGAAACTTGCGAAATCTGCGGCGGAGCTGCCATCACCGACCGGAAAGTCGAGCTCTATCGCCACCGCAGCGGCAAACGTGTCCTGTTCGAAGGTGTGCCGGCCGGTGTTTGTTCGGATTGCGGAACACGGTATTTTACCGCAAATACTGCCAAGATGCTTGAAGAGAAACTGACTGGGAAAGCAAGGCATTCCCCAGGGAAAAGAGTGACCATACCCGTGCTTTCTTTTTAAGTACGATTGCCGAACATGCCCGGTCTTTATCTTATCACTGGCGATAACACGCCCGACCGCGAACGCTGCGTGCAGTCGGTCATCAAAAAGGAGCTGAAAGGGGACGCGTCCGGAAACGCACTCCAGGTCTTTCACGCCTCCGAGACCGAGTCCGCTGAAATTATCGAAGCCGTGGGTTCCACTTCCCTCTTCGGCGGGGCCAGCCTCACACTCGTGCGCGGGGCCGAAGACCTCGCCTCCGACACGCTGCGCGGCCTTGCACGGCTCCTGCCGCTTCCTCCCGGCAACACGCTGATACTTGACGGCAAACGGGTGGGCCTGCGTATCATGCCCGACCACCCCTTCAGCAAAGCGGTCAAAGCAAACGCCAAAAGCGTGGTCGAAGAGGAATTTCCCATGCCGCCCCCTTATAAAATGGGCGAATGGGTCAGCGAAAACGCGGCCTCCCGCTATAAACGGCGTCTTTCTGCTGAAACCGCAAAGGTTCTGCTCGACATGGCAGGCTCCGACCCCGCGCGCCTGCTTTCGGAAATGGAAAAACTCGACATCGTGCTTCCGGCCAAGGCTGAAATAACTGAAAAAGATATCCGGTTTTATGTGGGCGCGGGCCGTTCGCGCGAACCCTGGGACCTGCTTGAACCTGTTGGCCATAAAAAAGCAGTGGAGGCCTTCCGCCTGCTCAAGGAACTGTACAATGACAACGCGAGCGGTATTATGCTCGTATCCGCGCTCGGTGAACATTTTCTGGGCCTGTTTAAACTCAAACTTCACTTTGAAGAAAACCCGGGTGTGCTGGAGGATATCCGCAAATACGAAAAGCAGGGCTTCAAAGGAAAGAATGCGCTGAACGACCTCCTGTCAAAGACGCTGAAAGAGGCGGGCTATTCCCGCAAGCCCATTGCCCCGAACTCGCTCTACCCGCGCATCATCCTGCCCAGGGTGCTGGATCAGATGGAACGCTATTCGCTGGACGCCCTGCAATACGTGGTGCAGCTCCTCGCGAGCGCGGACCTGGACCTCAAGACCGGACGGATGAAGGACAACTGCCTAGCCATGGAGCGGCTGTTACTGTTCATTTTTTATTCGGAAAAGTTCAGGGTGGGGACGATTGTTTGATGAGGGTCAAGGCAAACTTGCAGGATATCTATAAGATAACTATCTTTTAGCAAAGGCAGAAAAAGAAAGGAACCCGAAATGAATTGGAAACAATTTATCTCTGTAAATCCCCTGGTTTGCCATGGGCAGGCATGCATTACCGGAACCCGGATAATGGTGTCTGTGGTCCTTGATAATTTTGCCGCCGGGTTACCAATAGAGACCATTGTTCACAGCTACCCCGGCCTGAGTAAAGAAGCCGTCCACGCCTGTATTGAATACGCCGCAGAACTCACACGAGAGCGCGTTATTGTAATTCCTGCAGCATAATCACAATTAATGATTTTGCCGTTATTGGCTAAAGAGCCTGTGGAAAAACATCTTTGGATAATCGAGCAAGACAAAGTGCGTATCCGCAACTAAAATGGCGATTCAGCCGCACAGCATACCCTCCGAAAGAGAATTATAGCCCCACCCTAACAAAAGGATTCACATGAAATGTATTTTCTTAATTCTCATAGCAGCAACTATTTACGCGCAGGAAACCCCGCACAAAAATTTTATTTCATATTCTGGACGCGGAATCGAATATGGTCGATTCATTACTGATAAATTATCAGCATCCATAGCCGTTGACCCGAGTTTTTCCAGTACAAGAGACACCGCATCAAGTAGTGAGATGACTTACAGGTATTCTTCAGATGATAAAACCGTGGATTTAAGTTTGGATGCAACGATATTTCTGCGCTCTTTGCTTATTAAGTCCACCTTCTTTAATCTCCATGGATTCGTCGCACCTTCAGCTGCTTATTGGCGAGGTACTGTAACAAGAAACAGTTCTTATGATGACCCGGACTCTGCCCTCCGAACAACGTCTACTGAAAGATGGTCTAGGAGATATTTTGCGAAACTACAAATTGGTCTGGAACCTTGTTTTAAGCCCCATGATCGCGTTGAATGCTTTTGGTATATTACAACGGGCATAGCCTTCTCGCGTTCAGTTGAAGGCACTCAGCAATCTTCGCCATCAAATCGTGTCAACTATGAGAACAGAATCTACTATCTTGATCCAAAGGCTATTGATATTTTCCGAAACATAGGAATTCGCTATTATTTCTAAAATCAAAAGGGGAGTAAGTTGACCCCCCTCCTCGTTGTCAGCGACGAAAGCGGCAATCTCTTTGAGGTTCCGGAGCTGCTCATGCCCGGCATGAGCGGCCTTCACACCCGTTTACCGAAGCCCGAGGAGATAATCCCCCTCCCCTTCGGCAGTTCGCTTTTCACCCTGCCGGGCCGGTCACCCATCGGTTTTGATCCCAATACGCACAAGATGACAACCCTTGACACCTATCAACGGAAGAAAGTCTTCGCTGCTGCCGCATTCATGGCGCCAGCCTATACGCAGATACTGCGCACAGCATACAAGACCAAGGCCGATGCCCCGCCCCTGCCGCTCTATGCTTATACGGCCATCGGCTGGCAAAAAAATGGCTTTGTGGTTGCCGGAATCCGCACGGATGCGGACACGCGCCAGGACCTTAAACAAATCGATCATAAAAAGATTGACGCTGGAAAGCGGGAACTCCTCAAGCGCTTTCCTGACAACAGACTGGTCCGCCATCTGATGGACAACTGCGTCTGTCGGTACGGCTGCCCGGCCGCGCGCAACCTGGCCCTGGGCCGGTTTGAGGCGCCGCTGCCCACCAGTCCGGTCTGCAACGCCCGGTGCGTGGGCTGCCTTTCGCTGCAGCCCGGCCGACGGGTGCCCTGCGCGCAGGAACGCATCACCTTTGTGCCAACGCCCGATGAAATCGCCGAGACCGCGCTCTTCCATATCAGCCGCGCAAAACAGGCGGTGGTCAGTTTTGGCCAGGGTTGCGAGGGCGAGCCGCTGATGCAGGCTGAGACGCTCGCGGCCGCTATCCGGCTGATACGAAAGGCGACCCCGCACGGGACCATCAACCTGAACACCAACGCCAGCATGCCTGATAAGCTCGAGCAGCTCTTTGACGCAGGACTCGACAGCGTACGGGTGAGTATGAACAGCGCACGGAAGGATTATTACGAGAAGTATTTCCGGCCGCTTCACTATTCATTCGAAAACGTGGTCGAAAGCTGCCGGGTGGCACGAAATAAAAAGAAGTGGTGCTCGCTGAATTATTTCATCTTCCCAGGTTTTACGGACGCTCCGGACGAAACCGAGGCCTTTCTGAAGCTGGTCAAGTCAGCGCAGCCGGACTACATCCAGCTGCGGAACTTGAACATGGACCCCGAGGATTATCTGGCGGTTGTTGGCAACGCAGCGTTTAAGAAGCCGGGGCTTGGTTTGCTAGCGTGGATGGCGAGGATAAAGCGGGAATGTTCGTGTATCCGGTTCGGATACTTTAATCCACCAAAAGAATCATTTATTCCGGATTAAAATTGTTCATAAACGCCATCACGACCACGATAAAGGCCATGATGGAGGTCCCGATAAGGACCTGTTCTTTGGGATTAAGGTCTTTTTTGATGACGCGTGCCATGGGCAGACTGTCCGTTTCAGCGGTCACGGCCCGGACGGAATCCACAGCCACGGACGCAGGAGCCATGCCACGGCTCTGAACCGAAGGCGCCACATCATCCAAGGCTTGAAGCGTTGAGCACAAAAGGCCCAGCACAATTAGTAAAACCAGGGAACGGCTATTATTCCGCAAGAAGCCTCTGAAGAATTTCATTGACCACCTTGGGATTCGCCTTGCCGCGCGTGGTCTTCATGACCTCGCCCACAAAATAGCCCATAAGATTGGCCTTGCCGGCCTTGAATTTTGCGACCTCGTCCGCGGAGCGGGCCAGGACCTCCCGCACCGCGCTTTCGATGGCACCGGTATCACTCAGCTGCATCAACCCCTTTGACTTGACGATGGCTTCGGGGTCTCCGCCATTCTCAGCCATTTCATCGAAAACAGTTTTGGCAATTTTTCCGCTGATGACATTGGATTCGACCATCTTCACCAGTTTTCCGAGTGCTTCGGGCGTGACCTTCAGCGCAGTGATTTCGATTTTCTTTTCATTCATCGTTCTTAAACAATCGCCCATGACCCAGTTGGAAATTGCCTTGGGGTTCTTATTCGCCTTGAGTGCGGCCTCATAATAATCCGCCACGGCTTTTGATTCCGTAAGCACACCCGCATCGTACGCGGGCAGGCCAAATTCATCAGCAAAACGTTTGCAGCGGGCAGCCGGAAGTTCGGGAAGCCCCTTCCGGACCGATTCTATCCACACATCATTGACCTGCACGGCCATAAGGTCCGGGTCCGGGAAGTAGCGGTAGTCATGCGCATCCTCTTTGCTCCGCATGGACCGCGCGGTCCCCTTGTCCGCATCCCAGAGCAGGGACTCCTGCACCACGGTGCCGCCCGATTCGAGCAGCTCACGCTGGCGATTGACCTCGTATTCGAGCGCGCGCTCCACGTTCCGAAAGGAGTTCATGTTCTTAAGCTCTGTTTTTGTGCCAAAGGCCTTCTGACCCACGGGCCGGAGCGAGATGTTGGCGTCGCAGCGGAGGCTACCCTCCTCCATTTTGCCGTCGCACACGCCGGTGTACTGGAGAAGCTGGCGTATTTTGACAAGGTAGGCATAGGCCTCCTGAGGGGAGCGCAAATCCGCCTCAGTGACGATTTCAATCAGCGGCGTACCGCATCGGTTGAAGTCGACCAACGTCTCTTCGCCACGGTCATGGATGGACTTGCCCGCGTCCTCTTCCATGTGAATGCGGTTGAGGTCGATGCGTTTGACCTGACCGCTCACCTCAATATCGATGTGACCCTTTTCGCAGAGCGGCCGGTCGTACTGGGAAATCTGGTAGGCCTTGGGAAGGTCGGGATAAAAATAGTTTTTGCGCGCAAACACGCTGGTTGCGTTGATGCGGCAATCCGTGGCAAGCCCCATGGCGATGGCAAATTCCACGGCCTTGCGATTGAGCACGGGCAACGCCCCCGGCATACCCGAACAGACCGGGCAGACCTGGCTGTTGGCCTCTGCGCCGAACTTGTTGGCGCAGCCGCAGAAGATTTTGCTGGCCGTGAGGAGCTCGGCGTGGACCTCCAGGCCAATAACAGTTTCGTAAGTCATTTTTTTACGTTCAAAATATAATTAATCTGACAGGGACAACGCCCACTGCTTGGGAGTCTGGCCCATCATTTTCCGGAAGACCTGGATAAAATAAGAGACGCTTTCGAACCCGCAGTCAAAGCAAGTTTCAGTGACATTTTTGCTGTTTGTGAGCATGACGCAGGCCCGGTTGACACGCAGTTGGTTGAGATAGGTCTGCACAGTGAGACCCGTGGTCTTTTTGAAGAGCCGGCAAAGATGGAACTTGGACACCGCGCCGGCCCGGGCGATTGCTTCGAGTGACACGGGCTCGTGCGCGCGCGCTTCGATGATGTCAATGACGCGCCGGACCCGGTCGTCGCCTTTAGGCACCCGCGCCGCAGGTTCCGCGTCCTGCGCCACCAGCCGCACTATCCGGTGTACGCACTCGATGTCCGTGAGCGCATGGCGCAGCGTGACCGGCCCTTTGCCAAGCTGCGAAAGCCGCTTCACGGCATCGCGGATGGCGGTCGCCTCGGTCGCGGGCACAACCGTCGCATGCGCAAACGAACCACGGAAACGGGCGGCGTCGAGGCCCGGGTAATAGCGCACCAGTTTAAGGCACTCCTCCAGATTTATCTGGAGCACCAGAACTTCGCTTTTGCCCGCGGGCCCGATTCGGAACGAATGGACCGCGTGACAGGGCATGACATAGGCGTTGCTGTCGGCCAGCATGTATCGACGGCCCGAAACGCGCGTTTCTCCTTTCACACCGACAGGAACGATAATCTCAAGTTCAGGATGGTAGTGAGGCGGCACACTGTTTTCTGAGGCAAAGCGCCGGATAAAAGCTTTGTAAAGCCGGTTTTTTAGGCCAACCTCCTCTTTGACCGCCTGAACAGCGAGAAAATCACGGACAACCGGGCCTTCTTTCCTTGGCATAGCAATATATTAATACTTTTAAGCAATAAACGGCAAGATAAAAGATTAAATAAGCATTATATTTATGTTATCAAAAGGAGTAACCATGCCATCACCCTTTGCCGTTGAAGTCAGGCCGGATGCCGAAAGCTTTCTGAAATGCGTAGCGCGCAAAGCCGCGCCTAAGCGGGTACATTCCATTGAACTCTTTCTGGACGCGGAGATTCAGGACGCCATCGTTTCCCATTATGGACTTGAAGCCGGTCTGAAAAAAGAGGATCCCGCGTTTTTTTTCAAACGGCAGATAGCACTCCAGCGTTTTCTCGGATATGATTATGTTCTGGCCGGAGTCGACAATCTTGCGTTCAATTTCACCTGGCATAATACGGAAGATCCCACGGAACTGCAGAAGACAGGCGGGCGGCGGTTTATGGACGAAACGCGGGGCCCGGTCACGACCTGGGAAGAGTTCGAAAAATACCCCTGGCCCAAGCTGGCCGAGGCGTCCACAAAGCGGCTTGAATGGTACAACCGCAATCTACCGGACGACATGTGCCTCATCGGCGGACTCACGGGCCACATTGCCGAGGAGATCACCTTTTTCATGGGATACGAAACACTCTGCATCGCTCTTTACGAACAGCCGGACCTTGTGCGCGCCATCCTCGACAAGGTCGTTGCCCTCCATACCCATTACGTGAATCTGCTGCTCCAGTTTGACCGTGTCCGGGCCGTCTGGGCGAGCGATGACATGGGCTTCAAGACCGGCCCCCTCCTTTCGCCCGGCCAGTTCCGCGAATTCGTCTTTCCGGCGCACAAAGCACTCGCCAAGACAACACACGACGCAGGCCGCCTTTATTTTCTGCACGCCTGCGGTAAACTCGACCTCATCATGCGGGACCTCATCGACGATGTTAAAATTGACGCCAAGCACTCCTTTGAGGACACTATCGAAAACGTGGCGGATGCCAGGGCACAATACGGCCAGGACATTGCACTGTTTGGCGGCATTGATGTTGATTTCCTCTGCCGGTCCAATGAGGCCGCGGTCCGAACCCGCGTGCGCCGGACCCTCGACAAGTGCCAGGGCGCGGGATACTGTCTGGGTACAGGCAACTCAGTGGCCAATTACATTCCCCTCGACAATTACCTCACCATGCTCGACGAAGGCCGGCGTTACTCACGCTAAAAAAACGAAACGGCTAAAGAGATTCGGAAGCATTAAAATGCTTTGACAGCATCAAATTGAATAGCTATTTTATGCTGAATTAGCACTGTATTCAATGCTTTTAAAATGCGTACCGATGGGAGGCCTCATGCCGCTAAGCGTCACTGACGACATCCGATCCATCACGGATCTCAAACGTCATACCAACGATATTCTGGGGCAAATTCATAAAACCGGACGCCCGGTGGTCCTGACCATCAACGGCAAAGCCGAGGCTGTGTTGATGGATGCCCGGGAGTTCGACAAACTGAGTGCAGCCGTACACATGATGCAGTTGCTGCAACCGGCCGAAGAAGATTTCAAGGACGGCCGGCATCAGGAGGCCCGCGCTTTCTTCAAAGAATTCCGGCGTGCCAAAAAAATATAGTGTCCGTATCGCTGATACCGCAAAAAAGGATATCAGCGAAATCTGGATGCATATATCCCTTTGCAATCCACAGAACGCAGTCACGTTTATCATCAAACTTGAACAATTAGCACTGTCGCTCGAACTTATGCCGGAACGCCACCCGCGGATTCCAGAAGACGCTTACTTGCGCAAAGGCTGCAGGCATCTTGTATACAAAAACTATCGCATAGTCTATTCCGTTCACGAAGACACAGTCAGAGTATTTCGAATAATTCACAGTGCACGTCTTCTTGAGAACTGATTTCAACCTATGATGCGCCAAAAGTCCCTCGGCCGCTGCGGCTTTACAGTTTCTGAAATAGGGTTCGGTGCGCGTTGGACCTTCACGACCGGCCGCACCCTGGCAGAGGCGCAGGCCGCCCATGATACGCTCAAAGCCGTTCTCGAAGGCGGCATCACCCATATCGATACCGCCTCGAGCTACAAGGACAGCGAAAAGGTATTGGGCGAAGTGCTGGCCGAAACCGGCCATAAGCCCGTAATCGCGTCCAAGGCATGGAAGGGCGACGAAGCCTCCATCCGCAAGGCCGTTGAAGAGGGCCTGAAAAACCTCCATGTCAACGCCATTGACATTTACATCATCCACAACCCGGAAAGCACCTTTGCGGCCCTTCCCGTCTACCGGAAGCTGAAGGACGAAGGGCTCATCCGCGCCATCGGTGTCACAGGATGGCATGGGGACGAGGAACGGATGCGCCGGGTGATTGAGGACGGAACAGCGGACATCCTTCAGATTGCGATCACGATGACACACCGTGGTATGATTGAAAAGGGAATCATGGGCCTGGCAGTGAAAAACAATCTCGGCATCCAGGTCATGTCGCCCATGGCCTACGGCATCCTCACCGGCCCGCACGCGGCCATTGCCCCGCTCCGGCCATACGGCATTTCGCTATTGGAACAAGCGGCCATCAAGTTTATCATCGACCATGTGCCAAACGGGGTGCCCATTCCAGGGACATCCAAACCTGACCGCGTCAGGACTTTCCTTTCAGTCGCGGACATGCCTCCCATTCCCGAAACAGTCTGGCAGAAGGTCATCCACAATATTGAACAGGTTCCTGAACTCATGAGACTACCGTGACACCCACGACCATCAAAACAATCGCGGCCGTGCTGACCCCGGACCAGGCCGCTCTGGAAAAGGCGCTTGCCGAGCTGGCACCCCTATTCGGGCCCACAGACTTTACCGGCCCACTCCTGCCATTTGATGTGACCGATTATTATGAAAAGGAAATGGGCGGCCCGCTCTTTCGGAGCATCGTTTCATTCACGAACCCGGGCGATGCCGGAGACCTTGCTTGCCACAAGCGGAAGACTATGTCAGTGGAGGCTTCACTACGGAATGGATCCGGAGGCCGGCTTGTAAACATCGACACCGGCTATCTTGATTTTGACCGCATGGTGCTGGCGTCGGTCAAACCCGGTCCTTATAAGGTCTACATGGCGGATGGAATATGGGCGGACCTGACGCTGCATTATGAAAAAGGTGCTTTTCACCCCATGCCATGGACATTTGCGGATTTCAAAGACGGGCGCTACAACAAGGCCTTTATGCGGATCAGGGAATTGTTCAAAAAACAGGCTTGATGCTATTAGGAGAGCCTCATTCCGGGTCCAGCGAGGATTGCCTCAGGCAAGATTGAAATAGAAGGTCGCGCCCTTATCCTTTTCCCCTTCAGCCCAAATGGTCCCGCCATGCCTTTCGACGATGCTTTTTACAATCGTAAGGCCAATGCCCGACCCTTTGAATTCCTGCTCAGAATGCAGCCGCCTGTAGGGTTCGAACATCTTTATTGCATCTTCCATATCGAAACCCACGCCATTGTCGCGGATGAAATAAAAGCGCTTCCCGTCCTTGTCCATAGTTCCGAGCTCGAAATGAGTCATCTTCCTTTGTGAAGTAAATTTCCACGCATTGCGGACGAGGTTCTCCACCATGAGCCGGAGAAGACCCGGGTCAGCGCCCACCACCAAACCCTCTTGAATCTTGACTTCTGTTTCGCGCTGTGGTGTGGTCGCTTTCAGTTCAGTGATAGCGCTCTGTACCATTTCACTTAGGTTCGTCTGATGGCGTTCAAGATTCCGCCTCGAAATGCCGGATAGGGTCAACAAATCAGTAATGACACGGGCCATACGCTCGCCGGATTGCGTAATATTCGCCATTGCCGTAGCAGCGTCCGTTCCCAGTTTTGCTCCGACTTCCATGGCCAGAACCTCGGTGTTGATGATGATGGCGTTCAACGGGTTCCGCAAATCATGGGACACCGAGTAGGAAAAAGCCTCCAATTCCTTGTTCGCCAACGTCAGTTCATCCGCGCGCTGATTCAGCGCTTTCAACAGTCGCTCACGTTCTTCTTCCGCTTTCCGGCGTTCTGTAATGTCGCGAATATTGCACTGAATGACTTGTTTATTGTCAACCAGATAGACATTGCTTACGAATTCCACCAGCATGCGGTTCCCGTTCCTGGACTCCAGCGGCAGGTTTTCGTAACGAATAATTTTCTTATCCTGCAATTCCGCATAAGCGTCTTTGGACGCCACAATGTCTTTAAAAATACCCAGGTCCCAAAGATGTTTTTTTAACAGGTCATCGAGAGAATATCCGAGTACGTCAAGCATAAATTGATTGGCATCCACAATCAATCCGGTATCAAAGTCAAGAATCAATATCCCGTCCTTGGCGGACTCAAAAAGCCTGCGGTATTTCAACTCTGATTCCTCGACCTTTTTCTTGGCCTCCAAAGCGTCTTCCATAAGGTTGAGCGCAGCGGTCCGGGATTTGAGCAGTTCCTCGTGTTGCTTCTGAAGCAGCGTAACCATCTCTTTTTGGGCTTCAAGCTTGCTTAAGTCCGTTCCGATGAGGCAAATCAGGGGACCATCGGCACGGTCGAGGTGACTGGCCCACAGATGCATGGGTAATGACGACCCGTTTTTAAGCCTGAAAAAAAACTGCTCATTTGCGGTCTGCGACAGCGCGGTTTGCAGCAGGCGGTTAAAGCGTTCTTTGTCGCTATCAGCCACAAAATCGACTAGGGAGCGGCCAAGAAGCTCTTCTTTGGTGTGCTGCAAGAGGTCCGCCGCACGGTCGTTGCAGAAAATGAGCGTGCCGTCCGGAGAAACGGCCACACCCGCCTCGTTCATGGTTTCGACCATGAGCCGGTAAAGGTTCTCGGTTTCAACAAGCGAGAATACCCTGTCGCCCTTGGTGCCGCTTACGATAACGGCGTCCACTTCACCCTCACGGATGGCGCGAAGGGTCTCCTCGGCCTCACCGAGGCGCTCGCGCAGTTCGGAATTTTCCCGCGCAAGTTTTCCCGTGGAATTTGACGGGACGCTTTTCTTTTTCAACCCGGTTGTATTGCGGCTCATTTTTTATTTCGTTTTTTTAAATCGCTTCTTTTTCCCTCAGGTCCAAACCCACGAGGACCTTTTTCGTGTCCGCCATATTGCCGATAAGACGGCGCAAAGGCAGGGGCAGTTTCTTGATAAGCGTGGGGGCTGCGATAATCTGCTCTCCCTTGGCAAGCGTGGGCTTGTCAGTGATATCGATAACTTCAAGGTCGTACTGGCCTTTAAGATGTTCTTCACAGATTTTTTTGACCGAATGAATAGCGGATACCGAAAGGGGGGTCAGCCCGGCCACATAAAGCCGCAGTATATAGCGGGTTTTGGCTTTTTTCCGGGCCGCCTTTTCCAGCTTGGCAATATTCTTGTCTGATTTCGTAGTCCGCTTCATGATTTCCCCTTGCTGATTTTTTCAAGTCATCGGTCTTAAATCCAGGCCTACAAGCACCCGCGCGGTATTTGACAGGTCGCCGATTATTTTGCGCACCGGTTGCGGCAGCTTGCGAACCAGTGTCGGTACCGCAAAAATCTGGTCCCCTTGGGCGAGTTTCGGGTCTTTTGTGAGGTCAATGACCTCGATATGGTACCGTCCGGGAAGATGCTCTTCGCAGAGCTTCTTCAGGTTCTCAAAAGCCTTTACAGACCGCTCAGTCCGACCCGCTGTGTAAAGGCGCAAATCCCATTTCTTGGGACGTCCTGACTTGCTTTTTTTCACAACGACCTCCTGTTAATCCGCTTTCCTTGCATGCGATATCCGGTCGCGATCGCTGTTTGTTTTTTCCAAACGCAATTTCTCATCCTTGGCGGCTATCCCTATTTCGGCGGTGACATTGCTCACCTTGGCTTGCAGCGCTTCTATTTGCGCCTTTAGGACGAGCCGCTCCTCGGTAAGCTCGCGTTGGCGGCGCTCGGCAGCCTTCTGCGAGGTAACGGCATTGGTCTTGTCGCGCGCTTCCTGGTTCAGCCGCTCCGAACCCGTATAAACCATTCCAGCTCCCGCGTAGACATCAACGAGGTCAATACCTTTGTTACTAAGCATGTATTCGCGCATTTGGTTTGAGTGCGCCATGCCGCGGCTCTTGAGCACGTATAAGACGCGGTTGCGTTCGCTGGCTGATTGGACCATCGAGAGTAACAACCAGGTGTCCATGAGGGAACTGATGCCCACCTGCGTTTGCTCCGGTGAGTCGACATTGCCGCCTTCGGTCAGGCTGGTAAAAAGCGCTGTCACGCCCTCTTTCTTTAAGAAATCAATGGCCCGGGTAAGCATGATTTTGATTTCCGAATCATTTCCGATTGACAGAAAATTAGTGATGGGGTCTATAATCAGCGCTTCGGGCCTGAATTCGGTGACCATTTTATGCAGCGTGACAAGATGGTTCTCTAAACCGTGAAAGGTCGGGCGGACCGAGTAGAACCTCAAAAGCCCAGCGTTGACGTGTTTGTTAAGGTTGAACCCGATGGAGGCCATATTGCGGGTAATCTGGTCAGGCGCTTCTTCCGAGGACCAATACAGGCAGCGCGCCCCGCGTTTGCATATGCTGTCGGCGAAGGCCACGGCCATGCTGCTCTTGCCCACTCCGGCTGTGCCGGAAATCAGGACGCTGCTTCCCTTATAGTAGCCCTTGCCGCCGAGCATGGCGTCAAGCCGTGGGATGCCGGTGGGGATCCTTGTTTTTGATACGGAATAGGCTAAACCGATTGAGCTTATGGGAAACACGGTCAGGCCTTGCTCGTCAATCATGGTGGGGTATTCATTGGTACCGTGTTTGGAACCCCGGTACTTGACCACCCGCAGCCGCCGCGTGGCAACCTGGTTGTCCAGCCGGTGGTCCATGAAGATGACGCAATCGCTGACATATTCCTCGAGGCCGTGCCGGGTGAGCGTCTTTTCGCCCTTTTCGCCCGTAATGATGGCGGTGACGCCTTTGTCCTTGAGCCAGCGGAAAAGCCGCCTGAGTTCGGCCCGCAGCAGCGCTTCGTTTGACAGACCAGCAAAAAGCGCTTCGAGGCTGTCCAGAACCACCCGTTTGGCGCCCACACTTTTTATCATGGTGTCGAGGCGTATGAAGAGACCTTCGAGGTCGTATTCGCCGGTCTCCTCTATTTCGCTGCGTTCGACATACACATGGTCCATGACAAGTTTTTTGCGTCGGACAAGAGAGTCAAGGTCAAACCCCAGCGAGGCCACATTCGCGGAAAGTTCCTTCTCGGTTTCCTCAAAAGCCATAAAAACACCCGGCTCACCCATTTCCCGCGCCCCGTGGACCAGAAACTCCATGGCGAGCAGCGTCTTTCCGGATCCGGCCGCACCGCAGACGAGTGTGGGCCGCCCCTGGGGTAGGCCGCCTCCGGTAATTTCGTCGAGGCCGCGGATGCCGGTGGGGCATTTTTTAATACCGGCCGGTTGTTTTGAGTTCGGACGCTTTTTCATAAATCTCCTTGATTTATATAGTAAAAAATATCCTTATCGTGGATACTGTGAGGAAGGGGACTTAGAAGAGAGAGAGAGAGAGAGAGAGAGAGAGAGCAAAGTGAACGCCATTTACAAGCCTTCAAATTGGGATATAATACACGCAGTCAAGTTAACGGACTTTAAAATATGTTGTCAATAAATATAAGTTTTTAAGAGGATGGATGTGCACAAATTTATCGCGCGGTCTCCGGCTTATTTCTTAGCGTGCCAAGCTCATAAACGGCTACGGAAGTCCCCACCGTTTGCGCAGGAACCATTCCGCGCTGAACAACAGAACCGCAAGGACAATCCAGGGTAGACTGTTCCAGAGCGGGTAGTCGCGGCGGTCGAGGATGCGCCGAACGGTTTCGGACGGCACGTCGACGGCCTTGAAAAGGTCCATGTCGGGCCGTAGAATTTTGCCCCCGGACGATGCCGCCAGCGCACGCAGCAGTTCCCCGTTCACACCGCCTCCGCCGAACTCGCCAACAGCACTGACGCTGAAGGACTCGGTCACGCTCTCCTGTACCACCCCTTTCTTGGTCAGGTCCGCGCGCACAAGGTAAAGCCCCTCACCGACCCCTTTGAACTCGACCGGCGTCGGCGTGTCGCCCTGGAGCGTGATGCGCTGGACCGCCGCAATGCGGCCCCGTTCGTCAATAAGCCGTACCTCGGCCGAACGCGACCCGCCCCCTGCCGCGGCTTTGAGCGAAAAGGCCACGGGCGCAACGGCCGGGTAGACGGTGCGGAGCCCGCGCAGCGAAAGGGTCCCGAGCGAGGGGTCCCGAATGAGCCAGCGTACCGTGCGGCGCAGCAATTCCTGGCTCACACGGTTGCCGTTGCCCCGATCCATGTTGACAAAACTAAATTGCCATAATCCATCAGAAGCAAGCGCGGCCGTGCGGCCACGGCCCGTTTCCCATACCGCAAAGAACGGATCGCCGGTGGTTGTGCGCAGGAGAGTCTGGGACCCGGGACGTGCGGCACCGACACGGTTCTGCCCTTCAAACCGGAACGATTCTATTTCCCCGGCTTCCGAGGTGATGGGATGCGTCTCTCCCTCAGGCGTACGGCGGACCCCTGTCTCCTGCGAAAGCGTGTGCGCGTCCCCTTCCAGGGCAAAAGGCAGCAGCGGCTCAATGGCCGTGCCGCGGTACCCGCCTTCGGCAAAGGAGAGGTCCCCGCCGAGGATGAAAAAACCGCCGCCCGCCTCAACATACCGCCTTACCCGTTCAAGATAGTAGTCCGAAAAAAACTGACGGTAGCTGAAATTCTGGAAGAGGACAAGGTCAAAGCTGCTGATTTCCTGGTCAAAGAGCTGCTGGTACGGAAACTCAATGAGCGAAAGCTCGTCATTGCCGCCGTCCACCACGTCCGAGACCGTGCGCAGAATGTAAAACGCAATGAGGTCAACGGCCGGATCTTTTTTAAGCGTCTGGCGCAAAAAGCGCTCGTCCCACGAGGGACGGCCGCAGACCTGGAGCACGCGGATACGGTCGCGGATGACCTTGAGCGCAAAGGCTTTCCGGTTGTTGGCCGTGTTCCTCTCGCCCGCATAAGAAGGCACCGAAACCGTATAGATGAAGTGGCCCGGTTTTTCAGGCGCCATGTCAATGGTGACCGTGTAGTCGGTTGTCCCCTTTTTTAACCGGACCTCGCCGGTTGCCGCCACCTCCGTGCCCTGCATGACGTTGACCGGCACGGTCATCTCCTTAAGGCCGGATGCGCGCAAGTTGACCCGGAGCGTGAAGGGGTTCTTGGCATAGGCGAATTCGTCGGCCGAAAGGGCCGTGATGGCGATATCGGCCCTGGCAGCGGCCGAATCGAACAGCAGCGGAAAAAAGGGCACACCCGCGCAGCCGTCCTCGGGTTCGAGGGGGATAAGGCCAAGCCGGGCGCGGGAGGAAAGCTTGTCCTGGAAAAGCCCGTCTGAAAGAAGGACGATGCCCGCAGGCGTTCGCTGCTCCGCAACCACATTGAGCGCGGCCGACAGATCCGAAATATCGCGCCAGCGGGTCAGGCAGGCGGTTGCGCGGCCGGCCAGCGTGTCGGTGCAGGAATCCGCGGAGAAGAAAAGAAAGCGGAGGTCGTACTTTGCGGACAGCGCGTCCAATTCGTTCTTGTGCGCACGAAGATAGTCCACGCTGCGCGGCCAGAGACCGTTTTCACGCGTCATGGAGGGCGAAGCGTCAACCAGCACGTCCAGCCGCTGCTTTTCCCTCTCCCCTTTTTTCACGGACAGGACCGGTTGTATCAGGCAGACTACAAGAGTGAAAAGCGCGCCAGCCCTAAAGGCCGCGAGAAGCCGTCTGCGACCCTTTTCTGCGAGTAGAGCATTGCCGCGAAGCGAGAGCAGGAATGCCGCAACCGCAAAAAGAAACCCGGCCAGCGGAAAAAGGAAGCCCGCAGACTTGAACGAAACGCTGAACAGGGTGGCCACCGTGTGTTCCATGACGTTTACCGGCGCCTCCGTTTGAGGATGGCCTTGGCATGCACCGCGTCCTTCTTGTAATTGGCCGTGAGCGCGTAAATGACTGCATTGACGCCAAACTTGAAGGCATCGCGCCGCTGAAGTTCACCCCCTGGAATGGCATCAAACACGAAATTGCCCGAAGGGTCGCGCATCCAGGCCCCGGCCGCATCGTTCAGCGAATAAATAACGGGTGTGAGGTCGCCCAGCGTGACGCCTTCGAGGTAGGGCGCACTTTTGACGCGTCCGCCGAAATAGGTGCGCCGCATCAGATAGAATGAACGATAGATGGAGTGGTCCGCGTCCAGTACAGAAAGCGGCGAGTCCGGAAAGAGGGCGGTCATTTCACGGCGCACGGCCTTGTCAAAGTCATTGTCGCGCACGCCCGCGGAATTGTCGATAAGCAGAAAGCCCCCGGACTCGAGGTACCGGCGGAAACGTTGCCGTTCCGTAGGAGTAAAGGATGGGAAACCGCGACTGCCGGTCATGAGCAGGAAGGGAAAATAGAAGAGGTCCGGGTCGGAAAGCGTGACCGGCCGGGGATGGAGCGGCATATTAACGCTGGTGCGGTTCATGACCTCCACGGCAATGGATTTGACTCCCTGCGAACGGGTATCCCAATCCCCTTCATATTTGAGAAGCGCGATAACGAACTTATCGTTCTGATACTTCGGCGCTGTAAACACCGGGGCCACGGCCAGCAGGAGCAGCAGGAACGGCCTAAACATGCTGCTTCTCCTGCTTCCGGGTTCCCTTGAACGGCAGGGTCAGAAGTGATTCGACGAGCGCAAGGATGAGCGCGGCCAAAAAGCACCAGGGCCAAAGCGGACGAGGCTGCAACAGTTCACCTGCGGCCTCACTCCGCGCGTCAACCTTGACCCGCGGAGCTCCGGCAAAAAGCGCATCGAGCTTTTCCGCGGCCACGCGCGCGGACGCGGACTCGCGCGGGCTGAGGTTGACAGCCGCCCATTTCTCCTCCAGACCGTCCGCCATGACATGGTACAGGCCGGGCAACCGCGCCCCGGCAAAACGGACAACGGCCCCCCCCTGCAGCACATGGCGCCGGCCCGACGGGTCGTCGATGCGCACCACGCCCCGTCCTGCCGGGAACGGAAGGGTGTCGCCGCAGAAAATGGTGTCACGGCCCGACGCGTCCTTTTCGTTGGCCAGGAAACGAACGGCCTCACGGATGAACGGCAGAAAGTAAGGTCTCAGTGGAAAGTCATTCCAGGCCATGTCCACGGTCGAGAGGTAGAGGAAGGCCGATCCCTTGCCTGTTTGCGCATGAATCAAAAGCGGCTCGCCACTGGAAAGCGACAGCAGCGTGCGCGACCGGCTGCTGGGCGCGGGTTCCAGCAAGTACCAGTCACGGTACACATATTTTTCCGGATCCGAAATGCCGGCAAGCAGGGCCACGACCGGGTCGGGCGGGTCACTCACTTCAAGTGTGGCGGGCTCGGCCTCGGTGCGGCCGATGCCGGCCTTGCGGTCACGCAGCGTACGGCCGAACAGCGGGGCCAGGCGCACGTTGAACTCCTCAGGAACCACACGGCCGCCCAGGGTGACAAAGAGGCCGCCCCCCTCCTCCACAAACTTCCGGATGAATGTTGCCTGTTCCTCTGTTGGCACCATGTTGCACAGTAAAAGGACGCGGCAGCCCTCAAGACGGGCGGCCGTGAGGCTGGCCGGAGAAATGACCGCGCCAAAACCGGCCAGCGCTTTTTCAATGAAAAAGGTCTCGGACTCGGTATAATGCGCGGCCGGGTCACCGTCAACTGCGAGCGTGCGGATGGGCAGCGGCGGCGCACAGACAAAATAGCGGATGTCGTCGGGCTCAAACGAGTCGGGAAGCAGACGGACAAAGCCGGGCTGGACCACGGCCGTTCCTTCAATGAGGAACTCCTTCACGCTTTCACGCCCCGCAGGAAGGTCCGCGAAACCGTTAATGGACGGCTGGCCCGTCAGCGTGAGCGTGACCGGGCAGTCAACGCGGTCCGCGGGCCCCGTGTTTTGCAGGCTTATCCGCGCGCGCACGCTCCCGGCCTGGCTCAGGCTGTCGGGCAGGAGCGCGACATGCGTAATCCCGGTATTCAGAAAACCCGCAGGCCCGAGTGTGTTCACAAGGAGCACCGTGATGCCCGTGCCCTTGAACAAAGAATCCGCAGACCCCTGCCAGTCGCTTTCAGCAAAGTCAGACACAATGACCAGACGGTCCCAGTTTGGGTCCGCACCAAGCGCAAGACGCGCTCTGCGCAGGACCGGTGCAAACCGGCCCGCTTCAAACGAGAGCGCAACCTCGGATGCCTTTTTGCGGAACTCGCCCGCATAGCCCTCGAGCTCAAATTCCACGTCCTTCCCGGCGAGCGGGAGGAGCCGGACCCGGCGCACATGGTCACGCTCCAGCTGTTTTTCGAGAAAACGCAGACCGGCCTCATAGCCGGTCATCCCCTGTTCGCGGTACTGCATGCTCGCACTGTTGTCCAAAACCACGAGCCACCCGCTGTTTCCCCTCTCTGCAGGCCGTAGCGCGCTCTTGAACAGCACAGGCATGGCCGCGCCCAGAACGAGCAGGACCACAATGAGCGTGCGCACGATGAGCAGCAGCAGCGAGCGGAGACGGAGGCGGCGAACGGAGTCCGTGCGCGAGCGCATGAGGAACTCAAAAGCAGCAAAGCGATGCTTGAGCGCCCTTCGGCGGTTGATGAGGTGGATGATCACTGGAATCGCAGCGAGTGCGAGCAGGCCGAGGAGCCCGGCATTAAGGAAGCCCATGCATGAAAAATAGCTTTTTGTTGTGCGCCGGGAACGCCCCAAATATTAGTTTTACGCCATGAATTCACGCGAACGGCTCCTCAAAGCGCTCGAATGCGGCATCCCGGACCGGGTTCCGGTTTCGACGTATGAACTTTGCGGCCACAACAGCGCCAATTTTGAGAACAGTGACCCCTCCTATGAGAGCCTGATGGATTATATCCGTGAAAAGACGGATGCCATTACCATGTGGAATCCGGTTTCCAATGAGACTTTCTGGCATTCCTCGGCCAAGGTCGACAAAAAGACCGATAAAAAGAAAAACGCGGACGGCTCCGAGACTACCCGGGAGACCATTAAGACCAAAAAGGGCCCACTCACCCGCGTCACCAAGCGGATGCCGGGTGTACACACCCCCTGGCGCACCGAACACTGGTGCAAAACGCCTGATGACATCAAAAAGATGCTTGAGATACCCTTCGAACCGCTCTCTTACGCCATTGAGGATTACGGCCGCATCTGTTTTGAAGCCGAGGAACACGGCATCATCATGAGTTCTGTGCCCGACGCCTTCCGGCTGGCCATCGAGCTCTTTGAGTTCGGCGAGGCCACCGTCTGGGCCCTTACCGAGACAGAACAGTTTGAGGAGGTCATAGAGGTCATGCATGAACGCGTCATGGAAAACCTCGCCCAGCTTATGGACGAAACCCCGGTTGACCTTTACCGTATCACCGGCCCCGAATACGCCACGCCTCCCTATCTGCCGCCAAATTTCTTTGAGAAATATGTGTTGCCTTTTGACAAAGAGATGGTGGACTTTATCCACGAACAGGGGAAAAAGGTCCGCATCCATTCCCATGGGAAAATCGGGAGCGTGCTCGATTACATTCTTGCAACCGGCGCGGACGGATTGGACCCCTGCGAACCGCCCCCGGACGGCGATATCACGCTCGCGGCGCTGAAGAAAAAGACGACAGGGAAAATGTGCCTCTTCGGCAATCTTGAGGTGAAGATACTCGAAGCGGGTTCAACGGACGATGTGAAAAAGGCTGTCCGCACAGCCATGGACGAGGCCAAGGCGGGCGGAGGTTTTATTATCATGCCAACCGCCGCGCCCATTAATACGCCGCTTTCAAAAAAGACAGAAGAGAACTACAGGGTTTTCATCGATACCGCACTCGAAACCGGGAAATACTGATATGAAAAAACAGAAACTGACACTGCTCGGCACCAGGGTGACTCGTTATCCAGACCATCCTGACGATGCGCGGCTTGAGGCGATTCCCTTCCGCGCACGCGCAAACAGGACTACGGTACTCCTCACCTCGGACGAGTTCACCTCGCTCTGTCCTGTCACGAGCCAGCCCGACTTCGGCGAAATCATTATCGAGTATGTGCCACGCAGCCTGCTGGTTGAAAGCAAAAGCCTCAAGCTCTACCTGTTCAGTTTCCGTAACGTAGGCATTTTTCAGGAAGAGATAGTGAACCGCATTCTCGATGATCTCAAGCACCTGCTTTCTCCGCGGTTTATCAAAGTCACAGGCAAGTTCAAACCCCGCGGCAGCGTACACATCCATCCGACTGCGGAGTGGGGAACTCCCGCCCCTTTCCCCCCTCTCTCGCCCCTCGACTCCGCTCGGGGATCGAGAGAGGGGGGGGTGACATAACAACCGAAATACAATAATTAGAAGCTCCCTAGCCAAACAAACCCAAAGGGCTCAAAATCTACGAGCGCGCTTTGGCGCAAGGAGATTTTGCCATCACCGGACCCCAACCAGCCAAACAGCCAAACAGCTTTAAATAGTGTCCCCATAAAATCAAAAGTCCTCCGACAGGCGGACCAATCCAAATCCGCCGTTGTTTGAGCACCTGCATCTGTACTGTATGGACGCACGGCGTCCATCCAGTACAGATGCAGGTGCGAGTCCGGCGGGTTCTTAACCCAAGTTCGACAATCCCCATCAATTTTCAGAAATCTTTAGCCTAAAAGATGCGATATTTGATCGCATTCACGAATTGCCCTCTAAAAGCGCATGTAGTGTATAACCTACCCCCTTGTAATTGACATAAAGATTACTTAATTTATCGTCATGTATATTCGAAGAATCAACGTAAAGAAAAGCGGAAAGAATCATTTTTATTG
>JAZDKP010000098.1:0-7138 GCA_043802925.1 Fibrobacterota bacterium | reverse complement strand
CCATGTGTAACCTCCAATCACTTAACGTTTTGCAATATAATAGGTTAAACAGCTGTGTTCAAAATAAAAAAACAAAACATTGGTTTTGGTTTTTATTTGACAACAATGGATGGAATATATATATTACAAAACAACAGTGCGTTTAGTATTGGTAAATGGTACACTATAAATAAATTCACAAAAATAAAAGGAGGTTCTTGAATGGCCAAACTCATCGCTCTTCTCTTGCTCGTGGCCGCAACGGTCGTCTTTCCTTATGGCGATACGCTGCGTTGCTACAAAATTGATCCCGCCGATGCCCCGGTTATCGACGGCAGCATGGCGGATTGGAATGTGAAGTACAAGGTCGGCAGCCCCGATAGCGACAGTAACCTTTTTTATTTATGCAACACGTTTGGCGGATTCACCGTTGATTACAACTATGATCTCTATCTTTGCCATACCGACAGTTTCCTATATGTCGGCTGGCAAACAACCGTGGACGATTACAACAATATCGGCAAGGCCTGGAAAGACGGCGGCGATAACATCAAGATTTGCTTCGGCGGAAGAAGCAATTATTTTTATCTTTACAACAACGATACCATGTATGTCAGCCCTGACGATCCCTACGAAAACAACCCCGCTTTTGGCGGAGCGTTTTCATTGTCCTGGATGCCCAACGTCCTTGCCTGCGTCCATAAAGGGGCCGGTACGGACATGCCTGTTTACGAATTTCGCATGAGCAAATTTGACGTAGGGCTGCCCAAAGGCACCTCCGCCGCCATCGCGCTCATCAATTACCTGACCGAAGATTATGATGTCACCGGAAACTGCGCCTTCCTTGCCATCGGCGGTATCTACACGGACGACAAAACCAACAGCGATAACAACCAGTGGGAAGCGACCGCCAATTTCCCGCTTACCATGTTCGAACAGACGGATCCGGACGGAAACCCGATTGGCGTTGAAGCACAGACAACGGTACGCCTCCAACCTCTCTTTGCCTCACCCAACCCAAGCAACACGGGCACCACAATCCGCTATAACATGATCGGCGCGGGTTCACTCAGCATTTATGATATTGCCGGCCACCTCGTCAAAAGCTACAGCAACCTGAAAAACAGCGGCAGTGTAAACTGGAACGCAAAAAACACCAGCAACAACTCCGTTGCAGCGGGTGTTTATGTGGCCAAGCTCCAGACGGAAAGCAAGGTCATGAGCCTGCGCCTTCTGATTACGAAATAACCCGTTAACATTAACGGTTACGTTAAAAACCGCCCCGGCAACGGGGCGGTTTTATTTTTGGCCCCAATCAAAAAGCCCTTCGCGGAGTGTTCCGGAAAGGGCCTTCTGTTTTTTTTACGTGGAATGTTAAAGCGGCTTTTTCTTCTGCTTCCAGAGCTCCGCAATGGCGCCGAGGTCGATTTTCTGGGTCTTGGCCGCGGCCTTGTTTTCCGCCTGGATACGCTCATAGACCTCTTCGCGGTGGATGATGACACTGCGCGGGGCTTCAATACCAAGCTTGACGTAACGGCCGTCGAGATCCACGATGGTGATTTTGATGTCGTCCCCCACCCGGATGGATTCGCCTAACTTCCGTGTTAAGACCAGCATAATCCATTAACTCCTGATGACCCGTTCCTGGACGGAATATTTTTCGGTATCAATGACAATTTGACGGCCGATCATCTTTTTCTTGTTAATAAAGAGCGGGCCAATGAAATTGGCCGTGGATTCGAGCAGATTGTCACGCAGCGTGATGATGACCAGCAGCATAACGTCTTCGGGCTTTTCAAGCGAAAGCCCCTGGAGCTGTGTCTTGGATACCTCGGGGTTGTAATCCGGCATTACAACCATGGGGTCAATGACCGCAAAGCGGAGACTGCGGTTGCTGACGCAAACCAACCACTGGAAGGGGGCGTGCTCCGGGACATTGACCAGCACAAAATCGGTGAAGGACTCGAAACCCGGAATGCCTTCGGGGAAGCGGAGGATGTCTTCTTTTTTAAAGACAAGGTTGTCGAACAGATCCGTCATGGACTAAAAATCCCTAATTGGCCCAATCAATGTCAACAGTTTTCCTGCACGGGGGCCTCTCTAAACAAAGAGCTCACATCCCGAACTGGTCGACAATCAGGTTATAGAGCTTGCCTTTGAGCACGGAGAAGGAATAGTGCTTGATGGCGAGCGTCCGATTGTGCGCCGCCATGCTGCGAACTTTTTTCGGGTCCCGAAGCAGCGCCTCGACCTGGGCCACGGTGTCTTTGGTGATGAAATTGTCAAACTCGACCACGCGGAAACCCTTGGGCTTGATATCCGTGGAATAGATGGAGTAGTTGTTGACCACAATAGGCTTCCGGTAGTACAGCGATTCGAGGAATGCGTTGCCGAACCCTTCGATAATGGAAGGATAGGTGATGAAGTCCGCGTAGGGATAAACGTCCGCGAGCGTGTAGATTTTGCGTCCATCTTCGGTGCGGCCGCGCCGCTCGCCGATGATGTCGGAAACAAACACCGTGTCGACCTTCAAAATGCGCGAATAGTCCCGCACGCGCTCCTCGTACGCGTCGCCCTCGTCGCCCGAGGCGTGCGAAATGACCAGCCGCGCCTTCTCCTTGAGCCGGCTCACAAGCTCAATGGCGTGCTCGATGCCCTTACGCTGCACCACGCGCGTGGGCTGCAGAAAAAAGTACTCGTCCCTGGCGAGACCCAGGTCCGCGCGGAGGCTGCGTGTATACGCATCCGGTTGGGGCGGCGGGTTTTCAAAGTCCATGACGTTCGGAATAATCGTGGACGAGACGCCGGTGCGGAGCGACAGCTCCTTGTCGGCCGTGCTGTTGATGACCACATGCCGGATGGAGGGAAAACACGGGGGGAAGGCCATGTGCAGATAGTCCCAGATGCAGTTGTGCTGGAAGCGCGTCCGCTCCCAAAAGAAATCGTGGTGGTGCGCGATGGTTTTGAGCCCGGTCTCGGCGATAATCTCGGTCAGCGCCAGGCCCAGCGGGATATGGAGCGGGATGGACAGGCAGTTTTCAGTGATGATGAGGTCGATATGGAACTTTTTGATGAACAACTGGAGCTGGCGTTTGAGCCGGACGGACGAGGCGCGGACGGCCTCGGTTTCCGCCGAGGAACGGATGGTCTTGTTGTACAGACCCTGGTGCAAATGCCATACGGACGGATAGGAAAAATGGGCCTCGCGGCAATGAAAGGAATGCGAGGCCGGGGTATCGAGCTCTCCGGCAAAGTAAAAACATTCGCAGTTGAGCGTTTTCAAGACCTGCGTCCACTTTTTGACTTCGAGCGAGACTCCGTCCGTTCCCGAGATGCGCGTGGAGACGAAGCCGACCCGGATTTTTTTTGGGTATTTGAACATCGGTTCCTCGAAGTAAAAATACCTCCCTGCTGCATGCAGAGTCAAACGTCCCATTGAATTCTTAAAATCAGACACATCCTCTTGTACAAGGGAAAATATTTCCTTGTTTTCGGCAAAAAGTGCCTATTTAAAGCAGCATAACTTATTGTTTCTATTAAAGTTACAAACGTTTTAGGCCGATATTAACAGTAAACCAGGAGGATTTATGAACGCAGTTTCCAGCAATCAGAACAGCGCTTCCCAGATTGAACAGTACAAAACCTATTTCAAACAGTTGAACATCGCACAGAACGGCGCGAGCGTGCTTTTGCAGGCGCTGAACGAAAACAAATCAACAAACACGGATGACTGGTTTGGAACGGGTACGGACTCCACGGATGTAACGGATCTCGTTCCGGCCGCTGTTGTCAATATTAACAAGGAGAAGGTCGAAAAGAAGTTATGGCAGGATCTTGAGGCTGAAATCCTCGCATACCAAGAACAGCATCCTGAACTCAAGGACAAGCTCGTTGTGGCGGTCAATGCGGACACGGAAGACGGCCAGCCGGCTTTCACCGTGGCGAAATCAGAAGACATCCTTGCCCTGCTGAACGACAAGGGCACGGCGCAGGACGCGCTGAAAGGGCATCCGGTGCAGCTCTTCGAATCCGCCAACCTGAATGTGGGTGGCCTCAAAAGCGCGGGCGAAACGGAACTCGAACAGATGGTACAGGCCTTTATGCAAAAAAACAGGGGTGTTTTCCAGTATTTCAACCAGAAAACGCCCGAGAGTGGACTTGCAGGGCTTTCGCTCTAACGAACAATCACCATTTGCCGGACTTGTTGGCTGGCGGCTTTGGAAAGTTCTTAAGCGAATCGCGGAACCGGTTGATGTCCGATTCGGGCATCACATAATCCACCAGTTGCCCGGACAAGAACTTGTCGTATCCGACAAGGTCCATCAACCCATGGCCGCTGTAGCTGAACAGGATCACCTTCTCCTTCCCTTCCTCCTTCGCCTTGTTGGCCTCTTCAATGACAGCCGCGATGGCGTGGCTGGTTTCGGGCGCGCAGATGAACCCTTCGGTTTTGGCCCAGATCATGGCGGACTCGTAACACTTGACTTGAGAGACCGCGCGGGGTTTGAGCAGCCCCTCGACCACGGCCTGGCTGACCAACGGTGACATGCCGTGATAACGCAGACCGCCCGCATGGATGGGCGCGGGCACAAACGTGTGGCCCAGCGTGTGCATGGGCAGGAGCGGCGTCATGCCGGCCGTGTCGCCGTGGTCGTAAGCAAAGACGCCCCGGGTCATGGACGGGCACGAAGCGGGCTCCACGGGGATAATCTCGATATTGGCGCCGTTGATTTTATCGTACACGAAGGGGAACGAAAGGCCCGCAAAATTGCTTCCCCCGCCCGCGCATCCGATGATGACGTCCGGCGTTTTTTCGCCGATGGACTTGAGCTGCTTTTTGGCCTCGAGCCCAATGATGGTCTGGTGGAGCATGACATGGTTGAGCACGCTGCCCAACGCATAGCGCGTCTGGCCCGTGGGGTCCGTGACCGCGGCCTCCACGGCCTCGCTGATGGCAATGCCGAGGCTGCCGGGGGTGTCCGGGTAGGCGGCCAGAATATCGCGGCCCGACTTGGTTTCGGTGCTGGGACTGGCGATGCACTTGGCGCCCCAGACCTGCATCATGAGCTTGCGGAAAGGCTTTTGGTCGAAGCTGATGCGCACCATGAAAACCTTGCACTCGAGGCCTATCAGCTGGCAGGCGAACGCGAGCGCGCTGCCCCACTGGCCCGCGCCGGTTTCGGGGGTGATGCGCTTGATGCCGGCCTGCTTGTTGTACCAGGCCTGCGGCACCGCGGTATTGGGCTTGTGGCTTCCAGCAGGACTCATGCTCTCGTCTTTGTAATAAATTTTGGCCGGTGTGCCGAGAAAGCGCTCGAGGTAGACCGCGCGACGGAGGGGAGCGGGCCTCCAGCGATAAAGGATGTCGAGGATGGGTTCGGGGATGTCTATCCAGCGCTGCTGGCTCACTTCCTGTTCAATGAGGTTCATGGGAAAAACCGGAGCCAGCGCTTCGGCCGTCACGGGCTTGCCGTCGGGCCCGAGCGGGGGCTGCATGGGCGTGGGAAGGTCCGCGGCCAGATTGTACCACTGGCGCGGAATGTCGGACTCGTTCAGGTAAATTTTGCGTTCAGCCATGACGATCTCCTTTTCGTGGTGAAATTATATTAAATATCCGCAAGGTTGGCAAGAAATATTTCATGATATTTGGACCCCCAGCAACGTCACATCGTCCGAGGCGGGAGCGCCGTTAAGATAGCGCCGGTGTTCAACGAGAAGTGCCTGCACCAGTTCATGGACCGGTAAGGAGGCATGCGCGGACGAGAAATCCATGAGTCGTTGCCGGCCGTACATTTCATTGTTCCCGTCAAAGATTTCATAAAGACCGTCCGTGAAGAGCAGCAGCTTGTCCCCGCTCTTCAATAGCAGGGTCTTTTCCTGCGCCTTCAGGGTTTCATGAATTCCCATCGGCGACCCCTGGCTTTGCAGGAGCACAAGCTGCCCCTTGCCCACGACCGCGGGATACGGCAACCCTCCCCCGACATACCGCAGCGACCTTCCCGCAGCGTCCAGAATCCCGCAGAAATAAGCCACGAAATGGGTGGAGGAAATGATACGGCAGAGTTCGGCATTGATGGCCTGAAGCTGGGGTAAAATCGGCGCGTCCGGGTCGAAGGCCTTCTGGAACAGCGTCCGGGTCATCACGGAAATGAGCGCCGCAGAGACCCCGTGGCCCGACACATCGTACATGAGAATCACGGCACGGTTGTCGTCAAGCTGGATGAGATCGAAAAGGTCACCGCCCACGCTTTCGCTGGGTTTGAAATGGGCCTCGAAGGTGACGCCCGGCAGCACGGGCATCTGCCGTGGGACCAGGCGTTCCACCACGCTGCCAGCAAGCTCCAGTTCTTTGTGGATTCGGCGAAGGTTCTCTTCTTTTTCCGCAAGGAGCGCATTGACGGCCGACTGCGCCTTGCGCAGTTCCGTCACGCGCCGGAGGCTGATGTCCGTGACATCGGAACGAATGTTCCGGCGCGGGAAAAATTCCGCTTCAAATATTTCATCCGGTTGTCCGATGAACCGGAGATCGCAGGTTTGGTGTGAACCGGCGCGATCGCCGTGGGCCGGTCGACGGAAGAGCCGGAGCGAATGAAGCACAGACGGCTGTCCAGCCAGCAGCAGTCCGGTATGGGCGCCCCGGCTGTAGCGCACAAAATGGGGGTCCGCGTATTCAAAAATGCGGCGGCCGTTCAGGAAGAACCGGGTGATTCCGCCCGACTTTTCAGCGCGCATACGGTAGTGGGACTTTGGGGGGGCCATGGGCTTTGCCCACACCACGTTCATGCAGTTTCGCTTGAGAGTGGGATCGCAGAGCCCCGAAAACTTTGAAAAGAGCATTCCCAGCGTGTAACCGGTGAAATCGGGCGTGACGATCCGGGAATCCCTCAACAGACCGGATCCGTTGAAGAAGAAGGACACCCCAAAGGACGAAAGTTCAGCCTCCCAGCAAAGGTCCCATTCCTGCAGGGCAAAGGGTTCCCGGTAAGTCATGAACGGACATTCGACCTCCGCGGAAGCGGTGAGTCCCTCGTTCGTGGTCCGCACCTGGATATTCCGGTCAAAGAACCAGCGTTGTTTCCAGTCCGGCTCCCGGAAACGGGTCTCATACACGAGTTCCCATGGGTGCGGATTTTCCTTTTCCTCCAGAAACAGGGCCGCG
>JAZDKP010000097.1:0-24394 GCA_043802925.1 Fibrobacterota bacterium | reverse complement strand
ACAAGTTACAAGAACCGTAAACATACTATAGCGAATAAATATGTACCAAAACAATCATCAAATGCTTGAAAGAAATCTTAATTTGTTCATTATCATACGTTTATAGTATATTTTATCCAAGCATCAAATTTGCATTATCACCCTATGACTCTAAAAAAAGGGGTATCAATGAAATCTCTATTCCTCCCGGCAATTCTCGTTCTTTCAGTTATCGCTTTCAGCCAGACCGCAACACTCAGTTCGTTCCCTCAAAGGCTTCAGTTATTCGCCCGCGACGCACAGGATTCCGCCACGGTCATTGTCACCGGCAATGTGACGAGCACAGGCTCGGACTCGGTGACACTGACCGTGCTGAAAAACGGTGCGGCCTATCAGTATTTCAAGCAGGTGCTGGTCTATAGCGCGGGTTCAGCCCCCTTTACCTTTTCAGCCCGGCTCCATGCCGAACTCGCATCGTACAAGGTCGAACTGCGCGTTAATACGACAACGGTGTCCACTGCCGACAGTGTACTTTCGGGCGATGCTTTCATCACCGAAGGCCAGTCCAATGCAGCGGGTTCCGAAGTAACATTTTACTCACCCTGGGTCCGTACATTCTCGATTTCAGATACTGCCTGGCACCGCGGCAACTCGACTTCCTGGGACATTGGACGGCATATCATTGAGGATTACGCGGTCCCGGTCTGTTTTTTCAACGGCGCAGTCGGCGCAACAAGCAGCGCCTCGCACCTTCCCGATACCTCCCTGGGTTCCATCTATGGCAAACTGCTTTTCCGAGTGACCCGAGCGGGTTTGCGCAACGGTATCAAGGCCTTTTTCTGGTACCAGGGCGAATCCGACAGCGGTGATTCCCTGTTCAACGCGAAGGGTTATGCGGACAGGTTCAAAATAATCCACGACAGCTGGCTCGCCGATTGTCCCTCCATTCAGCATTTCTATGTCTTCCAGATAAGACCGGGATGCGGCAGCAACTATCAGGACATTCTACGCGACTGCCAGCGGCGCCTTCCGGACCTGCTTCCCGACGTGTCGCTCATGTCTACAACCAACGTGGCTGGCCGATACTCCGACAACTGCCATTATCTGTCCACAGGCTATGCCGAGATGGGAAGCTGGATGTACCGGCTTTTAGCGCGTGACCTGTATGGTTCCACCGATACCGTGGACATCACCCCTCCGGACATTCAAAAGGCCTGGTATGCGGACGATGCGCGCACTCAGCTCGTGCTCCAGTTCGACCAGCCCGTGCTGCTGCCCGCGGACACCGCTATGAAGCGCTATTTCTCGCTCCGCCGCGAGAATGGCCGTGCATGGGGTTTGGCGGACTCCCTTTCCGCTGACACGACACAACACACGGTGACGCTTTATATCCAAAGCGGCACGTTCGAAGGGGACGCGGTGAGTTATATCCCGCCAGAATACAATCCCTTCACGGGTGCGAATTATAACGGCCCCTGGCTCGAAAACACACGCGGCATCGGACCGCTGACCTTTTATAATGTCGCAATTGAAAACAAGGACCCGCTCGACAGCTTGACCGCAACCTCCATGCAGGCGTTTGCGCATGACAGCGTGCTTGAACAATACGACAGCACGCGCGTTTCTGCCGTGACCGCGTACAGCACGGGAAAAATCGACACCACGGAAAAGGAATGCGTCTTCACCTCGCTCAGCACCTTCCTCGCCACGGTCTCGCCCTACGGCCAGGTCATTGCCAAAAATACCGGGACCGCACGCATCCGGGTCAGCAAGCGCGGTTTTCTGGATACGGTTTCCATTCGAATCATCTCAACGACCGCAACCCTTGATTCCATCCGCCTCTCGGTGCACCAGAAGAACGTGGCGCTGATTGGCGTCACGCTCAATTCGACCGGATATTACCGGAAAGGGACCGAGCGGTTTAGCGTGAACCTCGATACCGTGGCAGTCTGGACCTCGGGTCTTCCCACCATGGTTGCCGTGGCCAGAGGGGTGGTCAAACATGTGGCTGGATGGCGTTCCGCGCCCATTCCCATCGCAGCGGCACTCGCGGGTGTGAGCGACACGTGCTGGATGACCGCCCCCTGGCTTGTGCCGCGTGCAGAAATCACCGTCACTGCCACCGGTCCCATCTATGGCGGCACCAACACGGCCGACAAAATCTTGGACAGCACACGCGCCTGGTGGCTTTCCACAGGTGCGCCCGAAACACTGAGCTTTGCATTCACGGCCCCGCGAAAAATTGACAAGGTCTATTACCTGCCCTGGCAGGATGGCAGACTGAACGGGGTGATGACGCAGTACAAACTTTTGTACAGCGTGGACAGCCTGGCCTTTGATTCACTCGCAACCGGAAGCTGGGCAAACGACCTCAACCAGAAAGAAGCGCCTTTCCCCGCGGTGGACGCGAAATATGTGCGGCTGATTGCGGTCGCAGCCACCAACGGTTACGTGAACGCGGACGAGGTGGGCTTTCAACGGCACGATACCTCCACAACCGGCGTCATGGACGAATCAACGCCGCTGACGGCCGCGGCACTTTCCGCTGCGCCCAACCCTTTCAACCCATCGCTGGCTATACGGTATTCGGCCGCAAAAGAGGGTGTCATGACCCTGGCCCTGTTTTCCATTTCGGGTAAACGTGTCGGCACCCTTGTCAATGACTTTCACCGGCCCGGCCAATACCGGACACAGTGGAACGGCCGTGACAGCGGGAATCAGCCCGCGGCCGCAGGGGTTTATGTGCTGGTGATGAAGGGAAACGGATTCAGCCGGCAGATGAAGGTGACGCTGCTAAAGTAGGCGGACAAGCCAGCCCGGCCTTCTTCCGGGCTTCCTGTTCGACAAGATAATTATCAACGTCCGCGAGGTTCCGGAAAATCACTTCCGCGTAGTCGCCCTCGGCGTAACGTTCGCAATCCTCGGTGGGATGCGTCTGGCAGATTTCCATCCGCTTTTCGTAAATTTTACACCGGTTGTTTGAATCAAGGTAATCGCAGTCGGTGAGGAATTCGACCAGCCAGTCCCCGTCAAAATCCTTGTATACGTTCACGTTCTTGTGCGCGACCAGCCACTTGAGGTTGTCCCAATCCGCCTCCGTGTCCGGCGGTTCCCATTGTACGGATACGGAACGGCAGCAGGTGCCGGTGCAGGACGTGCAGGGGTCGGGAAGCTTGTTTTCCACATCAGGAAAATATGTTTTTCCGGTCATGCAAGTCAGTCGGAATGTAATATTAATTGCAGGACCCGTCAAGCCCCCCGCCTCCCTGCCTACAATCCTGTGGAATCACACAACCGCGACCACTTATTTTTTAACGCGGATATGGACACACAAGTCTTTGAGGACCTGAAAGCGCGTTCGCGCAAGCTCAGCATTTATGAAGGCAGCGCCTGGAGCGTCATGGACGGCTTCGGGCTCCGCTTTATCGTGCCCTATGCGCTGGCCCTGGGCGCCAACAATCGCGTGGTCGGCCTGCTGAACGCCCTCCCTTCCCTGTTCGGGAACCTGACAATGCTCGGGACCCTTCAGCTTATGCGCAAATGGACACGCAAGCGCATCTGCATGACCGGCGTGTTGGTCCAGGCCCTTCTGTGGCTTTTTATCATCGGCACGGGCGCCCTTTATTTCATCCTGGACATGAGGGGCCAGGCCCCGGCCTACGGCGTCCTCATCGTGTACACGGTGCTCATCATGGGCGGATGCCTGCCGGTCCCGGCCTGGGGCTCCTGGATGAAGGACCTGGTCAGCCGCGACATCGGCAATTTTTTCGGCCGTCGCAACCGCATCTGCGGGAGTGTGGGCCTCATCTGCATGCTGATCGCCAGCTTTTTTCTCGACTTCATGAAGGGCTATCATATCTATCTCGGCTTCGTCGTCCTTTTCACCATCTCATTTTTCGCGCGCATGACCTCCTATTTCATCCTTCGCAGACAGTACGAGCCCCATTTTGAGGTGGACGAGACCGCCTATTTCTCGCTCCTGCAATTCCTGAGAAAAATGCGACACAACAATTTCGGCAAATTCGTCATCACCACCGGGCTGTTCTCCATCATGGTCCAGATTGCCGCCCCTTTCACAACCGTCTACCTGCTGAAAACCCTCCGGTTCAGCTATGTCCAGTTCACAATCATCGTACTCGCCGCATCGATTACCTCGCTCATCATCCTCCCCTTCTGGGGCCGGTTCGCGGACCGGTACGGAAACCTCAAGGCCATCAAAATGACCTCCATCGGCGTGGGCTTCATCCCCTTCCTCTGGCTCGCCTCTTATTTCTTCATGGACCGCGGCACGACCTTCATGTTCATCTTCCTGATCGTGGTCCAGCTTCTTTCGGGCTTCATCTGGCCGGGCTATGACATGTCCGTGGGTAATTTCATCTTTGACGCCGTGACCCGCCAGCGCATGTCCATCTGCAGTTGTTATTTCAGCATCCTGAACGGCATGGGCGTGCTCATCGGCTCCATGCTGGGTGGCTTTATCTCCTCGTCCCACTTCATGGACCGCTACCTGTTCTGGGGCATGTCTTCGCTCATCTTTCTCTTCCTGATCAGCGGCTTTGGCCGGCTCGCCGTGGCCCTCCTCTTCTACCTGAAAATCAAGGAGGTTCGCCCCGTCGAAGAATTCGGTTTCAAGGAAGCATCGGCACATCTGAACCGGCTCTCTCCCATGCGCTTTCTCGAGTTCTTCAATCTCAATTTCTTGAGGCGGCCGTAAGGCATTCGTGGACACCCAGACGCTCGAAAATCTCAAGGAAAAGTCACGCAAGTATAGTATTGTTGACGGCGGCGGGGCCGGGGTCATGGACGGCCTGGGGTTGCGTTTTATCCAGCCCTTTGCCATTGCCATGGAGGCCAACAACCGCGTGGTGGGCTTTCTGACCGCCTTCCCCAGCCTTTTCGGCGCCTTTGCCACACTGGGAACGCTTCGCCTCATGCGTCAATGGACGCGCAAACGCATCGTGACCGTGGGCGTGACCACGCAGGCCCTGCTCTGGCTCCTGGTCATTCTGGCGGGCCTCCTCTACTTCCGCTTTGACCTGCGCACGCAGGCGCCGGCCGTGGGGCTGCTCATAACCTATACGCTGCTCATCATGGCCGGGAGCTTCACGGGTCCGGTCTGGAACTCCTGGATGAAGGACCTTGTCACACACGACCGCGCCGCCTTCTTTGGCCAGCGCAGCCGCATCGTGGGCTTCATCGCTCTCGTCTGCATGCTCTCGGCCAGCTTTTTTCTGGACGCGGTCAAAGGCACGCACCTTTACCTCGGATTCACGGCCCTCTTCTTCATCGCATTCGTGGCGCGCATGGTCTCGCTCTGGGCATTGCGGAAACAGTACGAACCCCACTTCCAGCACGAGGAATCGGCTTACTTCACGCTCCTCCAGTTTTTACACAAGATGCGGCACAACAACTTCGGCCGTTTCACCATCCGCGCCGCGCTTTTCATGGTGGCCGTGCAGATTGCCTCTCCTTTCTTTACCGTGTACATGCTGAAAGACCTGCACTTCGGCTACCTGCAATACACCCTCATTGTGCTCTCCGCCTCACTCTCCATGATGCTGACCATGCCATGGTGGGGCAGGTTCGTGGACAAGTACGGCAACCTCAAGGCCATCAAGCTCAGCACCATGGTCACCGCGCTGACGCCGCTGCTCTGGCTCGTTTCCACGCAGTTCACGGACCGCGGACCGCGCTTCATCTTCATCTACCTCGTCTGCGCGCAGCTCCTCGCGGGCGGGCTCTGGGGCGGGTACGAACTCGGGGTGGGCAATTTCATCTTTGACGCCGTGACGCGGCAGCGTCTGGCCATCTGCAACAGCTATTTCACCATCCTGAACGCCACGGGCATCCTTCTTGGCGCCCTGCTGGGCGGCTCCCTCGCATCGCACGATTTCCGTTTCTTCGGGCTGTCGCCGCTGCTCTTCGTCTTCCTGGTCTCGGGCGTGGTGCGCATCGCGGCCGCGGCCCTGTTTCATTTTCAAATCAAGGAAGTGCGCACGGTCGAGGAGTTCGGCTTCCGTGAGGCGCACGAGCACCTGAAAAAGCTCGCGCCCTGGCGCCTGCTGGAGTATTTCAAACCCGCGCAGTGAGGAAAAACATGGGCCCCGTATCCATCCCATTGCCCGCCCTTGCCGCAGCATTGCTTTTTCTCCTCGCCGGTTGTGCGGACAAACCCGCTCCCACCGGGCCCGCGGCGCCTGTGGGTCCGGACGGTATCCATCTTTCCGGGGATTCCCTCTTTTTCATGGCCGGAATCAACTATCCATGGCTCTATTACGGGCATGACTTTGGCCAGGCGTCAGGGAAAGAGAGCGCATGGTCGCATGACGGTATGAGCCTGCCGGCCAGCGCCCTCCGCGCAGATTCGCAGTTCGCGGCGCTGCATTCAAACCGCGTGGAGTTCGTGCGCTGCTTTCTGTTCTGCGACGGCCGGGCCTCACCCGAATTTGACAGCAACGGTTACGTCCTAGGATTTGACTCTCTCTGCTACGCGGACATCGACACTTTCCTGCGCATCGCGGAACGCCATTCCATCCGCATCATTGCGACCCTGCTCGATTACCTCTGGCTGGATACTGGAATTGTCGTGGGCGACGTCCCCTTCCGCGGCCGGAGCGCCGTCATCACCGATTCCCTCAAACGGCAATCCTTCATGGATTCCTGCCTTGGCCCGTTCATGTCGCGTTACGGCGCCTCCCCGCAGATTGCAACGTGGGACATCATGAACGAGCCGGAATGGTTTGTCCTTGAACAAGGCGGCGCGGGCAGACAAAGCGCGGTCTCGAGGGCGCAGATTCGGCGCTTTTTCGGAGAATGCGTCCAGTGCATCAAAGCGTATTCCACGATTCCTGTCACACTGGGCTGCGCGGATGCACAATGGCTGCAGGACTGGACCGGGTTGGGGCTCGATTTCTACGAGGTCCACAGTTATTCCAACAGCGGGGGGGCCCCTCCCTTTCTGGCAAAAGCGGATCTCGGACTCGACCGCAGCGTGCTGCTCGGTGAATTTCCGACCAATGTCACGTCCGCATCATTCGTCGAATATCTGAATGCAGCCTGGAACAACGGTTATGCCGGAGCCTTCGGCTGGAGCCTGAACGGACAGGACGCTTCTTCCGGCTTCTCTCTGCCGGATATTTCCAACGCGTATGCAAGCTGGGTCGAAGCCCGCGATATCCGTCTGGCAAAGGTGGTTGCGACAGTGGATTTGACAGGACAGGCATCAGGGACAAAAGAGTAAACCATGCCGCATTTCCTCCTCCTCGGACTGACACTCGGCCTTTCCTCCGGATTTTCACCCGGTCCGTTGTCGACTTTCATTCTATCGCAGACGCTGCAGTATGGCGTTCGCGAGGGCCTTAAAAGCGCGTTTGCACCGCTTATCACGGATTTGCCCATTATCATTATCGCACTTTTGCTCATGGCCCGTATCGCGCATTATCACCCGGTCCTTGGCGCAATTTCCATTGCCGGCGGCCTCTTCGTGTTCTACCTGGGATACAAGACCTTCCGGGCTGATAAAATTTCCGCAACTCCCACGGCCGACGCTCCCCGTTCCCTGTTCAAGGCCGTACTCGTGAATTTCCTGAGCCCCAACCCCTACCTGTTCTGGTTCACCGTGGGCGCGCCCACGGTTCTGAAGGGCTGGGCACAGGGGCCGTTTGCGGCAATCGCTTTCATTGCTGCGTTTTATTTCTGCCTGGTCGGGGGGAAAGCGTGCCTGGCGCTCATTGCCGGGCAGGCGCGCGGATGGCTTTCGGGCAAGGCGTACGGATGGCTTATGAAAGGACTGGGGATTTTGCTGTTCGTGTTCGCAGTGAAGCTGGTGTGGGAGGGAATATGACTTTTTATATAGTACAACGATAAAATATTGGGTTTTGAGATGTTGCTATTTTTTTATATATTAAGTTCATATAGAAAGGTGGAATTATGACCGCAACTTTAGTGCGTTCCAGACGAAAACTAATGCTTGAGATCGATCCTAAGCAGTTGGAAAACCTCCTGGATATCGGAGGCTTTTACAATCCGGATTTCATCGAATCATTGAAAGAATCCAATCGAGAAATCAAGAAAGGGGCGGCTAAGAAACGGAAATCATTGATGGAAATCATGAATGGTTGACGTTTACACGACCCCGACATTTGATCGCTTGTTCAAGAATCTGCCTCTGGCGATTCGGATAAAGGCCGACAAGAAAACCCGCATTTTTCGCGAAAATCCATTCCATCCCGGACTTCGGACAGAAAAACTGCATCCAAAGGACCTGAATGCCTGGAGTTTCCGAGTTGATCTTCACTATAGGGTTATATTTGAATTCGCTGGAACGGAAAGCGTCTACTTTAAATTCATCGGTCATCACAACGATATTTATCGTCTAATGTAACCGGCTTCCGTCCTGAACGAACCTCCCCTACTCCCCCGCCTCGTCCAGCCGTCCTTCCCACAGATACTTTCGCGTCTCGCGGACGATGACGCCCGAGAGCAACAGAAGCGCGATAAGGTTGGGAATGGCCATGAGCGCGTTCATCATATCCGAAAAGTCCCAGACGAACTTGAGCGTGACCACGGAACCCACGAACACGGCCCCGACCCAGAAAAGCCGGTAGATGCGGATGGAACGCTTGCCGAAAAGGTATTCAACCGCGCGCTCGCCGTAATAGGACCAGCCGAGGATGGTGGAAAAGACGAACGTGAGCAGCCCCACGGTGAGTACGAGGGGCCCGACATAGGGAATCTGCGAAAAAGCCATGCGTGTCATCTGCGCACCGTTCAGGCCCGCGAAGCCGCCGGGATGCCTGAGAATGGTGGAAACCAGCACGAGCCCGGTCATGGCGCACACCACGACCGTGTCCCAGAAGGTACCGGTGGAGGAGACCAGCGCCTGGCGCACCGGGTTGCGCGTTTGCGCGGCCGCGGCCACGATGGGCGCGGAGCCCAGCCCTGATTCGTTGGAGAAAAGCCCGCGCGCCACGCCGTAACGCATGGCCATAAGCACCGCGGCCCCGGCAAAACCGCCGCCCGCGGCGTGGGCCGTGAAGGCGTGCGAAACAATGGTACGAAAAGCTTCGGGAAGGTAGGTATGATTGATGGCAAGGATGACGAGGCAGCCGGCCACATAAAAAAGCGCCATAAAGGGAACGAGAACCTCGCAGACGCGGGCAATCCAGCGGACACCGCCCAGAATAACGATACCGGTGAACAAGGTCAGCACGAGCCCGGTGATGTAGGGCGAAACATTGAACCCGTCCTTGAGGAGCGCGGAGATGGAGTTGGCCTGCACCATGTTGCCGATGCCAAAGGCCGCAATGGCAGTGCACACACAGAAGAAGATGGCGAGCCACTTCATGTTGAGGCCGCGTTCGAGCGCGTACATGGGACCACCCAGCATGGTACCGTCCGCGGTTTTGACACGGTATTTGACCGCGAGCAGGGCCTCGGAATACTTGGTGGCAATGCCGAACACACCCGTGAGCCACATCCAGAGCACCGCGCCCGGCCCGCCCAGGGCCACGGCCGTTGCCACCCCCACGATGTTTCCCGTCCCGATGGTGGCCGCGAGCGCCGTGGTGAGTGCGCCGAATTGGCTGACGTCACCCGGCGCCGAAGGGTCGCGGGTAACCGAAAGCCGGATGGCCCGGAAGATAAAACGCTGGATGAAGCGTAGCCGCAGCGTCAGGTATAAATGCGTACCCATGAGAAGGATGAGGAGCGGCGGGCCCCAGAGCCAGCCGGCCATTTTGGCCACAATGGCGTGTATTGATTCCATGCGGATCCTTGCGATGAATTTCCGGTCGTAAACGTTGATGAAATATAATTTGATGGTTTCGCTGGAACAATATATTATATTTAACCATATGGTTAAACCATCCGGTAAATCAATAAAGACCCGCAACGCCTCCACGGAACAGAAAATCCTCGAGGCCGCGTGCCGTGAATTCGTTGAAAGAGGCATTTCGGGCGCGCGCATGCAGGCCATCGCAAGCCGCGCGGGTGTAAACAAGGCGCTCCTCCATTATTATTTCCGCTCCAAGGAACGTCTGTACGAGGCCGCGCTCGCCCACATCGTGGGACGCGTGTGGGGTTCGGTACGGAACAACCTGCGCATCCCCGATTCCGCAGCCCCCGGTCCCCGTATTCTCATTGAAACCGTGGTGACCACCATCCTTCGCGTCATCCAGGAGAACCCGGACTTTGTCCGCGTGCTTATCCGCGAGGTGACGGAAGGGGGGCACCGCCTTCCATCCGTCATCAGCAACGCGTTTGTAGGGGAGTTTGGCGACATGCCTCCCATTCTGCTTAATGCGTTGCATGAAGCCATCCGGAAGAAACGGATACGTCCTTTGGAACCCATCCACATCTTCATCAACATCATGGGTATGTGCATCGCTTCCGTGGTCGTCCAGCCGGTACTGAAAGTTGTGGGGCCTCTAATTCTTAAGCAGGAATTCAAATTTGATGACACCTACTACCAACAGCGCGTTTCGGCCATCACCCAAATGGCCTGCGACGGCCTGCTGACAAAGGAATGACACAATGATAAAACCAATCATGACACTGATGCTCACCGGTTTCGCAGGCCTCCATGGCCTCACCCTGCCCGAGGCGCAGTCCGCGCTCCTCTCCCGCAATCCCGAGGCCCTGTCGGCAAGGCTGCAGGTCCGGACCGCAAAGGACCAGCTGGCCGAGGCGCGCGCGGCCTGGCACCCCTCGCTCTCGCTTTTCGCCGGGTACAGCTGGACCAGCGACACCCAGTCCATCCGTATGCCCCCTCCCATCGGCACACGCACACTCGGGACCAACGACAAGGTCGAGACCGGGGCGGACCTGAGCTGGCCCCTTTTCACCGGACTCTCACGTTATTATACATGCGCCGGAGCGTCGCACGAAGCCGAAGCGCAGTCCCTTGTCGCACAGGCCGCGGAAAACCGTTTATCGTTCCAACTGGGTATGGTTTATTTCGCCTGGGAACTCTCGCGAAAGCAGATGGACGTGCAAAAGGCGCTGATAGCACAGATTACCGAGATGGCCGTGACCGTGAACAACCGGCTTGCGGCCGGCATGGCCACCACGGCGCAGACCGCGGACGCCAAAGCGCGGCTTGCAGCCGCACGGGTCGACTTCATCGGCCTGCAAGGCCGTTCCGATTCTTTGAAATGGGAAATCCTTTACCTGACCCAGGGCACCGACACCGCATTCGTCCCAGAGGAATACAGCTTTCCCTCAGGGACGGCCGGGGTCGATTCCATCCGTCTGTCCGACACCACGCGGCCCGAGCTCGTTGCGCTTACACTCACCGAGCAGGCCCTGCTGGACCGGAAAAAAGCGGCCCGTTCAAAACACCTCCCCTCCGTGGCCGGTGTCATCGGTTACCGGTACTCCAACCCGGGCCTCGATATGGGTGCGGATGCGTATAGGGGTTACAGCATCGCCGGACTGCAGGCCAACTGGACCCTCTACGACGGTTTCCGCGCGCAGGCACAGGCACGCCAGCTCTCGGAGCGGGCCGAGGCCGCAGGTCTCGAACGCAAACGGCTGCAAAGCCGGTTTAACGCAGACCTGGAACGCGCCAAGACCGCGCTGATACGCGCTCGGCTTCAGCAGGAAGCCGCGCTAGCCTCAGTCAAAGCCGCAACCGAAGCCGCGGCCAACACCAAAAATGCGGTCGACGCCGGAAGCGCAGCCTCACTCGACTATCTTGACGCAACAAGCCGTCTTGCCCAGTCCCGATTTCTGTTGGAACAATCCCGTTTCCTCATCAAAAGCGCCTGCCTCACACTGATATACGCGGAAGGCCGCCCTATCCGTTTTTAAATGAAAGGCCTGAACATGAAAACTCTTATTTGTACGTTTCCCATCCTTGTGCTGGCCGCAATACTGGGCGGCTGCGGAAAAGGGGGCGACAGCGGCTTCCTCGGCTCCGCGGTGGTCGAGGTCCGGACCTGGCAGCCCGCCACCACGGTGCAAGGGCTTATCATGGAACTTACACGTGACGAAGGCCAGCGCGTGGCAGCGGGCGAACTGCTTGCTGTCATCGATACCGTGCCCTATCATTTAAAACGGCAGGAGATTCTTGCCACACTGGCGGACCTGAGCGCCCAGACGCTCTCGAAAAGAGCGGAGCTTGAGGCAGGGGGCTCGGACCTGGGTGGAATAAAACGCGAATACGAGCGCATCAGAGGGCTGGTGGAAAAAAATTCCGCGCCCCAGCAGCAGGCCGATGACCTCAAGACCAAGGTCGAATCCTCCACTCAACGGCTCAAAAGCAGCGAGCTCGCGCTCCTCGGCCTTTCAGCGCGGCGCGATGCGCTTTCCGCGCAACTCAGCCAGAGCACGGACCAGCTGGCGCGCTGCCGGGTCCGCGCCATGGCAAACGGCCTTGTGCTCACGCGCTACAAAAACATCGGCGAGGTGGCAGGGGCCGGCCAGCCGCTTTACGAAATCGGCCGCTACGACACCGTGCAGATCGACTTCTTCGTGCCCGAACCGCTGCTCGCGAGCCTTTCGGCCGGGCAGACGGTCCGCGTTCGCACCGATACGCCGGATGGCAAAGGGGCTTTTCATCCCGCAATCATAACCTGGGTGAGTCCGGACGCGGAGTTTGCGCCCAAGAACGTGCAGACGCGCGAGGCCCGCACCGAGCTGGTCTTTCGCGTCCGCGCGCAGGCGCCAAACCCTGAGGGCGGCCTCAAGCGGGGCCTGCCCGTGGAGGTATGGCACTAAAATGGCTGGGCCGGCCGTAAAGGTTGAAGCGCTGACGCGCCACTTCGGCGAAGTCATCGCGCTCAACGGTGTTTCGCTCGAAATTCCGATCCACACGCTCTATGGAATCATCGGCGCGGACGGCGCGGGCAAGAGCACCCTGTTTGACATCCTCGCCACGCTTCTTACACCGGATACGGGGCGCGCTGTGGTACTCGGACTCGACGCAACGTTGAACCCCGCAGCCCTCCGTTCCCACATCGGCTTTATGCCGCAAAAATTCTCTCTGTACGAGGACCTGAGCGTAAAGGAGAACCTCCTGTTTTTTGCGGACATCTTCGGAGTTGAAAGGCACGAACGGGACAAGCGGCTGAAACGGCTCCTCGAATTCTCGCGGCTCGCCCCCTTCCAGGAACGCCGCGTGCGCTTTCTCTCGGGCGGCATGAAGCAGAAGCTCGCACTCTCGTGCGCGCTCATTCACACTCCGGAGCTGCTGATACTCGACGAACCCACCACGGGCGTGGACCCGGTCTCACGCAAGGAGTTCTGGGACCTGCTCCGTGAATTGAAGGAAGGCGGCATGACCCTCCTGGTCTCCACACCTTATATGGAAGAGGCGGAATACTGCGACCGGCTCGCGCTGCTGCACCAGGGACGGGTGCTCATGGAAGGCACACCCGCAGGCCTTCTCTCCGCCTATCCCGCGGCCAAGCGTATGCAAGACCTCTTTTTTCTGGCACTTTCGTCATGAGCAGCGATTATACAATTGAGACGCGCGACCTGACCCGCACCTTCGGTCGCTTCACGGCCGTGGACCATATCTCGGTCGCGGTAAAGCGCGGTGAAATTTTCGGCTTCCTCGGCGCCAACGGCGCGGGCAAGACCACGGCCATCCGCATGCTCTGCGGGCTCCTTGCGCCCACCTCCGGTGAAGGCCATGTGGCGGGTTTTGACATTGTAAAAGAAACCCATCGCATACGCACCCGCATCGGCTACATGTCGCAGAAGTTCAGCCTCTATTCCGACCTGCGCGTCATCGATAACCTCACGCTCTACGGCTCACTCTACGGGCTTTCGGGCGGCCTCCTCTCGGACCGCATTGACGCCATGGCCCGTTTCCTCGGGCTGTCCGACCTCCTGAAGCGGACCGCGGGCGACCTGCCCTGGGGCTGGCAACAGCGTCTGGCCCTCGCCTGCGCCAACCTGCACGAGCCGCCCATTCTTTTCCTGGATGAGCCGACCGGCTCCGTGGATCCGGTGAGCCGCCGGAAGTTCTGGGACCTCCTCACCGCGCTCGCGGAACAGGGCACCACCGTCTTCATCACCACGCACCATATGGACGAGGCAGAGTACTGCCACCGCATTTCGCTCATGGTGGACGGCCGCATCGCAACGCTCGGAACGCCGGCCGGGCTCAAAGCAGAGAACCAATGCGCAACACTGCAGGCGGTTTTCATCCGCCTCGTGGAGCGCGCGCGAAAGGGAACCCCCTCATGAACGGGCTCTCCCTTCAGCGGCTCGGTGCCATCATGCGCAAGGAAGGCCGCCATATCGTGCGCGACTGGCAGACGCTGATGATTGTGCTCGCCATGCCGGTGGTCATGATGTTCCTCTACGGCTACGCGCTCACGCTCGATTACCGCGACCTGCCCGTGCTGGTGGAATGCCCCGTTCCTTCACCCGTGGCCCGGATTGTCACGGAACGTATCGACGCCTCCACCCTTTTCCGCGTGACCGGCACGGTCGCGGCGCTCGGGGACGCGGAAGCGGCCTTTCGCAAGCACCGTGTCAAGGCCGTGGTGCGTTTTCCCGCGTCGTTTGAACGGGACCTGCGCCGCGGAGGCCGGGCGGCCGCGGTCCAGGTGCTCATTGACGGTTCGGACCAGGCCGTGGGGTCGCTCATCCGCAACTCCGCCGAAGCCGTGGTTCGCAAGGCCGTGCTGGATGCTCTGGGACTCGAAGCGCCCGAACCGGTGCAGGTGCGTCCGCGCGTCCTCTACAACCCCGAACAGAAGAGCGCACTCTTCTTTGTTCCCGGCCTCATGGCCATCATCCTCATGATGATCTCAGCGCTCCTGACCGCGCTCTCCATCACGCGCGAAAAGGAGACGCAGACACTCCGCCAGCTCCGGGTCTCCCCGCTCCTCCCGCGCGAAATCATCCTCGGAAAAATCATCCCCTACATCGCGCTGGCCGCGTTCGACGGTCTGCTGGTGCTGCTGGTCGGCCGCCTTGCCTTTGGCGTCATGGTGCAGGGAAGCCATTGGCTGCTCGCGGGATGCATGCTCGTTTACATTGTGGCCGCGCTCGGACTGGGGCTCATTATCAGCACCGTGGCTAAAAACCAGCAGCAGGCCATGCTCATGGTCCTCCCGGCCACCATTCTGCCCACGATGATTCTTTCGGGCTTCATTTTTCCACTCGCGAGCATGCCCGCCGCACTTCAGGCGATTGCGCACGTCATTCCCGCCACCTATTTTCTGCAGATTATCAGGGGCATCATCCTGAAGGGGGTCGGGCTGCACGAAATCGCGAAGCCCCTGCTCGCGCTCCTTTTCATGGACGTGCTGTTTATTGCCGTGGCAGTGCGCCGCTTCGGGAGGGAGATGTGAATTACCTACGGCTCATGATCTGGAAGGAGTTCGCGCAGATAAAGGCGGACCCGCTCATGCTCCGGCTCCTGGTGGTCCCCGCCCTTTTACAACTTTTCATCGTTGGCTACGCGCTGACCACCGAGGTGCGCAACACGCCCGTGGCCGTGCTGGACCGCAGCCAAACCCCGCAGAGCCGTGAACTGATTGCAGCCGTGCAGAACAACGCGCTCTTCGATTTCAAGAGCGACCTCGCGAATGAAGCCGAAGCGCGGCAACGGATGGACGCCGGGGAGGTGCGCGTGGTCATTGGGGTGCCGCCGGACTTTGCGCAAAAGCTGGACGCGCCTGAAGGGACGCAAATGCAACTCCTCGTGGACGGGCAGGACGCCAGTTCGGCGCAGATTGCCGCGGGTTATCTGAACGCCGTGGTGTCGGGCTGGGTCAAGGCGCGCATGGAAAAGCAACTCATGGCCCGGGGCATCCGGCCCGAACAGCTTCTGCCCGTCACGGTCTCCACCCGCGTGCTGTTCAACCCCATGCTCAAATCGAGCTGGTACATGATCCCTGCGCTGGTGGTGCTGCTGGTCACCATTGTCACCGCGCTCCTCTCCGGTTTTTCAATAGTCAAGGAGAAGGAACGGGGCACCTTTGAGCAGCTCATGGTCACCCCCATCTCCCCCCTCCATGTGGTGCTCGGAAAATCCGCGGCCTATGCCATCATCGGGATTCTTGAAATCGCCTTTTTCCTTGTCCTCGCCACGCTCTGGTTCGGCATTCCCTTCCGCGGCTTTGTGCCGGGCCTCTTCCTCTTCGGCGTGCTCTACATGTTCTCCTCGCTGGGCATCGGCATCCTCACCTCCACGCTCGCGCGCACGGCGCAGCAGGTCATGTTCCTCATCTGGTTCATCCTCATCTTCTTCATCCTCCTCTCGGGCCTCTTTGTCCCGCTCGACAACATGCCCGGCTGGGTGCAGACGCTCTCCCTGCTGAACCCGGTACGGTTCTTCATGTACATTGTGCGGGAAATGTCGCTGAAAGGAGCGGGAATGATGGAATTCCGGCGCGAAGCCCTGATTCTGCTGCTGCTGGGAGTGGGGGTTTACAGTGTGGCACTGCTCACATTCAAGCGCCGGCTGGGATAACGCGTCAGGCCTCGGCGAGCGCCTCGGAAAGCACACGGTCCACAAACGCGCCGACTCCGGGCTCGCGCGAGGCGCGGGGACCGGCCACGTTCAAGACCTTGATTTCATACTTTCCGATAAAATAAGCAAGTTCGGACACCGGGCTTTCATCCACGGCCTTGAGCCGGAGCAGGGGCTTGTTGTGTTTTTTGGCAAAGTCCGCCGTCTCTTTGGTTCCGCCGTCAAGAATGCCCGAGACGGTGAAGACCGCGGTGCCGTCGGAGTGGATGACGTTGAGCTCGGTGCGCTCGCGATAATCGACGCTCTCCGTCTCTTCCAGCAGGTAACGGGCATCAATGCGACCGTCCTCGGCCACGCGGCCTTTGGGACAGTAACCACCGTGCGGTATGTTAAGACGGATGGCCGTGTCGAGTGCGGCGCGATCCGCGCCTGTTTGTCCGCCCGAAATTATTTTTTCAACCCCTGGCATGTTTTTTCCGTTTGTGACCGGACCGCCTCTGCTGTATTGCTTGTGCGAGAAGCCGTTTCAACGGAACGCGCGCGTTCCGGCCATGCTCCCCGTCCGTTGCCTTCCAAAATACAATATTCACCACCGCCAGCACCGTATTAAGCGCATCGAGGTCCAGGACGTCCTCCGCATCGAACGAACGGACGCCCTTGAAATTCAACCCGCAAAAGTCAACTCGGCCGTTCACCCGAAGCGGATACCCGTGCGTGCGGCAGATGACCGGGCGTGCCGCATAGACCGTGCAGCGTCCGTCAAGAAGAAGCGGGCAGACCTTGTGGTCTCCCTTGTTTTCCGTGAGCGCACCGAGCACACGGATCGGCAGTTTATTCAGCGCAGCGGAAAGTGCCTGCGCCTCCACGGGAAAAACGCTCGAAAGGGTGCAGCACTCCGCGCACCCGGGCCGGCATTGGATGGACGCGGCATGGCGGCTGCGGAGACGGGTCTCGAAAAAGGCGATTTTTTTGAGGAGGGCCCGGTAATGGGCCGATGCGATCCGCAGGGACGAAAGGTTGGCAGGCATCAAAGAAAATCACTGACACAAATGCTGTAGGCCTTGGGGTCCAGTGAGACCTCGATGCGGTATTGCGCGCCCTCCGGCCCGTTCTGCTTGACTAGGAGGTCGTATTCCACCGGTTTTGCATGACGTTTGCCCCCTTTGTCGAACAGGACAAGCACCCTGGGCGCCAACAGGTGCCCCCGGTCCACGCGCACAACCACGGCCATTTCACCGGACACGAGGCGGACAAAACTGCCCACCGGATAGATGCCCATGTGACGCGCGAACAGTTCGGCGATGCGGCGGGAATAATCGACGTCGCACCCGTTAAAGATCATGGCGAGCGCGCGCTGGGGAGTCCACGCCTCCTTGTACACACGGTCCGAGGTCAGGGCATCAAACACATCGGCCACGGCCGTGATGAGCCCGGCCTCGTGGATGCGGGCGCCCGCGAGCCCAAGCGGGTAGCCCTTGCCGTTGAAACGCTCATGGTGCTGGGAAATCATTTTCCGCGTGATGTCCGGGATGCCCGGACGGTCACCGATGATTTCGATGCCCATTTCCGGGTGGCGCTTGATGGTGGTGAACTCGAGGTCCGTGAGTTTACCCGGCTTTTTGAGGATGGAATCTGGCACGCGCATTTTACCGATATCGTGGAGCAGGCCGCCCATGCTGACCTCGACCAGGGACTCGCCCTTGTACCCCATTTCCGCGGCCAGCGAGGTCACGAGAATGCCGACATTGACAGAGTGCGTATACGTATACTCGTCAAAACCCTTAATCTGTGTGAGGCTGACCAGCGCATCCGGGTTGCGCGCAATGCTTTCGGCGATGCTCTCTGAAACACCGCGGACATTGACCGTGGAAAATGTACGGCCGTTCTTGATGTTGCGAAGGACCTCCGTCGCGGTTTCCACGGTCTGGGCGTGGACATCGTGCGCCTTGCTCAGCTCCCTGTAATAGGCGGCCTCGCGCTCGGCCAGTTCCGCCTGCTTCTGGTTTTCGGCCGCGCTGGCAGAGGGTTCCGCGGTCCGGACCGTGGCCCTCACCGGCGGGGCGCCCACCACGTCCTTTCCCTTCTGTACGTTGATGGTGACCTTCTGGACCCCGCGCTGGCGGAGCGCCTGGATTTGCGTTTCGGACTGCACGGAGATGTCGCGGGAAATCAGGAGCACGCCGCGCTCCGTGGACACATCCTCGAGATACATGCCCACGGTCACCTGGTCAATGCCGACCTGCTTGCGAACCGTGCCCCTTGTGCTGTCAGCCACGCGAAATCCTTAATCGTTCAGTTTTCAATGGACCTCGAGCCCGCCAAAGAGGACGATAAACAGCCCATTCGCACTCGACCTCCCACTCTGATTGTGAAAGACAATCGGTGGGCTCTATAAATATATATTATTATAGACGAACGGGGAAGCGCGCTTTGCACGCCTCCCCGTTCCTTTCGCCCTGCAGGACTGAAATTACTTCATGAGAAAGAGCCGGTGGGTCTGCACCTTCCTTTCCGAAACAAATTGGAGCAGATAGATGCCCGAGGCGACTGTCTTTCCCCGGCGGTCACGGCTGTTCCACATGACACGGTGCTGGCCGGCGGACAGAAGTCCTTCGGCAAGGACGCAGATTTCGCGGCCCGCGATGTCATAGACCTTGACCACAGCGCGGCCCCGTGTTGCCAGCACAAAGGAAACCGTGACCGCCGGGTTAAACGGGTTCGGGAAAATACGGCTGATGCCTTCAACAGTCCCTTCCGCGGCTGCGACACGGTTTTCCACGAGAATGGCACCGGACGGCTCTTCGTTAAAGCGGGCGTTACTGAGCGTGGAGGAGACGAGCCCGCTCCCGGAGGCGCCCGCCTTGGGCGACAGCACAAGGTCAAAAAGCGCGCCATCACCCGAAAACGGCTGGGTCCCGGCAAACGCAATGAGCGCCTTGCCACCCGCCACGTTGTGCGCCAGTGTAAAACCATTCATCATCAGGGATGCGTTCACGCCGATCAGGGTGTAGTGGTCCGTATCAAAGGCGACTTCCATCTGACCGGAGTAGACCCCGGCCGTACCGCGGCAAGCCACCGTCAGCCTCTGGCAGGGTTCGCCGCCAGCCTGGACCGGGGGGATTTCGGACGCGGCCGAAAGCGTGAGGACACCCGCGGAACCCGCGGCCACCTTGGGCATCTTTGTGAAATCGTTCCAGTTGCCGCTGACATCACCGACGAGATAGGCCTCAAAATTGACGTCGTGCCTTGGCGCAAGCAGCCCTTTAATTTCCACTGCGGGCGATACCATGAACCAACGGCCGATGAACGTGGCGTCGTCATACTTCACCACGTACCGGAGGATAAGCGCCGCGTCGTAGGCGGTGATAAGCTTGTTGTTGTTCACATCCGCGCATACGGACTGTTTGGAAAACGTGGCAAGCGAAATGATTCCAACCACGTTGCGGAGGATGAGGGAGGCATCGTAGGCCGAGATGGCGTCACGCACATCCCCCGAGTCCTTGGCGGACTCAACCTTGAAGGTCAGAGTGGTACGGGGGACTTTGACCAGCTCATAATAGCCGTCCTTCTGCGTCACGGCCTCGATGCGCTCCGGCACGGTGACCCATACGTCCGCGTCACTGACGCCCATGCGATTGGCCTGGTAGATCACCTTGCCGTCGATATTGTAGCTGTAGGAGCCCGTGCAGGAGCCGCACTTCATGTAAATGTTCCCTGTGCGCGTGGTGGCCACGGGGTCCCCGTCATTGAAAAAAGCCTTGACAACGGGCGCAGGAATATTTTCGCCGCAATGTTCCTTGTGGACCAGGAGCTTGATGCGAAAGAGCGTGCCCTGGCCAATAAACGCCTCGGCCGCGGCGAACGCGACCTTGACCCGGTTGCTGGTAATGTTCTTGGCGAGCGTGGCGCCGGGAATGCAGGCACCCACGGTGTCCACCTCCAGCATGACAATCTTGCTCGAATCGTAGCTCACCTCGATGTTGCCGGCATAGATGCCGTACCCTTCCATGCTGGTCACGCGGACCGGATAGTAGAGCGTGTCCGCGAAATTGACGATTGTGTCCGGGGTATAGACCACAAGGTCCCCGACCCTGACAATAAAGGTCTGCGTGGCGCGGGCGTTGAACTTGTCATGCGCCTCTACGGTCACGGTGTGCGCGCCGAGGTCCAGAAACTTGGGATACCAGAGGATAAGCCCCGTGACGGAATCGATGCGCATGTTGAGCGGCATCGTAAGAAGCTTAAAGCGTATCGGGTCATTGTCCGCATCCGTGGCCATGACCTGATATTCATATTTTTCACCGGTAACCGCTTCGGTTACCGGTGTGCTCACAATGACCGGCGCACGGTTGTTGACGACCGTACGCGGATACAATGCGATGATGCCCAGGCTGTCATCCGTAAAAAGAGTCCGGGTGACATCGCCATAAGCGGCCGTGGGCAGCATCACCGAGGAGGCCGCCGCGCTGTGGCCCAGGCCCAGCGCATGGCCGGCTTCGTGGAGGGTGATGCGTCCCACATCCATTTTTCCGCACTCGCCGCTCGTGGACCACTGGAAGTCGCGGCCGTTCATGACCATGTCAAAGTCGGTCATGGTCGTGCCTTCGTACCAATAATAACAAACCGCGATGACGTTGCGGTCAAAATTGAAACCATTGCCCGCTTCCCACTTCACGATGTTTTTATGGTTGGGAGCGACCGACTGGGATTCTACCGTGCCCATGTATTGGACGGTGATGGCCGTGCCTTCGACGTCCGGCCATTGCTGAAAGGCATTCGTGACCGCGTCAAATTCATTCACCACGTCGGGCGTCCCGTCTTCCTGGATGAAATACTGCACTTCGGGCGTCTGTCCGGGCCATTTGGGCCCGAGAAAAGTATAGGCGGACAACAGGACTGGCAACGCGATGACAATGGATATAATATTCGTTTTCATATTTTGCTTCCTTTCCTTACTGACCGGTCCGGTAGGACAGGACTTTTGTTTTGAACTCGTTAAGAGGTAGGTTGTTGCCTGTCTCGACCGGGCCGGTCCCTGCGGCGGACTTGTAGAGGATGACCTTGCCGTTCACTTCCTGGGCCACGCGCTGCACATTGGAAGCGTCCGTGAAAATGCGGTACTTGCCTTGGTAAAGGCCGAGGGTTTGGAAGGTGGAATTGTTTTCGAGGTCACGCCGTAGGAAAAGGACATTGTTGTCGCCCACGCGGTAGGTGGTGGTCCCTTCCACGGCCATCATTTTTGAGCCGAGGGTGCCGCCGGGCTGGCGGATGATGATTTCGTTGTCCTCTTTGTCCCCGAGCAGGTCGTCATTGATGTTCATTCGAATATAGGTGACAATCTGTGTGCTGTCCCTGTTGAACTGCGGGACAATGGCCGTTACTTTGGCCTGGACAATAACCTCCGAGGCAGTGGAAAGCTCGGGTAACCCCACTACGAACATGCTGGTCGGATACGCCAGCGCCGCAAGGATCAAAAACGCGGCAATGAGGACTCTCTGTTTCATACAACCTCCCATAAATTGAATGACGATATGCGTGCTTAAAAGCAATAGGTGATCCAGAGCACAGAAACCCTGGAAAAGTGCAAAAACAGAGTGGAAAGAAGTCAAAAATGGCCGAAAAATGAGGTAAGACGCCTGAAATTGGACAATATTGTCCGGAGGAATGTCCCCCTCCCCGGCCAATTTTTTATTATCTTTCATATTGATAAAACGCACGTTTCCGCGTCCATAACGGAGATAAAGGATGAAAGTACACGCCTGCCTCGCAATGGCCCTCACGCTCTACGCCGCAACGGGCCTGTCCGCGCAGGACATCCGCGCCGTCAACTTCTCTGACGAACGCAGCCACTACGCCCAGTTCATCGGCGCCGGGGCGGGGCTTTCGCATACCACAAACCGGTACGACAAGACCCTTTTCCCCTGGAGCGACGGGACCGGGACCGTTGAACTGCATACGCAAAATGTCCTCTGCCTGTCGTACGAAATCATGGACGACCACATCGGCCTTGGCGGAATGGCCATGCTCGGTTTTTATGACCAGCGAATCGATTCCGTGCTGTTTGTTCCGGCCATCACGGGGTACTGCAGCGCCTATCTGTATGAGGAAAACCGGAACGAACCCATCAACCCCTGCGCCATCCTTGCGCTGGGGGTCTTTCCGCTGGTCTCTCCGGGCGTGGGCCTGGGTTGCCGCTTTTCGCTGCTTCAGGATTTTTCAATCAAAGTGACGGGGCTGTTTGGCTGGCGCGCGGCCAGTGCCACGGCCCAGGCCTGCTACCGGTTTGGTGTCGACTGATACAACACCCCCACGTCTTCGCTGCGCTCAATGAACCGGATGCCTTTAACGGCACTCCCCATCGGTGGGAGGAGGCCCTGCGTGCCATGCCCGATGAGCGTCTCCCGTTTCTTGACAAAGCAAACATTCCCGGGCGCCTAAAAGCCCTCGGTCTTTCCAATGGCCTTTTCGGCCCTCTCAATGCCCTGACGGATATCATCGATGCAGACGAAAACCTGCGAAGGTTGGCATGGTATCTGCATTGGCGCGTCTTTATCACCCCTGAAAAGAACCTGCCGTGGGGAGCGCCGCCCCTGTTGAATCGTCTGGGGCAACAGGCAGGCCTGTTTTATCTGCTTTTATCGCTCGAGTTCGCGCCAAGACTTGCGGAATGGCACCGCACGCTCCGGTACCCTGAAAGCGTAACAACGGAGACGCTTCAGCAGATAGACTGCTTTGTCTCCAACCATATGCGCGGCCGCGGGGTTCCGGGTGTTTACGAACGGCAGTTCCCCTGGCTGGCCACCTATTTCATCCAGCCCTTGATTCGTCTTGGCCGCCTCGAATATCAGCTTTCACCCTTTGCAGGCGGCGTTTGCGTCTGGAAGCGGGCCTCGGACAACGCGGTCCTCGCGGTCGCCGAAGAGGGCGCATTGTTTACGGAAGAAGGGGTCCTGCAATCCCCGGACGCATCCGCTTCCCCGGCCGGGACGACGCGCCTCGTCGAAAGGGAGAACGAGGTGATTGGCAATCCTGTTGATCCCGCCGGGTTTGTCCTGGCAAAGCAGGTGCGCCTCCCCCGCCCGGCCTGGCAACCCTGCCTGCGCCGTGGCGACACGGTGCTATCCCTGCACATTCCCGCTGGCGGCAAAATGGACTGGGAGAGCGTGACCCGCAGCTTCGAGCGTGCTGTTGATTTTTTCAAGCGCCACCATCCGGACAGTCCTTTTCGGGCCCTGGTGCTCAAAACCTGGTTCATGGACCCGAGACTGGGCGAACTGCTTCCGGAGAACAGCAATCCGCTCAAGATGCAGCGCGCCGCCTATTGCTATCCTACAAAGCCGGATCCGGAGGGCCTTTGGTTTATTTTCTTCCGGCCCATTAAAACGACGTTGCCAGCCAATTGGCCGGCCGACACTTCGCTGCAGCGTTCACTCATTGCGTTTATGCAAAACGGACGGGGCTGGAACGGGGGCGGCATGTTCATGCTCCCCGACGACATGATCGCACCGGAAGAGAATCGCTATCGCCGGATATTCCAGAGTCTCCGGAACGGGTGGGGCATCTGAAAACAGGCCGGCCCATTTATCTTGTTACAGGGTCGTCGACCTTGTATCTTTTATACTGCAATTAGGAGAACCCGAACAAGCGGCACACAACCACTAAACGTAGGAGATCGTTATGGCGGACTTTGAGGAAATCGTTTCCAACTTCTTTAATTCGCAGAATGCTTTTACAAAAATCATCTCTATCATCGCGGTTATTCTATTAATCATCCTGCTTTTTTCATCGTTTTACATTGTGAATCCGGGGCACCGCGGGGTGCTGGTCACACTCGGATCCGTTTCCATGGATTTTAAAAATGAAGGCCTCGGTTTTAAGCCCCCCTTTATTTCCAAAATCATTGAGTTTCCGGTCAAACAAATCACCGCGGGTTCAAACGCAGAATGCTATTCCTCTGATTTGCAGCAGATCACCATCACG
>JAZDKP010000096.1:0-2701 GCA_043802925.1 Fibrobacterota bacterium | reverse complement strand
GGTGGTGGATGCCGTCGGGAAAGGCTTTGACAAACTCCAAGGCCTGGGCTTTACGCAAGGCTTCGCGAATGTCGTCATCCGTGGCATCCGGTCGGGCACAGCGGAGGTTGTTGGCGATGCTTTCGTCAAACAGGTAAGGATCCTGAAGAACGACACTGTAAAGCGAGCGATATTCCCTCAAGGGCAGATCCCGAATGTCCCGGCCATCGAGCAGGATGGCGCCTGCGTTCGGATCATAAAACCGTAACAGCAGGTTGGCGATTGTGGTTTTACCGGCGCCACTGCGCCCGACCAGGGCTACTGTCTGGCCGGCTGGAATAACTAAGTTAATCCCGCGGAGCACGGGGTTGCCGTCATAGTTGAACGTGACATTCCGGAATTCCAGTTGACCTAGCACAGCCTTGGGCATCACGGTTCCGGGTTTGTCAATTACCGTGCTTTGGGTATCGAGCACCGTGAGCACCTGGTCGAATCCGGCCCGTGCGGCGCTAAACTGGCCATACATGTTGACGGTGGCGGAAATGAGCCCGATCAGCGTGCCTTCATACCCAACGAAAGCCACCAGGGTTCCGACCGAAATACGGGCGCCAAGAATCGCATAAGCGCCGGCGACCATGATCACGACGTTGATCAGGTATCCCAGTCCTTCCGTGACGAATCCCAGTTTCTGAACCTGGCGGTCGGTCTGGTAGCTGGCCTTCTGTAGTTTCCATATCCGTTCTTGAAAGGCATCCATGACCTGTTCCTCCAGCGCAAAAGCCTGGATTGTTTTAGTCCCGCGCAGTTTGTCCATGATATATTGCGCTACGGCGTTGGAGCGGTTGATCGATTCTTTGGTCAGGGCATGGATCGTGGGCGAGAGCTTCCGTGCTGTGACCACATAACCTATGGCCCCGATAATAATCAGCAGGGTCATGGGCGGGCTCAGGCTCAGACAGAACGCCAGACTGAATACCATGCTGGCCAGATAGACAATCATCTGGTTGAAAATACTGATCAGAAGCATCCCGATGCTGTTAATGGAACGGCCAAACACCTGTTCATACAGGAATCCGGACGGGTATTTGTTGTGAAAGCACAGGCACAGATTCTGCAGGTGCTGAAAGCTGTTTGATCGCAGCGTGAAGAGAATGGATTCCTTGATCCACAAGATACGGCCCATACCCCAATACCAGAGCAGCATGCGCAGAAATTGGCACGCCAGGAAGACGGCGCTGACAATCAGGATCAGTTGGATATCACGCCGCGGAATCGCTGTGTCAATAATCACCTTTGGATACAAGGGCATGATGGCTACCGCCAAGCCCACGATGGAGACCAGGATGCCGCTCAGGAGCATGCTCAGGCGGAACGGCCTCATCAAAGGCCAGAGGTGATGCCATATTTCACGGAAGGAGTAATGCCGCGCGTCAAAATGAACCGATTCCGATGGTTCTGCAGGCTGGTTCATTGTGATCGGGGGTTTCATTGTTCATTAGGGATTACTCCGCATTATCCGGCAACCGGTGAAATAGTCCCCAGGGGCTGTGCGCGTTAACCGTATTTTTTAGATATTGTCTTGTCATTGCGGGTTTTTATATAATAGGGCTCAAAAAATGAAAATGGCTCTTTTGGCAAATAAGATGGACAAATTGGTAAGATATGAATTCGATGCCAAGGGCATTATCAAGGGTGTGGGACTGGACATGGACAAGCTCCCGATAATGGAAAAAACGCGCGGACGCATCCTGCAATATCATGCCCTCATGTACATTATAAAAGGCGCCGGTTATTTCGAGGATGCCGGCACTATGCGGCGTAAAGTGACGCCGGGAACGCTTTTTTACCTCTATCCGCAAAAATGGCACAACTTTGATCCGGACAAGGGGACAACCTGGAATGAATACTGGGTGCTTTTTGACGGGGCAAAGGCCGTCAACTCTTTCGGAAACATTATCCCGGCGGCGAACAAATCGTTTTACCAGATCGGTATTGACCAGGAATTTATTTCGCTTTACGAGGAGCTTTATGACGTCTGGTTTTACCAGGGGAAAGGATTCAGGGAATATTCCCTGTTCTTGCTGCACGAGATACTGGCAAAGGCGTGGCTGTGGATCAATAATTTTACATTCCGGAGAACGGACGACCTGCTCCATCGAGCAAGGATATTTTTAAAGAAAAGACTAAATTCCGCGGAGTGCAATTTCCATGAGTTTGCCGCCTCTGAAAACACGGGTTACGAGACTTTCCGCAAAAGCTTCAAAATTATGACGGGGTTTTCGCCCCGGCAGTATTTCCTCATGCTTAAAATCAACCGCGCCAAGGAGCTGCTTTTAAGACAGAATGAGCGGATCAAAGATATCGCCGCCCAGCTCGGATTTGACGATCCTTACTATTTTTCGCGCCTATTCAGCGACAAGGAAGGCATTTCCCCCGGGGAATACCGCCGCCGCTTCGTTTCATCGAGATCGGCCAAGCGCCGCAAGCAGGGCTTTAAGCTTTCGGGCACAGGAACTAATCCCGGTTGAAGGAGGCGCCTGGCGTCCGGCCAGCTTGGTCGCGATGCGTTTTGCGATCGGGACGTAGAAGAATTGCCTCGCTTTGCGGGACCTAATTACAGATTTCCTGATCCGGGCGGAAAATAAGATGGCACATTTTCATGATCCATGGAGGGCGACGGGCCTCCGTCGCCGTGCGTCACCGCATCCCCGGCGGCGGTGGC
>JAZDKP010000095.1:0-35080 GCA_043802925.1 Fibrobacterota bacterium | reverse complement strand
GGACACTTTGGCCTCGCGCGCGGCCCAGCGGATAATGCCGTTGTTCTTTTCCAGCAATTCAATGCAATGCTCACGCCGTAAGGCGCGGGGATTCCGGGTCGGGATTTTTAGCGGGGCTTGCTTTTTGTGGAAAGCCTTTTTTTGCTCGGGAATCTCAAGGTTCTCCGGCGCGAGGGTGTCCTTGTCGCTATAGATGACGGCTTTTTGAATCACATTTTCCAATTCGCGGATGTTGCCCGGCCAGTCATGCGCCATCAAGCGCTGAAATGCCGCGGGCGTTAATTTCTTGACGGAACGATTGAACTTCCTGTTGTAGTTTTTAAGCAGAGAGATGCAAAGATCGGGAATGTCCTCCTTGCGCTCGCGAAGCGGCGGCAAATCCAATGACACGGCATCCAGCCGGTAGAAAAGGTCTGCGCGGAACAGTCCTTTTTCCACGAGCTGCTTCAAGTCGCGGTTTGAAGCAGCGATGATGCGCGTGGCCACCTTGATTTCCTGGTTGCTGCCCAACCGCACCAGGGTGAAATCCTGAAGAAAATGGAGCAGCTTCGCCTGGATGGAAAGGGTGAGGTTGCCGATTTCATCCAGAAAGAGCGTCCCGCTGTGCGCGGCTTCCAGTTTTCCCACCCGGGACTGGATCGCGCCGGTGAACGCCCCTTTTTCATGGCCGAAAAGTTCGCTTTCCAGGAGGCTTTCGGGCAGTTCGGCGCAATCAACCTTGACAAAAGGGCCATTCTGATAGAGGCTGTTCCGGTGGATGAATTCGGCCAGCAGTCCCTTGCCGGTCCCGGTTTCGCCCTGTAGTAATACGGAGGCGGACGATTGAGAGGCAATCCGGGCCTTTTCAATCAGCTGCTGCATGACGGCCGATGCGCCGATGATTACAGGGGCCGATGGCTGCTCTTTTTTCAACAGGGACTTGAAACGGTCCCGATCCTGCATGATTTGTGCACGCTGTTTTTCGAGGGAGAGAAGGGCCTGCCGCAGCGGGGTGATGTCGTAGAAGTGAAGCGCGTAGAAAAACTCTCCTTTGAAATTAACCACGCGGTTATCCAGCACCTGGTGGAATTGAAGGAAATTCGGGGCCGGATTCACGAAAGAAACTTCCGGATCCTCCGCCATCTCTTCCCGTGGCAGGGTATAGCCCTGCATTGCCATGATCCGTATGGGGCCGTTGACGGAGGCATAGAGATATTGTATTCCCGTCTGCTTTTCGATAGGGGCGGTGTCGTGGAAGGTGAGTTTTAACTGGTCGTTCAGAAAGAGGAAAAAGGAAGGGCCTTTTTTAATGATTTCCAGAGAATACCGGCCCGGCGGCACGGTTTCCGGGGAGAGGGCTTCATGCGCCATCTCTCCTTGTTTTTTTATTCTGAACAAATGGGTTATCGGATCAAAGCCCGTCAGATAGCCTTGGAAATCCGGAAAAAGGTAGCTGTCCGCGGAATCCCCGTTGATGATGAAACTTGGCAGAGGGCCATTTTCTACCAGGAGTTCCAGAATGAATTTATAATCGAATTGTGTGGTATCGATACGGGGGGCCAATTCCAATAACCCGCGGTCGTCCTCGATCGTGGGCGTCCAGACCGCTCCGCTGGAAGAAAAAGTGAGATTCTTGCGATCCGGAAAAAACGGGGTGACAAGGTTCTGAAAAGCAGCTGGGGTCGCTGAAAACAGGGGGCGCCACTGTTGGCTACGGATCTTATCAGAGGCCGTACCGGTGTTGCGGATGAGGGCGAGAGGATTGGGGCAGACCCATTCCCCAATCGGCCTGCCGAGGATTTTATGCGGGGAAGAGGCGTTGTCTGGGAAATAGGCCAGGAATTTTGCATTGAACCCGCGCAGATTTTCATTTTTATCAACCATGATAAAAGGTTCTCTGTTCAAAAGGCTGACCGTCTTTGCCAACTCCCTGAAACGAATGATGCCGAATAGACCTATCCCGGCCAGGTTACTGAGGTATAGAATCGAAGCCGGGATATCGGAATAGAAGCCATAGCCAATCTCCGTGTTTTCAAACACGTTTTTTGAGCGAAAGGCCTTGTCAGAATGAATGAGATCGTCGAGGGTGAACTCTTTTTTTGCCAACAAATCCGTTACCCAATCAGCCGGCCGGCCGGTCTTTGGCATATCGTAAAGTTCATCAATTTCTTTATTCAGGATGAGGTTTTGATTGAAGGGTTCGATATTTTCCTGGCCGCCGATGGCGCAAACCCTTCCCTTTTCATCCAGACGTATGACAATATCCCAGCTCTTTCTGATGAAATCTTTTAACGAGGGAATCCTGGCCTGGAGTTCGCGTAGAACGATATCGTCTTTGGGCATTGTTTATTATACCGGTTAAAGGAAGGACGTAAAACTCATATCATTATTCTTGCATCAACCTATCAATTGTCTTGCAAATAATTGTTTAAAATTTAATTAAATATAGTATATTTTTCATTAACATATTGAATAATAGTGCGTTCTTAAGAATTTATTCTCTGCTCAAACCTGGGTATAGATATTGCATTATTATAGCAATATATAGCAGCAGATGTAGTATTTTTATCAATATTAAACTAAATTAAAGTAGGGGACGTATGAATCAACAAAAACATCAAAACTGTTTGGAAGTTTTGCGCCTTGTATTAATTCTTTGCTTTTTGCTTGCCGCATCCTTGTTTTCACAGGATGTAAAACTCCTGACCAGCTTCGAGTATGACCAGATGCAGACCTGGGGCTGGAATGGAGATTCCAGTAGTGGTTACGGAACCCTGTTTCAAGGGGACGCCACGGACAGTTCCTATGCGCTTGGGAAGGATTTCGGCGCTTCCAACGTGAGCTACTATCTCAGTTTCCCTCAAGATTTAGGCAATACGGGGTTCTTTAATGCCCAGATATATCGAATGGGGACCGTTTTCATGACCAAGGGCCATTTTGGTTCCTGGCTGGGCACGGATTGGAGCGGATACGATCGTCTGCGCATTGACATCAAAAGCACGGTGGATTCCTGCGTTGTCTGGCTGCAACTGCAGGATGAAACCAGTTCCCCTTTTCTCATCCGCAAGTACGTGGTGCCGGCCAATTCCTGGGTGACCCTGGAATATGATCTGGCGCGGGCCAACCGGCTCCTGTCGATTCCGCAAACCGCGGAAGGGGCGGCCTATTGGGGCGTCGACACGTTGAAAGGCCGGCTTTTGAATCCAGCAAAATTGACAAATATTAATATCAACGCGGTCGCTTTTTACGGCAAGCGCGCGGAGCGCATTCTTATAGACAATATGCGATTGCTCAAGGCCGGCGCGGATGACGGAAGCGCGTTGCAGGTTGTCCGCGACACCTCCGCCTTACCCGCGGTACAGGCGTTGCCAATGGCGGCACCCTCCTGGGCCAAATACGCCGGCGCCAGGGACAAGACGCCATTATCGTTCGAAACGCCCTCGGTCATTGATTACGGTTCGGGCGGCAATTACTGCTATCCCTTGCTGTCTGGCATTCCGTATGCGATTGCCGCGGTGGACAATAATCGCTTGATAATGGCGGGGTGGATTTATGGGGCGGCCAAACACAGCGTGGATGGCGGCAAGACATGGACGAGTTCCGGCAGCGTATTGCATAGCCAGATGGCACCTGGGAATTATTTATGTGGTTCCGGCGATGATCTGCTGGTTTTTTACACGGAATCATGCGCCGGCGGTGTGGGCCCGAGCGCCTTCTGGTTCCGGCAATTTAAATTTAATGGCACGGGATGGGATTTGAGCGCGCGGGCCATGATTCATCCCAATACCTATCATTGCGCCGAATGGAAGGTGACGGGCGTCAGGCAAAATAACGGCAGGATCTGGATGGCGGCCAATAACGATACCCGTTATGGAGGCCGTCATGCCCAGGCCATTTTTTCGGATGATGGCGGCGGATTATGGCGTTCGCAGGATGCCGCCGGAGTCGTGGACGGGGAAAGCGCGCGCACCTATGGCCTCAGCAGTGGAAAACAAATTGGCATCCCGCTTTGGGTCGAAAATTCCTCGAAATGGAGCTATAGTAATCTTCATACATTAGGCACCCTGTCCAAAATGCCCGGAGTTTATACACGGCCCATGATCATTCCCTACGGGGAAAACGCGGCATGCCTGTTTAATGAGGCGTATTCGGTGAAATGGAGCCGCTTTGACGGGAGCAGCTGGTCAACGCCGGCAACGATATTGAATCTGGACCAGGATGTCTATACCGCCGTGACCTATCATTCGGACAGCATTTATTTTAGCGTAAATTCAAAAGTCTATGTGTTTAATGGAAGCGGCTCGGCCGTGGATATCACGCCGCCGGATGGGAAAGGCGGGGTGCTTTCATTGAGTGGTAACACGTTACTCACCTTCTGGCAGGAGCAGAGCGGTTCAGAATATCTCATCCGTTATTCCACGAAAGAACTGCCGGATGGAAATTGGAGTCCGGCCGCTACCCTGGCCACAGAAACGGTGAGTTGCAAGCTTTCATCCACCATGGTTGCGCCGGAGAATTTCTTTCCCGTGGCCTGGGCGTATACCGGGACAACGAGTTGGATAAAGTTTTTGCGCATCCCGAATGACAACTACACCGGTGTGGAAAAGAAAGAAACAAAAGCCCAGCCATCGTTTTTTCTTAAGAACAGCCCCAATCCTTTCAGGCAATCCACTGTTTTTAACTATGGTTTGCCAACGTCAGGGAATGTTTCCATAACGATTTATGATCGTTGCGGCAGGCTGGTAACGTCGCTCGTTCAGGGGCAGCAGGAGGCCGGTCAGCATAAGGTCAGGTGGAATGCACATGGAATGGCCACGGGCGTCTATTTTGTAAAAATAAAGGCAAATGGATTGAGTGTTGTAAATAAAACATTAATTGTCCGGTAAGGGAGAGAAAATATGGGACACATGTAAAATGGGTGCCATACGATTGATTGTCTTTTAAAATAATTTTTAAAAAGCGGAGGCAAGGGTGATAAAGTTTGCCTTAATTCCCATGTTTCTTTTTCCGTTTGCAGGAACGACAGGTATCACTGCAGCAACGAATGTATATTATTCGGTCGGTCAAAATACCGACGACCATTCGAGCGGAGGAGAGGTTAGTATCATTTCTGGCATGGCGACTTTTACCGTACCCCAAACCGCTACGAACCTTGGCGTTGGGGATAAATTAACTGCGGGCGGAAATATTTATTACATTGCCTCAAAGATTTCAACAAGCCAATGGAATGTCGTTACCAACCTCGGGGCCGTGCCAAGTGATTTGACTTCAACCGCCGTTACCTCGATTGCCCATGAATATCTCCATTTACAGGACGCTCTGAAGGGAGCGACCGACTCGAATCATATCAATAGCAAGAATTTAATCACGGCGGGTGTCACCCTTAACATTCCCTGCTATTATGATTCGGGGCCGGACACGAAAACCGTTGCCATTTCCACTCCTGCGTGCACTACGGGAGCGAACAATTATCTCAACATTTACACCCCCTATAACACCGCAACCGAAGTCAATCAAAGGCAGAGGCATAATGGCACTGCGGCATCCGGCTATACACTCATGTGTACCCAGAATTATACTTACGCCGTGGCTTTTAGCCTGGATAATCCCGGCGCGTATATGAAACTTATAGGCTTAATAATAACCGCGGATGGGATTCATATGGTAACAGGGGGACTTTGGACATCCTGCAACGCGGAGATAGCGTACAATATTGTACATGGAATAAACAAAGACTGGGTGTATAAAGGAATAGACGTAGGCAGCAACAACACCACTCCTCCCAATTTCCCCGCGCCAATCGTTCATAATAATATTTGCTATGAAAACGGGTATTGCGGTATCCAGGTGGGTGATTATGCGCTATACGCTAAGGTTTATAATAACACGTGTGTTAATAATATGCGGTATGGCATCGATGTGACGAATCAACCCATGGGTTTTTTAAAAAATAATTTATCATGCAACAATGGAATAGCGGATTATAAGGCTGTGACCCCGGGTGAGGGAGGCACCTTTAGAAGTTTTGATTACAACGCCTCTTCTGACAGCACGGCAAACGGCTGGACCGGGACAGGGAACAGGATCAACCAGACATTCACCTTTGTCGATTATAATGGAAAAGACTTTCATCTGGCATCCACTGACATGGGAGCCAAAGATCATGGAGTGTCCGATCCGGGTTTAGGGGCGTTCTCCGAGGACATCGACGAGCAAGCTTGTCCCTATGGTTCTGCCTGGGATATGGGAGCGGATGAATATTCAACGGGTGAAACAGGCGTTTATGATTTCAAGCTTGCCCCGCTCGCGAATCCGTCTTTGAATTCATTTACAGCGAGTCAGTTTGGCATCCGTTATTCCCTGTATCGTTCCGCGAATGTCAATCTGGCGGCATACGATATCACGGGCAAACGGATCTGCACGCTCGAGGACAGCTACCAGGAGGCGGGCCCGCACGATGTAAAATGGAATGCCACCGGCCTGGCCACCGGCGTCTATTTTGCCAAGATAAAAGCGGAAGGTTTAAACATCAGCAGAAAAATATTAATTCTCAGGTAATGGAGGAAGGGTTTATGAATCAACAAAAACATCATGGCCATTTGGAAAATTGGCGTCCCGTTTTCATTCTTTTCCTGATGCTTGCCGCATCCTTGTTTTCCCAGGACGTAAAACTGCTGGCGGGTTTTGAATATGACCAGATGCAGACCTGGGGTTGGAACGGTATAACCATAAATGATAATATAAGCCCAATGGGCGGCAGTTATGGCACATTATTTCAGGGGGACGCAACCGAGGGGCTGTGGGCGGTGGGAAAGGATTTCGGAAGTGATGCGGTCTCCTGGTATTTGACTTCACCCCCGGTCCCGGAAAATTCCCTGATTTACACCCAGGGTAAGGTTTTTTATACGTTCGGTTTTTTGGAAAGCTGGCTGGGTTCTGATTGGTCCGGGTATGACCGTTTGCGGATTGACGCGAAAAGCACGGTGGATTCATGCGTGGTATGGCTCACCCTGCAGGATGAGCTGACCTCTCCTTTTTTCATCCGCCGCTATGTTGTCCCTGCCAATCAATGGGTGACATTGGAATTCAACCTGGCCGAGGCGGCCAAAGAGATCAAGGTCCCCCTTTCCAGTCAGGGTGCTTTGTACTGGGGTGTGGATACCTTGAAGGGACGAAAGCTCAATTTGAGTAAAATGGCCAATTTTCAAGTCAATGTCCCTCATTTTTATCATGTACAGGCGCAGCGCCTGATGGTGGACAATATGCGGCTGCTGAAGGCCGGCGTCAATGACGGCACAGCACTGACCGTCATTCGCGACACCACGCCGTTCCAGACGGTTCAGGAACTGCCGCCGCAGAGCCCGGTGTGGACGGGCAAGTATGCCGGAGCGAGAAATACGGCGCCATTGACGTTGGGCGCTCCCGTGGCAATTGACTTGACTTCAACCAGTCCTTCGTACGCCTATCTTCCCAATGCGTACTCCATCAGCGCCGTGGACAATGATCATATCATCATGGGAACGGGCATCTTCGGCAGTGTCCTGAAGAGCGTGAACGGGGGGCAGAACTGGACATCGGTGCCAGGGTTTTTCCACAGCATCAACGCGCCGGCCAATATGATTGCCGGCGCAGGGGATGACCTGCTGGGTTTTTATACGGAAAGATGCGGCGGCGGCGGCGTATCGTCCGCCATGTATTTCCGTAATCTCAAGTTTGACGGCAGTGACTGGCAGCTCACCACGCAGAAAATGATTACGCCCACCTCCTGGCATTGCGCGGAATGGAAGGTGAACGGCGTCCGTCTTCCCAATGGAAGGATTTGGATGTTTTCAGCGCATCAAACGCGTTACCGTGACATCAGGCTGCGGGCTTGGTATTCGGATGACGAAGGGAACAGCTGGCGCTGGCCCAATGCCACGGGGCTGGCGGATGCACAAGCATGGCGGACGTATGGCACGAGCTCCGGCAATTTAACCGGCGCGGAGTGGTGGGTGGAGAATTCCAGCCGATGGAGTTATGAGGGCCGGACGGCTTCCTTGGGCACGGTCACCACCTCTTTTCTTTTTCCCACATTTTTCCCGTTGCTGATTCCTTACGGGAATGAAGTGGCTTCTTTCTGGCTGGACGGCAACAGCAACTCTGTCAAGTGGTCTCATTCTGACGGGGCGGGCTGGACCGCACCCGCTGCGATTCTTTCCGGAGCCACCCATCGACCCAGCGGAGGCGTTTACCATAGCGCCACGGGTAAACTCTATTTTGCCGATGGACAGAAGGTTTATCAATTCGACGGCAGCAACAGCCCGGTGGATATCACGCCGGCCCTGTGCAAAGCCAGCGTCCTTTCCCTGAGCGGCAATCGGCTGCTAAATTTCTGGCAGGTACAGAACGGGGCGCAGTACTACATCTGTTATAACACGAAGGACCTCCCCGATGGGGCATGGAGCCCGGCCTGCACCCTTTCGACCGAACTTCACAGCTGCAACCTCGCCTCCACCATGTATGCGCCGGAGAACTTTTTCCCAGTGGCCTGGGCCTACACGGGATCAACGGAAAAGTGGATAAAATTCCAGCGCATCCCCAATGACAATCCCACCCGAGCGGAAAAACCCCAGGTGAACGCCACGGCCGCTCTTTTTCTTGGCAGCAGCTCCAATCCGGTCTGCGGGCAGACCGTCTTCAGTTACCGGCTGCTGAAGCCGGGAGCGGTTTCGCTTAAGGTTTACGATCACAGCGGACGATGGGTCCGGTCGCTGGTACAAACGCCGCAGGCTTCGGGCATGCACCATGTCAAATGGGATGCGCAGGGGTTGGCCGCGGGCCTCTATGTCGCCCGGATCAAGGCGGAGGGCATGGATATTGCCAAAAAGATAATCGTTCTTAAATAAGGGAACGATACCCATCACGGAGAGTAGGAACAGAGAAACCGGGGAGAACAATCCAATGACGGCCATTAAAACATTCCTGATCTTCTGTATGGCGACGCTGGTTGTCGTACCCAGCCGGGCCACGGAGACCCTGCTTTGCGGCTTTGAACAGGATGAGATGGCCGCCTGGCCTCTGAGTGTGATGGCCGGCAAAGGGGACACCAACGAGATCGCCTATCAAGGCGGGGTTGAGGTCAGTTTCCTGACACGCCATGTTCCGGCAGAGGCGACGCAGGGCGAGTGGGCGTTATGCCACGAGATGTTTTCCAGCAACCCGCCTGCCAATGAACTGGTCCGTTTTCGCGCCTCCATGTTTCAGGACTGGTCCTACTTGAGTCCCAACCGGCTGCTTGACACTACTCGTACCAGTTTCTATGAATTTAACGGCCCGGTGGACTACAATGTCCAGTATTTCTGCACCCTGTTCCGCCTTTTCCGGGTCATGGATCGGCTCCCTGCCGAGAAGCAGGATTGGACGGGGTATGATTATCTCTATGTGGATGTGCGTACGACGCGGGCCCAGGTGTTTGTCTGGGTGGGTTTTGAAGGGAAGTACCGGCCCTCCAACACCGTGGAATTCGAGGTTGACACCGGGAGTTTTCATACGCTCCGCATTCCCCTAAAAGACATGGCCTGGGTGGGTGACGAGGACATGACGGATGTGAAGAATCTGATGATTATGATGAGGGACGTCAAGGGCCCTACGACAATATTCATGGACAATATCCGACTGGTCACCAAAGAGGTGGCGCCTGTTTTACCTGTGCTCAATCCCAGAGAGCGTGTGCTGGTACCAAGGCTGCTGACCACTTACTTTAAACCACCGGCCACTCCGCCCCCTGCGCCTGTGACATTAACGCGGTCTACGGGGCCCATCACGCAAACCCCGCCGCTACTGGTAACGGATAAGAGCAATAACAACTACCGGGTGGGGAATTTATCCCACGGTATTGTCAGTTACGATAATACGCATTATGCGGTAATCGATCGGCTCAACAATTACCGGTACTGGGCGTCACCGCCAGAACCGAACAGCAATCCCGGTGGAAGCCATTGTTGTCCCGGTTGGATTGCCAGCGTGGATGCGGGACAGACGTGGAAATCCGATGCCGTGGCCAACAGCTATTCCCTGCAATTTTCAACGGTCTGGGAAAATGGGGGGACTGTTCAGGCCACGGCAGAGTCGGACAATCTGCTGCGCGGCTACGGTTATTTTATTCCCATGGGCTGGTGCAGCGACTATGCGCCGGGGAGCGCTTTTCAACAGTACAATTATTTTTTCCGTTTGCAGCCGGGTCCGGACCGCTGGGAAGTCTATCCGCATTTTACCTACCCCCAGGCGCCGGCCTATCCCAATAACATCATTGTTTCGGACATTCCTCGCGGATGCATGGGCGGCATCCGGTTTACCACACTGCCGTCGGGCCGGATGTGGTGTTCCATGATGAGCAACCATTTAAATCCCCTGAAAGGCAACTGGTCGCTTTATGCCTCTTATTCGGATGACGGCGGCATGCGCTGGCAATATCCGCAAAAGAAAATTTCGGCTATCTTTGAACCGGGCCAGGCTGAACCTGTTGTGGTGGATAACGGCAATCCCGCCTATCTGGTGCCGTACCAGGGAAAGGTATTGTGCTTTATCTATAATCCCACCACCTTGTATTATACTGTTGGCGACGGTCAAAGCTGGACGACCCTGAAGAGCATTGGGAACCCGGGTTACGATAAAAATATCACCTCCGCGGTTTCCTACAAGGACAGCGCGGTTTTTGCCGCTCTTATCGGCGGCGCATTCATTAAACTCTCCAATGGTTCGGCCACTTCGGAAACCGTGGGCGGGGCCACGACCCGGCCCTTTTTAACGCTGGTGGGCGAGCGATTGTGGTATTTATGGAGGAGCGCGGATTCCGTTTATTGTAAGAAATATTTCATCCATCAGAACCGCTGGACAGCCCCGACCCTGGTCCTGAAAACCGACAGTCCCATTGTGGACCTGAAGGTGGCCACGGTGTCTCCGCCGTCGCACGTACCGCTGGTCTGGCGTGAGAACGCCCCGGGCGGGGGCTACAATATCAAAATGACGCGTATTCCCATCGATGCCGAAGAGGCGGCGCTGGATCCGGATTATGACGGGCTGGAGAACAGCTCGGAAACCACGGCTGGAACGGATTCTAATAATCCGGACAGCGATGGCGATGGTTTATGGGATGGGCAGGAGGTGGTGTTATTGACGACGGACCCCAAAAAAGCGGACACCGATGACGATGGCGATAATGACGCCGTGGAATTGTACGCCTTTTCAAACCCCAGGGACGCTTTTAAAACAGCGACACAGAATCAACCGCCGGTGGTATCGCTGGTCGTGGATTCCACGGGCGACACGCTGCGCCTGGATGCGGGCAACACCACGGACGCGGAAAGCGATTATCTCCGCTATTTTTGGGACATCACATTAAACACCGGCGAGGTGATTAAAGCGGAAGGTGCGCGTATCGTTGGAAAAGACATCCGGGGCGTCTCGCTGACCGTGGAGGATGGTCATGGCAATCAAAGCGCCATAATCTATGGTGATCCGGACCTGGCTGTTGCAAAAAACACCAGAATCTTTTCAGCGACCTTATCGGCGCAGCCCAATCCTTTTATTGACGGAATAACATTGAAATATGCGCTGCCTGAAAAGGCCAATGTCTTGCTCGATATTTACGACGTAAACGGCCGGAGGGTCCAACGACTCGTCAACGATGAGAAGGCGTCCGGTTGCTGGCAGTTGGTTTGGAAACCGCAGCGACACCTTGCTTCAGGTATTTATTATGTAAAATTCCATGCGGGCAAGCATGATCAGACGAAAAGACTGGTTTATTTGAAATAGTCTTTGTAAAACATCCTATTATTGCTTTCTTCTGAAACAAGCTACGGGAACTCTCCCACCCTTTCCCTTTCTTACCCGCGTACGCGGTTTAAACATAAGGCATGACAAAAGAGGTGGCAATTATTATTTTTTCGTCTCCTCCAATGAAAAAACGCATACTCATCGTTAACTGGCGTGACATCAAAAACCCCGAAGCGGGCGGTGCCGAAGTGCATTTGCACGAAATCTTCAACCGCTTCGACCCCGCCCGGTTCGACATCACGCTGATTGCCTCGGAATATCCCAACGGCCCGGCCGAAGAACAGGTGGGCAACATCCGCGTTTTGCGCCGCGGCGGACGGGAGCTGTTCAACTTCTGGGTCTATGCCAATATCCGGCGTTATGCCCGCAGGCTGGGCGCGGACCTGGTCGTGGATGATGTGAACAAAATCCCCTTCTTCCTTCCACGACTGCTGGACCGGCCCGTGCTCGCGTTCTTCCACCACCTCTTTGACCGCACTATCTACAACGAATTCTCCCTGCTCCCGGCCACCTACGTTTACCTGTCCGAAAAACTCATCGGCGCCGGGTACCGCAACGCGCCCTTCACCGCCGTCTCGCCCAGCACCATGGGCGAACTGCGGGCCAAAGGACTTGACGGTGCGAAGGGAAAAATCGTCTACAACGGAATCGACCTCGCGCGCTATACGCCCGGGGGACCCAAGGAACCCTTTCACCTGCTCTTTCTAGGCCGCATCAAAAAATACAAGAACCCCGGATTCTTGCTTTTGGCTGCGGAACGGCTCAAACAGGAATTTCCCGCGCTCCGCCTCACCATCGCCGGGGGCGGCGACTACTTGCCCGAACTCAAAAAGCAGGCGCAACACCTGGATTATGTCCGGTTCACAGGCGTTATTTCCGAAGAAACCAAAATTGAACTTTACCGCAAGGCCGCGCTCTTCGTCAACCCCTCCATCAAGGAGGGCTGGAGCATCACCAACATCGAGGCCTCGGCCTGCGGCACGCCCGTGGTGGCCAGCGACGCGCCGGGCCTGCGCGACTCGGTGAAACCGGGCGTCAACGGCTTTCTTTTTGAATACGGCAACCTGGACGCCTTCTGCGACGCGGTGCGCCGGGTGCTGTCAAATGCCGGGGAGGCGGCCCGCCTGTCCGCGGGCGCGCGGGCCTTTGCGGAAAACTATTCCTGGGACGCATCGGCCGCGGCCATGCAGCAAATCGTGGAGGGCCTGCTGTGAAGCGCGCGCTCCTGCTCCTGTTCAAAATCAGCGTTACCCTCGCCCTGTTCTATTTTCTCTTCAGCCGTCTCGGTTTTGCCAACATCATGGGCCGCGTGGCATCCGCGGACATGATCTGGCTTGCGGGCGGCCTGCTCGTTTTCCTGGCGAGCATGTTCCTTTCAGCGTTCCAGTGGGACCTTTTGCTTAAAGCACAGGGCATATCGCTCGGATACGGAAAAATATTCTCGCTCTATATGGTGGGCCATTTCTTCAACAACTTCCTGCCCGGCGCCATGGGCGGCGACGTGGTCAAGGTCTACCGCCTGCGGCGCGACATCCGGCGCGGCAAGGAAGGCCTCGCCGCCACTTTCTTTGACCGCTTCGCGGGTCTTTTCATGCTCTCGCTCTTCGCGCTCGCCGCGTCCTTCTACCTTTATTTCTTCAGCCACACGCACATGGCCAAAGAGCTCTTCCTCTGGCTGGGCCTGCTCTTTGTTGTCTTCCTTCTCTCCATCGCGCTCTTCTTCAGCCGCCGCGTCCAGGCCTTCGTTTACGATACGCTTCTTAAAAACATCAACCCCCTGCGCCTGCGCGACAAGGTGCGCGACATCCACGACTACCTGCATATTTACCGGGGAAAACGGGGGTTGTACGGATGGGTCTTCGGGACGTCCCTGGTGACGCAATTCCTGCGCATTGCAGTGCATTATTTCGCCGCGCGTGCCGTGGGTTTTGAAATCGCGTTCGTCTATTTCCTGATTTTCGTGCCCATCATCGCGCTCGCCGCGAGCCTGCCGGTCTCGTTTGGAGGCTTGGGCGTGCGCGAAGGGCTGGGACAGGTCCTTTTTTCCACGGTGAGCCCTTCCGGGCCGCTAGCCGTGGCCACCCAATTCCTCGCCTCGCTGATTGGCATTGCCGTGAGCCTGCTGGGCGGCCTTATCTTTGTGGCCGAGCGCCGAAACGGTCAGGAAAAGCATGTCAAAGGGTCCGCATAACGTGAAACCGGACGATATCATGAGGCTTCCATCAGAAAGTCCATCAGAGGAATCCCCTGAATGGATCCAGCATCGAACCGGCCCGCGTTCACGACTTTCAGGGATTTTTTCGGAAAGGTTTTCTGGAACCAGGTAAATTCCATCGGTGATGCCAATCCGGATTTTACCTCCAGAAAAGTCGACCGGTCATTGATAAAATCGATTTCATGCTCTTTACTCCCCCAAAAAGGCAGCTGCTCCGGAATTTCCGCCCCGGCGATGGCGGCCCTACGCCATAATTCCTGTGCCACAATCCATTCATGCCACGCCCCCCTGGCTTCCGGGGAAAGCGCGCGTAATTCCGCTGGACTTCGCGGAGCAGCGGGATGAAAGGCTGCGGCAACCAGTGTGTTGATGAAATGAATTTTCTCGGGTTTTCTTGGAATCGCAGCATCGGTGCGGGCGTCCCACTGGAATCCCCGGCCTACGCATAAAAGTTCAACTAGTAACCGGGTATATTCAGCGGCGAGAGTATTGTTGGCAAGCCCGGCCTCCTTCGCAAGCTTGTATTGTCCCAGAGGCGTCCCGCCCCTGCGGATGATGCATTCAACCACATGGATGAGACTTGTCCGATTCCTTTCCGCAGCGGCAAACTCTCCGAATATCCAGTCGCGGATCATTTCCACAATGTAGGCGGGCAACGCACCCGTGCCTGCAATTTCGGAACAGGCCGCCGGGCACCCCCCGGTCAACGCGTAAGCGTCCAGCGTCTCCCCACCGAGAACCTCGCCGCAGACACGGTTGAACTCATGAAACGGGACCGGGGTAAAGAGATAGGTTGTCCGCGACAACCGGCCTTTTCTGCCGGGCAAGCGTTCCGTTCCGCGCATCAGGTCGGAAGCCTTGGAACCTGTGGTGATGACGAGTACGTTTTCCAAATCGCCACTGTCCCAGAGCCGTTTCAGGACCTTCTGCCATCCTTTGACTGCCGTGATTTCATCAATAAACAATCGTCGTACCCGGGACGCCACCGGATACAAACCGCAGACCCCGCGGATGGAATCCTCCAACTCCTGGTCACTGCCTGAAAAATCACCGTTCAGGTAAAACGCACAACCCGGGCCGAATTTTATTATTGAGTCCCTGATGCAGCCCTCAAGCCAGGTACTTTTACCGTATTGCCGGGCGCCCCGCACAAGCAGGATACCCGGCTCCTCCGGCAGGGTCGCAAGGCCAAAGTCCATATTGAACCGGAAACGGGCTTTTTCAAGGCGCTCGAGGTGCGGAAACAGCCCCTTACCCTCGGTGTATCCGGACAGCAACGCGGAATTAATTTCATTAACGTTCATGGAGTTAATATATATAACGCCAACAACGTTAAACAATGAAAGTTATTCATTTGCAAATCAATATCTGCCGGTAAGGCCGCCCTCGCGGTAGCTCCATCGCCAGAACCACTCACCACACGGGTCGGATAGCCACAGTTTCCATTTTATTGTGGTGTTCTTGTCTTTATCGTGCAAATGGTTTTCCCTCCCCGCTGAATTTGCTTGATTCGAGCGATTTTGGGCATCTATCTTTTTTTACAAGGCGGTACACACCGTCGGTCCGGGAGGCGTTGATAACTTATGGATAAAAACTGGCTGTTTAAAATAATCAACCCGCCGGAAAATATCCGATGATGGCGAAGAAGTCAACCCGGAACTTGTAACCAAGCCTTCATTATGTTTGTCGTGTGCAAACGAAGATGAGCCTTCTGAAGAAATCCTTTGCACATTAAACCGGATGGACCAACAGGGAAATGATGACTTTCGGTGTGGAGCATACAAAAGTAAACAAGCCGGCAACTAATAATTTCCCGCTACTATTTTTTAAGTGACCCGTTTCCATCACCCAATTTTCCGGAGTCCCCCGTGATCTTATTTATCCTGTATTGGCTTTGATATTGCCTTGGATATCTGCAATCCCGGAATGCGCTTATCTGTTGGAATATGCTTCTGGTGAAAGAGAAGGTTGTCACGGTTTTTGGAATACAGCCCGGTTACCGGCCGATCAGCCGATCCAGCACCTTGAGCGCGTGCAGGAAATTGCGCGTGATATGGAAGGGGTCCTTGACAGGCAGGGCCACCACTTTCTCTTCGGGGTTCCCCTTGCGGTCGCGGATTTGAATCCATTCGCCAATTGATTTGTCCGGGTTGGGGAAAATCCGGAACGTATATTCGTGCGCTTTCCAGTAGGCGTCGAGCAGGACCGGATCGCCGGAGCGTTCAAAGCAAAGCAGAAGTGTGTAAAGCGCTTCGCTGTGCGGCCACCAGAGCTTGTTGTCCCAGTTGCTTTTGAGTTTCCGGACCATTTCGGAGTCCGCGAGTTCCGGGGGGACTTCACCCTTGGGCGCGCCGCCCGTACGGTGGATAAACTGGGGCAGTCCGCCAAATTCCGCGTCCCACCCCACCTCCATGGCGCGCTGCGCCACCGTCACGACCCGTTTTATAAGTGCGGCATCGTTGATCCGCTGTGCCCAGTGGATGAGGAACCAGCAATCCTCGAGCGTGTGGCCCGGATTGATGTAGGTGCCCAGCATATGGCTGTATACGCGGTTATCGGTGCCGATAAACTCGAGGATGACGTTGTCGGGCTGGAGGTGGTCCTCCATGATGACGCGCACGTACTCGCCGCACTTGCGCCGAAGCTCCGCAGCCAGGGGATCACCGAAGGCCGCACAGGTGTCCGCAAACTCCTGCCAGGTCTCGAGCGCGATCATGGGCTCCCCGTGAACTTTGTAGCCCGGGGGCACGGGATAGGGGTCGGTGCGGAACTGCCGTGAAACCAGCCGCGCCTCAATGCTGCGGTACAATTTAAGCGCGAACTCAAACGCCTCACGCTCCTTGAACGCGCGGGCGTACTCGGACACGCCGTAAAGGGCGAAGAAGTCGGCGTAGAGGCTGGAATCGTAGTATTCGCCCGCGCCGGCCTTGCGCGCCGTGCCGTCGGGATTGAGCAGGACCGGTTCGCCGGTCTCGCTCACGATAAAGGAGCAATGGCCGTTTTCAAGAAGTGCATGGTCACGGAGGAACGCGTACCCGCGCCGGGCCCCCCGAGCGCATTTCTGCTGATCCATGGGCGACAAGGCGTCGCGATTTTCCGCGTGCAGGCGCGACAGGAGCCAGAGGAACCGGCCCTGGGACCAAATGAACTTGTGCCGGTGGATGAGCGTTTTCCCGTCATTGGAGAAACAGGTGAAGAACCCGCCCTCTTTTTCGTCAATACCACGTCCGAGCCAGAACGGTATGAAGTTTTCGAAAAGCTCTTTACGGTAAAACCCACGCAGGAATTTGAAATCGAGTTTATCCATGGCACCTCCGGTTTGTGGTCAAAACCACTCATTCCAAGAATATACCCCCTGCGGGTCAGGCATTGCAACCGTGCACGCGCCTGCGCGCCCCCCTTTTCGATTGATCTGCCCGCCGAGGAATAATTAATTTTTTCGTTCTGTTTTTCGTGTCTGCCACCCCTATTCCGGAGCGTTCACATGAAACCCTCGTCCCTTCCCACCGGCGTCAACATTCTCCGCGACCCCCTGCTCAACAAGGGCACGGCCTTTACCGAAACCGAGCGCGACGCACTGGGTCTCCGCGGCCTCCTTCCACCCGCGGTCCATACGCTCGAGGAGCAGGCCGCGCGCGTCCGTGAAAACCTGGCCGCGACAGTGGCGCCGCTTGATAAATACGCCTACCTCATGGACCTCCAAAATAAGAATGAAACGCTTTTCTTTAAAATCGTGACCGACAATCCCGACGCCCTGATGCCGCTTATCTACACGCCCACCGTGGGCAAAGGCTGCCAGGAATACAGCCGCATATTCCGCCGTTCACGCGGCCTTTTCATTTCCATCAACGACCGGGGCCATGTGGCCTCCATACTGAAGAACTGGCCGGTCAAAGATGTACGCATCATCGTGGTCACGGACGGCGAGCGCATTCTGGGCCTGGGCGACCTCGGCGCCAACGGCATGGGCATCTCCGTCGGCAAACTCGGCCTGTACACCGCCTGCGCGGGCGTGGCCCCCGCTTACTGTCTGCCGGTCACCCTGGACACCGGCACCGAAACCGCCTGTTATCTAAACGACCCGTTGTACATTGGGCTGAAGCAACGGCGCGTGCGTGGCGAAGCGTACGATGCGCTCATCGAAGAGTTTGTCATGGCGGTCCAGGAGGTGTTTCCGGACTGCCTCCTCCAGTTCGAGGACTTCTCAAACCAGAATGCTTTCCGCCTGCTTCACAAGTACGAGAACAGGGCCTGCTGTTTCAACGACGACATTCAGGGCACTGCGGGCGTCAGCGTGGCCGGTCTCTATTCCGCGCTTAAAATGACGGGGGGAAAACTCCGTGACCAGACGCTGCTCTTTCTCGGCGCGGGAGAGGCGGGCACGGGCATCGCCGACCTCTTTACAGCCGCGCTTGTGGACGAAGGCGTCCCCGAAGCCGAGGCGCGCAAACGCTGCTGGTTTGTGGATTCCAAGGGGCTGGTGGTGAAAAGCCGCAAGGACCTGGCGGATCATAAACTGGCTTATGCCCAGGAAGCCCCCTTCCTCGCGGACCTGTTCTCAGCCTTAAAAGCCATCCGGCCCACGGCGCTCATCGGCGTGTCGGGACAACCACAAACTTTCACGCAGCCAATTGTCGAGGCCATGGCCGCCTTCAACAAACAGCCCGTTATTTTTGCGCTGTCCAACCCCACCTCGCAGGCCGAATGCACGGCCGAACAATGCTATCAATGGAGCGACGGCCGCGCCATCTTTGCCAGCGGCAGCCCCTTCGACCCCGTGACCTACAAGGGCAAAACCTTTGTGCCGGGCCAGGGCAACAACGCCTATATTTTCCCGGGTGTGGGCCTGGGCGTCATTGCCAGCCGCGCCACTCGTGTCACACCCGAAATGTTTTCGCAGGCCGCCAAAACCCTGGCCGAACAGTGCCTGCCTTCGGATTTTGCCCTGGGCCGCATTTATCCCGCGCTGTCGCGCATCCGCGAAGTGTCGGCGCACATCGCCGTGGCCGTGGCGGCCATCGCCTTTGACAAAGGGCTGGCGCGCGAAAAAAGGCCCGCGGACCTCATGGCCTTCATTAAAGAACGCCAGTACCAGGCCGTCTATCCGAGTTATTCTGCATGAACGCGGCCGGCCCCTCCCGCTATCGTTTTATCATTCTGCTTATCACCGTGCTCGTCATCTTCGGGTGTCTGGGCTTTGGCCGGTACGGCTATACCGCCACCCTGCCCTTTATTCAAAAGAGCTTCGGCCTCGACAATTTCCAGGCCGGCGCTTTTGCCACGGCCAACCTGGTCGGCTACCTGCTCATGGCCGTCTGCGGGGGCGCGCTCGCCTCGCACGCTGGCCCCCGTCGGGTGGTCGCGCTCGGCACCCTGCTCGGCGGGCTGGGCCTGCTTTACACCGGGCTTTCGCGCGACCTCACCGACCTGGCCCTCTCCCGCTTTCTCACCGGCCTGGGGGGCGGCGCCACCAACATGGGCGCCATGGGCCTGCTCGCGGCCTGGTTCCCGCCGCGCGAACGGGGCTTTGCCACCGGTGTGGGCATCATCGGCTCCAGCCTCGGCCTCATTGTGGCCGGGCCGCTGGCCCCGCGCATCAGCCTCCATTTCGGCCCCGAAGGCTGGCGCCTCTGCTGGTACGGCTACGCCGGACTGACGCTCCTCTTCGCCCTGGTGGCCGCTCTTTATATTCGCAACCGCCCTCCTGTCAATCTGGCGGACAACGGCACGCCCGAAGCAACGGCACCGGTCAAACTGAAAAAGATATACCTGTCCGCCCGGGTCTGGCACATCGGCCTGGTCTATATCGCCTTCGGGTTTTCCTATATGATCTACCTGACCTTCTACACCAAGCACCTGATCACCGGCCTCGGCTTCTCCCCCATCCGCGCTGGAAACTATTTCATGTTCACCGGGTGCTGCAGCGTTTTCTGCGGCGTCATCTGGGGCACGGTTTCGGATCGCATCGGCCGCAAACGCGCGCTCATCATCGTCTACCTCCTGCAGGCCGCGGCCTACCTGCTCATGGCCCTGGCGCAGGGGCCCGTGCTTGCGCTGCTCTCGTCGCTCCTGTTCGGGCTGACGGCCTTCAGCATCGCGGCCATCATGGCCGCCCTCTGCGGCGACCTGTTCGGCCACCGGAGCGCGGCCGCGACACTCGGGTTCATCACGCTTTTCTTCGGTCTCGGCCAGGCCACCTCACCCTCCATTGCCGGGTATCTGGCCAACACCACCGGCTCTTTTGTATTTTCCTATCTTTTAGCTGCCGGGGCCTCCATGGCTGGCGCGCTGGGCGCACTCACGCTCGCCGATACCCCCCTCCCGGACAAGCAGTGCAGGGAAACTGTCATTCTTTAGAAAAGGAGTCCTTATGGCCAGGCAGAACTGCTGGGAATTCAAGAAGTGCGGCCGCGAACCCAACGGCTTAAAGAACGCGGAACTGGGCGTCTGCCCGGCCGCCATCGAAGTCCGCGTGGATAAAATCAATGACGGTAAAAACGGGGGCCGTTCCTGCTGGGCGGTCACGGGCACCTTCTGCGGTGGAAAGGTCCAGGGCACCTTTGCCTCCAAGCTGGCCAACTGCATGGCCTGCGAATTCTACAAGCGCGTGCTGTCCGAGGAAGGCAAAAGCATCAAGAGCGCCAGGGATATCCTCGAAAAACTGAAGTAACCCGCTTCCATGTTTGAACGATTGAAGTCCGCGGGCCGAGCCCTCCGTGAAGAGATTGCAGTGTACCGTCGGGTACTCACGGACCCGCGCACACCGCGGCTCGCAAAGATTCTCCTTGGCCTCGGCGTGGCCTACCTTCTTTCCCCCATCGACCTCATCCCGGACACGGTGCCAGGTCTGGGCATGCTCGACGACGTGGTCATCGCGGGACTGGTATTATTCATTGTCCGCCGGCTTATTCCGCCCGCAATCATCGAAGAGCATCGCACTGCGGTGAAACAGGAAAAAGAGAACCGGCATAAGGCCTGATATTGCAGCCAAAACCTCTTGCCGCCCGCGTTGCCTGATTGCTATACTTTTAATGCCCATGAAGCGTTCCATCCCAACCATCCTTTGCCTTCTCCTCGCCACAGCCGGCCTGCTTCTCACCCGCTGCGCCACGCGCGGCACACCCGGCGGCGGCCCGGAAGACAAGGCCCCACCCATAATGGAATCCACGGAACCCGCAAACAACGCCCTGAACGTGCCTTGCGACGCACGCATCCGTGTCACCTTCTCCAAATGGATTGCCCCGGACCAGATTATCCAGAAGTGCTTCGTCTCCCCCGCCCATCCCGCCATGAAGGCCGAGGTCTCGGGCCGCACGCTGACCCTGGTCCCCGCGGGCCCGCTGCTCGACAGCACCACCTACGTGGTCACCGTGGGCACCGAGGTCCAGGACTTCCGCGGCAACCGGCTGGCGCAGGCCGTTGCGCTCTCCTTTTCCACCGGCGCCACACTCGACAGCGGCAGCATCACGGGAAGCGTCCTCGACGAAAGCGGCCGCGGCCAGGGACAGGCCATGTCCCTGTTCGCCTATCGCGTCAAAAAAGACTCTGCCCCGGACCCCGTGCGCGGGACCCCCGATTATGTCACCCAGACCGCGCTCGACGGCTCCTTCCGTCTTGCCAGCCTTAAGTACGGAGCGTACCGGCTCTTTGCGGTCACGGACTATAACCGCAACCGCAAATTCGACCCGGGCCGCGAACACATCGGTTTCCCCTCGGCCGACATCCTCCTGTCCGTTGCGCACCGGACGGACTCGGGCATGGCGCTCGTGCCCGTCTCCTCCGACACCGCGCCTGTTGTTCCGTTAAAAGCCCGGTACGAGACCGGCGCCAGACTTGCCGTCAGCTTCAGCCGGGCTGTGGCAGGCGATAGTACCCTTCTCTCCATTGCACCCTACTCCCTGCTTCCGGGCGACACTTTGCCCAGGGCCGCACTTCCCACAATAACGGCCGCGCTCTCCGTGCCCGGCGACACCGCCTCGGTCCTGCTCCTCCTCTCCGGCACGCCGGGCAACGGCAAATTCCGCCTCCGCGTCGTTGCCCCTTCGGTGGCCGTGGATACGCTCCGGAACACGGTTTTCTTCTCCGGCAACGCGCTTCCCGACACGCTGGGCCCGCGCCTCCTCTCCTTTTCGCCCGCAAACCGTGCAAAAGGTTTGGACCCGCGCGACTCCATCCAGCTCGCTTTTTCCGAACCGGTCCGGGCCGCGGCCCTTCAGGACGGCTTTCTGCTTGAGCGCGTTACAATCCGAAAAGGCGCGGACTCCGCGTCAAAACCCGATACCCTGCGCGCGCCGGTCAAAGGTTCCAGCCGGCTCGCAACACCGCTCCAGTTCGTATTCAAGCCCGACACGCTCGAACCGGACGCGGCCTACGCCTGGTCCCTTGCCCCGGAAAAGCTCGTGGACCTGGGCGGCGTCTTTTCCACGGAAAAGGAAATGCATGGCGCCTTCTCAACCCGCGTCGAAACGGAAAACGGCGCCATATCAGGGAAAATCACCACCCGCGATACACTCCCGCTGCGCCTCCAGTTCTGGGTCCGGGCGCAAAACAAGAAAATGGTTGAACTCTCGCCCGATAAAAACGGATATTACGCAGTGAAATCTTTACCGGAAGGGAGCTACCGGATCCTCGTGTATGCGGATCCCGGCCAAAATGGCCGGTTCAATTCCGGGACCCTGGCGCCCTTCCGGTTCGCGGAAAAAATAAAGGTGGTCGCGGATTCGGTGTCTGTCCGGCAGCGTTGGGAGATTGAAAACTTCAACATCGGGTTCTGACCAGATATGTACATGCCCTCACTTAAAATCCAGACCAAGACCCTCGGAGATTTCACCGTCTATTCGCTCAACGGCGAACTCATCGTCTCCACCATCCTCTCCCTCAAACAGCGCGTCCTCGACGACCTCACGCAAAAGCGGAGCTATTTCGCCATGAATCTCTCCCAGGTCTCGCAAATCGACAGCTCGGGCATGGCGCTCCTCAACAACATCAAAAAAAAGGCGGACGAGGCGGGCGGCCATTTAGTGCTCTTTTCCCTCTCAAAATATGTCCTCGACAACCTCACCCAGACCGGCCTCCTCAGCAACCTCGTGGTGGTCCGGGACGAGGACGAATTCCGGGATACCTTTGTCCTGTGAAGGGCCGGCTCGTCACCTTCGAAGGCATTGACGGCTGCGGTAAAACAACACAGCTCCTGCGTCTCCGCAAAATTCTTGTGTCCCGCAAGGTCCGCTGCATTGTTACGCGCGAGCCCGGCGGCACCCGGACCGCTGAACAGATTCGCGTCATTATCCTCAATCCCGCAAACAAAGCGCTTTCCAGCCGCGCCGAACTTTTGCTCTACCTCGCGGCCCGCGCCCAGCATGTCGAGGAAATTATCGCCCCCGCGCTTGCAGCCGGCCGCACCGTACTCTCGGATCGCTTTTTCGACGCCACCTTCGCTTATCAGGGCGGCGGACGTTCGCTTCCCATGGATGAAATCCATAAAATGAACCGCTTTGCCTGCGCCGGAATCGTCCCGGACCTGACTTTTCTGTTCGACCTGCCGGCCAAAGCCGCGCTTCAGCGGATATATAAAGGAAGGGGCGTAAAAGACAGGATGGAGCGCGAAGGGGCCCGTTTTATGGAAAAGGTACGGAAAGCCTACCTTGCACTTGCAAAAAAGGAGCCTCGCCGCTTCCGCGTCATCGACGCATCAAAAGACGTTAAACGCGTGGCAACCGAGGTTCTGCGCCAATATAAAGAGTGGGAAAAAGCGCTTTGAAAACCGAAAATTAAAATCTATTTTTATCCTATTCCCATGAAAAAGACAATCCTGTTACTCCTGTCCCTCGCGGCCCTTTGCTTTTCACAGAAAACAGAAAAGCGCATGACCGGGGCCGTGAGCGAGCTCGAAGGCCGCGGACTTGCCGCAGGCGAAGCCCTCACGCTGACCGACGCCCTGTCCAGCCACCTTTCCAACACCAACACCTTCCGCATCATGGAACGGGGCAAAATGGACATGATTCTCAAGGAGCAGGGCTTCCAGCAGAGCGGTGCCTGCACCGACCAGGCCTGCGTCGTTGAAATGGGCCAACTGCTCGGTGTCCAGCAGATGATTACGGGCAGCATCGGCAAGGTGGGCGGCACTTATTCGGTAAACATCCGCATGATCAACGTGACCACCAGTGAAATCATCCGCACGGTCAGCAAAGTTTACAAAGGCCAAATCGACGGCGTGCTCACCGACATCATGCCTGTGGTGGCAAACGAACTCGCGCAGGCCGTGTCACCGTCCGCTGCGCCGGTCGCAGCGGTGCCTGCCGCAACCGCGGCTCCGGCCTCTGCTCCGGTTCCTGCTCCAGCCCCGGCGTCGCAACCGGCTGTTGCCAAGTCCGATGGCGGTTCAAACACCTTGCTGTGGGTCGGCCTCGGCGTTTTGGCCGTGGGGGGCGGCGTGGCGGCATTTGTTGTTTTGAATAAGGATGACAACACAACCCCCACCGACAATGGCTCCACCCGACCCGGCGTATTGGAATTCACATGGTAAGGTACCTCTTTTACCCCTTGTTTTTACTCCTGCTCTGCCTCGGATGCTCGCGACAGAGTCCGGTGGGCCCGGACACCCAATCCGGCGGCCTCGCCCCGATACTGCTGTTCAAGACTGCGGCGGGTATGGCAACGGTTACCTTCCCGCCCGAAATCAAGCCCTATGCCAGACAGGTCCAATTCGTTGTTGTTAAAGGGAGCATCACGGTTCGCGACACGATGGTTCCCTACAACGCCAGGGTCGCCACTGTCGGACGGATTCCGGAAGGGCTGGTCGATGTGACCGTCCGGATTCTCGACTCCCTCGGCTTTTCGCTTTTTTCGGGTACGCTCGGCAACGTCCTCATCCAGCTGAACACGACCAGTCGTCCCACGGTCACGCTCCATGCCGCCCCGCTCCTCGGCGTGCCCCTGCTCTCGCTGCAGCAGACCGGCCTGGATTCGGTCAAACTCGTCATGCGCCCGGCCTCCCTCCTCTTCAATCAGATATTTATGACCGTATTCAAACAGAACGGCGCCCTTTGGGACTCCATCGGAACCTGGTATTATTCGGCCTCGGCATACACCCGGAATGCGGCCACCAACCAGTTCACATTTTACGACAATGACATCAGTTACCTTGCCACGGGCGGCACCTATAAATACCGGGTGTACACCTGCTTAGACACCGCAAGCCTAGCCCACATATTCAGCGCTTACAGTGCCGAACAGACCATTACACTTGGCACGGGCGGCGGAAATCTCACTTTCAGCGGCTCCATTTACGGCAGCGCCACAGTGCTCACACACATCCTGCTCTTTTCCGGCACCGGCGCGCCGTCCGACCCGCCACCCGCCACAACCCCAAACTACCGATGGGACATGGACACCGCGACCGGTAGTAATTCTTTCAATATCTCCAACATTGCCACAGGCTCCTATTACGTCTATGCCTACGACGGTTTCTTCACGGCCAGCGACGATTGGGGCCGCGCGCTTAAGAAAACCTCCTTTACCCTGTCCGTCACCCGCGACATCCTCGATACGGCCATCAACATGGATTTCTGCCCGGGCATCGCAACCAGCCCCAGCACGGTGTTCGGCCGCATCACGGGCGCGCCCGTGGGTTCAAAGGTCTTTGTCGAACTGTACTGGTATTCGGGCTTCCTGAATTCAACCCGGTATATCGGCAATGCGCTGGCCAGGGACGGCGGCATTTTAGGCGCTTATGCGCTCCTGAATGTTCCCTCCCTCGATGATTTCGCCTATTACTACGGCACCACCTCCGATATCACCGATACTTATTATCTGGGCTTCTGGGCCGACGAAAACGACAATGGAACGGTCGATTCGGGTGAGAAATATTACTGGAACACGGTTCGGAACGACGCCTATTATGTGCTGGGCGATGTCACGGCGAATGTGAACGTGGGAAACACGCTCCTCAATCAGACGATGCCCTGATCCTCCGGCTGGCCTACTTCCGCGATTCGGCCTTCCTCTTCCTCTCCCCGGCCTTTGTCATTTCCGCCACTTTCAAGTACAGCGGCGCGGCTTTGTCCGCCATCTTCAGGTCATAATACAGGTCCGCAAGAAGCATCAGCAGCTCTTCGTTGTCAGGGAAGCGCGTGAGCCCGAGTGAAAGCGTGTCGAGTGCGTCCTGCGCGGAATGATCGAGAATGAATACGTTGGCAAGTCCGACGAACGAGGCCCAGTCCCTGCTCTTTGCGTCATTGACCGCGGTGATATACTCCTGCCCGGCCTTTCGCAGGTCATTCTGTTCCAGATAACGGTTGCCCCGGTCCGAAGGCAACACCGGCCGTCCCAGCCGTATTTCCATGGCCTGATCCAGGATGTGCAGAATCTTTTCCGCCTGCCCGGTTTTCAGATAAAGCCCGCCGAGATGCACGCAGGCGTTCACTTTGAGGGAATTCACATCCACAGGAATGAAGGCCGGCTTTTCCGAACACGAGAGCACGAATTCGAAATACCGGATTGCGTCCGCGACGCGCCCTTCCCGTTCCGCAATCTCCCCGAGCATGGAGTTCGCCTGCGGGCTTTCCGGGTCCTGCGCATACGCCTTTTCCACCCAGGGTTTGGCCTTCGCATAATCCTTCTGCCGGCCGTAAAGCCCGGCCAGGGCCACGGGCACGCCCTGCGCGATGTGCGCCTCGCGCCCGCTCTTTTCCGCGAGAGCCAACGCCTTTTCGTACCACGGGACCGCTTCGTTGAACCGGCCAAGGTCCGTGAGCGTGCCCGCGTAGGAGTAGACGATGACCGGATTGTCCCCGCGCTCTTTCATTTCCAGCTCAAGGATGGCGAGGTTGCGCACCTGTTTTTGCTGCACGATTTCGGGCGACGCATACCCGGTATGCATGACAAGGATATCGCTGAAGACCGTTTTGAATCCGAGTTCCTGAATGGCAGGCAGCACTTGTTCGTGCACGCGAAACCGGAAACGTAAAGCAGGGTGGCGCGGAAACATGCGCACCTGGTTGAAGACATCGCCCATCACGCCATCACGCGTGTTCTTGATCATGAAGCTGAAGGCAGTGTCCAGGCCGTACCCGTCGCAAACCTTCCGGATTTTTTCCTTGTTGGCCGCATCAATGAGGTCGTCCGCGTCAGTCCAGAGGATCCAGTCGCACACGGCCCGGTCGATGGAAACGTTGCGCGCCGCGGCAAAGTCGCCCGCCCAGGGATGGTGAAAGACCTTGGCCCCGTGGCGTTCCGCCACGGCCACGGTGTCGTCCGTGGAACCGGTGTCGACCACGATAACTTCGTCGGCCAGGCCCGCATACGAGGTAAGACAGGTGTCAAGATGCGCGGATTCGTTCTTTACAATAAGACAAAGCGAAAGAGTACGCTTCATTATGAAACCGCGCCCCGGGCCTTGTGCGCCCGTATCCGCTCGCTCACTTCGAGGTAACGATCCATCATGTTCCGTTCGCGGTATAGCAATTTAAGCCCTTCCATCATTTCAAGGCTCTCCGGAAAGAAGCTGAGTCCCTTGTCGTAAAAACCGATGGCGTCATCCACCCGCCCCACCTGTGCGCAGATGGCCGCAAGCTGCAGATAGGCGCGCGCGTCCTTGCCCGGGAAGTTCAGAACCGAGTCACTGAACGCCTTCATGGCCTCGGCAAGACGCCCGGCCTCAAGCAGGGTTTCGCCCAGCGTGCCCGGCAGGTCGTGAAAGAAGGAATGTTTCTCGAGCACCCCGCGGTAGATACGGATGGCCTCGTCGTAGTTCTTTCGTTTCCGGTGGATGTGGCCGGTCCGGATGAGGGACTTGGTCCGGAAGCCTTCGTTGTCGACCGGCGTGGAGGCGAACACGTCGGGCGCAACCACAACGCGGCCGTAGTATGAGAGCGCGTCGTCCCAAGCCTCTTTGTCATAGGCGACTTCCCCTCCCATGAAAAGGACATCGAGCCGGTCCGGGAACTCCTTCAGGTCCTTTTCGATCCAGGCCAGCGCCGCATCGTATTGCTTAAGATTCTGGTAACCGAGTGCGATGGCCACGGGCATGAAAGCGTAGATCTCCTGTTGCTTTTTCCGGCAATCCGGAATCGCATAGACCTGCTTATAAATCTCGATGCCCTTCTCCCATTCGTCAGCCATGAAAAAAGTGTCACCGTAGGCGGAAAGGTAGTTGGGGTCTTCGGGATAATTCTTAAGGTCCGCCTCAAGGATGGCCCGGTTGCGGAGCGCCTTCTTTTTCTTGAGCGCCTCGTCGTGGTAGCCGGTGTGGCGGACGAGGATGCCGTCCACGTTCTGGACACGGTAGTGGTTCCGCATGAGCGCGAATGCGATTTGCTCGTGGATGCGCCGTTCAAAACGGAGGCGCCGGTCATTGGGGAACATGCGCAGCTGGACAAAGATATCGCCCAGACTGTTGGGTTTGACGTTCTGAACTTTGAATCCGAATGCGACCTGTAGGACCTCGACCTCATTCTTGAGCCGGTTGATGTTCGCGGCCGAGGCCGCGTCCACGCGGTCGTCGGCGTCGAGCCAGACAATCCAGGAACACGCGGCATTATCGAGGGAGAGGTTGCGCGAAAAACTGAAGTCGTCCTTCCATACGGAATGGATGACCTTGGCGCCGTACGACCTGGCAATCTCCACGGTGCGGTCCGTGGACCCTGTGTCCACAATGACAATCTCGTCCGCGAAGGCCTTGGCCCCCTCGAGGCATTCAGGGAGCACGGCCTCCTCGTTCTTTACAATCATGCACACGGACAGGGTCTTGGGCGGAAATTCAGAGGGCACGTTGCCGGGCAGCAGGGGCTTTTTCAATTTTGCCATCTTTTAAGTTTTCCTTGAAAAATACTCGGCGAGGTCGTGCCGTCCCGCGCGTTGCGCCGCGTCCACAGCCGCCTCGTACCGGAATGCAACCGGCAGGCCGCTATGGTCGGCTTCCACAAAGAGTTCCAGCGCGCGTGCCGGGTTATTGCGGAGCAGATGCAGGTTGGCCGCGTAAGCGTACGCGTTGGCCTTCATGCCCGTGATGTCGCTCGCCACAGTGGTGACCTCCGCGGGAAGCGCAATCACCTTTTCAGCCATGGCCAGCAGGGTGTCCGGATCGTTTTTCCGCAGGGCAATCTGCCCGAGGTAATGGTAGGCCGCTATTTTTTCCGGGTACCGCGACACTGACTGTTCAAACCAGAGTTGCGCCTGCGCAGGGTCGCCCTTGTCGTAATAGGCCGTGCCAATGAGCACAGGCACCGTACGGGCCACGTCGCGCTGGCGGCGCTCGGCCCCACCCGGAAGCGTAAGGATGGCCTTATAACAGTCAATGGCCCGGTCATAGTCGCGTTGCTGGAAATGGGAATTACCCAGTTCCATGAGCACCACAGGCTCGTCCGGATGTTCGCGGTATTCCGATTCGAGCAGCGCGTGGTTGCGTGCCTGCTTGCGCATCCGCTCCGCGCCGCTGTCGTACCCGGTGTGCAGGATGCGCGCTTCGGCCGGGACAATCGAAAGCCCGGCGCGGGCCACGGACGCGGAGAGCCCCTCGTGCACGCGGCCTTCGAAACAGAGGCCCCGGTTATTGGGAAAAAGACGGACCTGGCGGAAGAGTTGCCCGCTGCGGCCCTCGAAGCGGTTCTCAATGATAAAGGAATAGGCCGCAGCCGGGGCATCAAGCAGGGCACGTATTTTATCATGCTCCGCAACAGGCACCACGTCGTCCGCATCGAGCCAAAGGACCCAGTCGCCCGTGACTTCCGCAAGCGAACGGTTGCGCGCGAGCGAGAAATCGTCCTGCCACGCTTCGTGGACCACGCGCGCACCCGCGGCCTGCGCGACCACCGGGGTCCCATCCGCGGAACCGGTGTCCACCACGACCATCTCCTGCGCCAGCCCCTTCACACTGTTCAGGCACACAGGGAGGCGCGGGGCCTCGTCCTTCACGATCATGGCGATTGAAAGCCGGGGTCTGTTCATGCTTCCTGTTAATATACTATTTTAGGAAAAGACTCTACAGCAGGAAACCGTGGATGAACGACGCATTACTGACCCGTCTTAAAGCGCACATCTCGCCGCTGATTCCCCGTATCAGAGAATTCCGCCGCGACCTCCACAGCGAGCCGGAAATCGGGCTCATGGAATACAAGACCCATAAAAAGATACGGAAGGCCCTGGCCGAAACCTCCCTTTCCTTCTGGGAGCCTCTGCTCGGAACGGACGTCATCGCTGAATTGAAAGGCAAAAGCAGCCGCACCGTCTGCCTGCGCGCCGACATCGACGCCCTTCCGGTCGAGGAAAAGACCGGGCTCCCCTACGCCTCACGAATCCAGGGCATGATGCACGCCTGCGGCCACGACGGCCACACGGCCATCCTGACCGGCGCCGCGCTGGCCTTGAATGCGCTGAAGGAGGAACTCCCGGTGTCGGTCCGTTTTATTTTCCAGCCCGGCGAAGAAAAAATATGCGCGGGCCGCACGCTTGTGGAGCGCGGCGCCTGCGATGACACCGAGGCCGCCTATGCCCTGCACGCCTGGCCCGGGCTGCCCGTGGGCACCGTGAGCTGCCGCAAAGGGCCCATCTTTGCCGCGGGCGCGGGGTACAAAATCGAGTTTTTAGGGAAGGGCGGACACGGCGCCATGCCCGAGGCCGCGCGGAATCCCATTCCCGCGGTGGCGCGGGCCGTGGACCAGCTCCTGGCCCTGCACCGCAAAGTCAACCCGATGGACCACTCCGTGGTGACCCCCTGCGTCATGCACGCCGGGACCCTTGCCAACATCATTCCCGAAAGCGCGGTCCTGGAGGGCACCTTCCGCTACCTCAGCACAGAACGGGGCGACCAGTTGGAGGAGACCATCCGCGGCATCGCGGCAAGCGTGGCCCAAGCCGAGGGGATTTCGCACGCAGTGGCCATCCATCGTATTTATGCCATCCCGGTCGTCAACACAGACCTCGGCGCCGCTTTTGTAAAAGAATTGGCTGAAACCTGCCTGCCCAAAGGCGGCTTCCTGGAAGCGGACAAAGCGAGCATGGGGTCCGAGGACTTCGCCTACTACCTCACCAACGATCGGCAGGGCGCCTACTTCCGGCTGGGCATGGGCGAAAACGCCGCTTCCGTGCACAATCCCCTCTTCGATTTCAACGACGAGGCGCTCGAGACCGGTATCCTCATGTTCTGCCTCATCGCGCTCAACAGCTAAGCCAACCGATAGCCCTCTTTACCGTATTCCAGGCGGGACCTCCCGCCTTCACGCAGCGTCCCTTTGAGCATCTCCTTTGACAGGAAGTTCTCCACCTCCTGCTGGAGGAGCCGTTTGAGCGGCCGCGCGCCGTAGACAGGGTCATATCCGGCCGCGGCAAGCCGTTCCTCGACCTGGGGGCCGAAGTCCACGCGGATGTCGCGTTCAAGCAGTCGTTTCTTCAGCCGCTCAAGCTGTATCACGACGATGCCCTGGATGTCCTCGCGCGAAAGGGGATTGAAGACCACGATTTCGTCGATGCGGTTGATAAACTCGGGCCGCAGGTGTTTTTTCAGTTCCTCGCGGATGAACGCTTCCGGCTCCTTTACTTTCGGATCACTCAGGAATTCGCTGCCAATGTTGCTGGTCATGACAAGGATGCTATTCTTAAAGTCCACCTTGCGCCCCTTACCGTCGGTCATGCGGCCATCGTCAAAGACCTGCAGCAGCGCATTCAGCACCTCGGGATGCGCCTTTTCGATTTCGTCAAACAGCACCACGCTGTAAGGACGGCGGCGGACCGCTTCGGTCAGTTGCCCCCCCTCCTCGTAGCCCACGTAGCCGGGCGGCGCGCCAATGAGCCGCGCCACGGAATGTTTTTCCATGTACTCCGACATATCGATGCGCACCATGGCCTTTTCATCGTTGAACAGGAACTCCGCGATGGCGCGGGCCACTTCGGTCTTGCCCACGCCCGTGGGCCCGAGAAAAAGGAAGGAGCCGAGCGGCCGGTTGGCGTCGTTGATGCCGGCCCGCGAACGGCGCAGGGTATCGGCCACCACCGTGAGCGCCTTGTCCTGGCCGACCACGCGCTTTCCAAGCTCCGCCTCCGCGTGCAGCAGCTTGTCGCGCTCGCTTGTGAGCATTTTGGACACTGGAATCCCGGTCCAGACCGACACCACCTGCGCGATATCCTCCTCGTCCACCTCCTCCTTCAGCAGCCGGTCGGCCTTGTCGATTTTTCCATATTCCACATTGAGCTCCGCGAGCCGTTTTTCGAGCGCGGGTATCTGGCCGTAGCGGATTTCCGAGACCGCGGTCAGATCGCCCTTCTGCTCCAACAATGTCTCCTGCGCGCGCGCCTCCTCGATTTTACTTTTAGCATCGCGAATCTTTGAAATGATTTCCTTTTCGCGGTTCCACCGGAGTTTGAGCGCATTCAGCTGCGACTCGAGGTCCGCGGCCTTCTTCTGGTTTTCCGACAGCTGCGCCTTTCCGGCATCGTCCTTCTCTTTTTTCAGCGCCTGCGCCTCAATTTTGAGACGCGTGAGGACGCGTTGTTTTTCATCAATCTCCGCAGGGAGCGAATCAATCTGCATTTTGAGCCGCGACGCCGCCTCGTCCATAAGGTCGATGGCCTTGTCGGGCAGGAAACGGTCCGCGATGTACCGGTTCGAGAGCACGGCCGCTGCCACAATGGCGTTGTCCTGGATGCGGACGCCGTGGTGCACGTCATACTTCTCCTTGAGCCCGCGGAGGATGGAGATTGTGTCAATCACCGACGGTTCGGCCACGAGTACCTTCTGGAAGCGGCGCTCAAAGGCCGCGTCTTTTTCAATGTGCTTCTGGTACTCATTGAGCGTGGTCGCGCCGATGCAGCGCAGTTGCCCGCGCGCCAGGGCGGGCTTGAGCATGTTGGCCGCGTCCACCGCGCCCTCGGCCGCGCCCGCGCCGATGAGGGTGTGCAGTTCGTCAATGAAGAGGATGACGCCGCCGTTGGACTTCTCCACATCCGAAAGCACGGCCTTGAGCCGCTCCTCAAATTCACCGCGGAATTTGGCGCCGGCCAGCAACGAAGCGAGGTCCAGCGCAACCAGCTTCTTGTTACGCAACCCATCGGGCACGTCGCCCGACACGATACGCAGGGCCAGCCCTTCGGCGATCGCGGTCTTGCCCGTGCCCGGCTCGCCGATGAGAACCGGGTTGTTTTTGGTCCGGCGGAGCAGCACCTGGATGACGCGCCGGATTTCGTTATCACGGCCAATGACCGGGTCCAGCTTTTGCGCCCGGGCCAGGGCCGTGAAATCGCGGGTGAACCGTTTGAGCGCGTTCATCTGGTTTTCAGGAGTGGGCGTGTCCACGGTCTTGCCGTTTCGCACCTTCTGGATTTGTTCGCGCACCGCGGCTGGCTTGAGGTTCAGACCGGTCATTATCTCCTTCAGGTCCCCGCCGGCCTCTTCCAACACGCCGAGGAACAAGAACTCGGTCGAAACAAAAGCGTCCCCCATCTTTTTCGCTTCATCAAAGGCGCGGTTGAGCGCCTTCTGCGTGCTCCGGGAAAAACCCGGCGCAACCGCATCGCCCGAAAGCGAAGGTTTGCGCTTGAGAAGGTTGTCGATAAACGGCACGAGCTTTCCCGGTTCCACGCCAAGGCTTATGAGCAGTTCCGGAACGATTCCCTCTTTTTGCGTGACCAGCGTATAAATAATATGCTCTTCGCCAATCTCGGGATGGCTCCGGTTGACGGCCAGGTTTTTGGCATCGTTCAACGCCATGGAACTCATTTCAGTCAGTTTGTTGAAATCCATAGATACTCCTTTTCATCCCTCTTGTTTATATCAAAGAATTGCAAAAATGGCACCACAAGTCTTTTTCGCATAAGACCTTGATATGCTTGAAGATTAATAATGGAAGATTATTAAAACAAGAAACGACTGTTTCGAAAATGAACTACTGACGCACATAATTCAGCCGGGTCGTATTACCGGGTTACATGAATAGATGTGGCCGCCCCTGATGAATTTAATCGTTTTATCAAGAGTCCCCCCGGGGGAAAGCGGGGGGAGGTGTTCAGTTCAGGATTTCGCCTGTGCGGGTATCGACGAGGAAAGTCGTCTTATCAGGATTGATGACTTCCACGACATGGGCGTCCTTGACGGTCGCAATTTGGAAGCTCTTTTCATCGGTCTGCACGGACCAGGTGTGCTGTCCGGCATTATAAACAAGGCTCACGGCCGCATCGCTGCCGACTCGGGAGATATCAAACCGATCCTGGGTGGCTTTGATGTTATAGACAACACCGTCTTGGGTGACGGTCTGTTGCTGAATATCGCCCTCTTTCATGGCCAGTGGGTTGCTGCCAGTCCAGAACTCAAGGACGTTGAAGAAAAAGAAGTCTGCTGCGCCCGCAACCGTGTATACCTGAACGGTGATCAGGAGCCAACAGACGATGGAATTCAGGAATTTATCGCCCAAACTTCCGTTCCACTTGTAAATCTTTTTCGTAAGATAAAACTGGCCGTAACAGCCGGAGAACAGGAACGCGGCAACTAGGGCGATCACGGTCATGCGGATAATTGATTTTTTCATGATGGCCTCCTATGGATTGAATGACTCCTATTATTTTCCCCCCTCTCCTTCAGGAGAGGGGGGAAAGGGGGGTGAGGTGAAAATAGGTCTTTGCTTAAAGGGCATGAAAGTGAATATTTTAAGATGCCTGCAATGATCGTCTTTCAACCCTACCGGAGACATTCTCATGGCCCTTTCGCAGAAGAATCTGGCCGCCACGGTCGACAAGCACATCCAGTCCGCCCGCGTCATAGACTTCCATACCCACCTTTTCACCCCCTGCCATGGCAGCATCTGCTGGTGGGGTATTGACGACCTCCTCACCTACCATTACCTGATTGCCGAAACCTTCCGTTACATCGACATGCCTTACGACAAATTCTGGGGGCTCTCCAAGACCGCCCAGTCCGACCTGGTCTGGAAGACCCTGTTTGTGGACCGCACCCCCATCAGCGAGGCCTGCCGGGGCGTCATCACCTGCCTCAACCGGCTGGGACTTGACAACCGGGTCAAGGACTTAAAGTGGCTCCGCCGTTTCTACAACGGCTTCACGGCCGGCAAGTTCATCGATAAAATCTTT
>JAZDKP010000094.1:0-4618 GCA_043802925.1 Fibrobacterota bacterium | reverse complement strand
CGAGCAGAAGCCCGTGCTGGAGCTCAACCCCGCGCACACGCTCGTGAAGAATCTGCAGACCCTCTACGGCAAGGACAGGAACCATCCCAAAATCGCCGAGTACGCGGCCCTGCTTTACGACCAGGCGCTGCTCATGGAAGGGCAGAAGCTCAAGGATCCGGCCGGCTTTGCGCGCCGTCTCAACGCGCTCCTGGTGGGCGAAAGCCAGGGGTTGCTTTCAGTATAGCTCTACCGGCATTTCTACGATAGCGGGCTTGACCGGCCCTCCCTCCGCCAGCGAGAGTATTTTGGCCGCAGCTTGGCGCCCCATCTCCTCCATGTTCCAGCGCACCTGCCAGACCGGCCGGTCGTTCAGGTATTCCCGTTCGCTGTAAAAGGCGAAATTGACAATATCATACATTCCGGGAAACTGTTCCACTGTGTTCTGGAGGGCAGCGCGGATGGCCTGGACATGCGCGCGGCCCATGCAGAGGATTCCGGTCCGGTCTTTGTTCGTTTCAAGGACGCGTCGGATATCGTCCACCAGCCGTTCGTCGTTGGCGCGACGGATGAACACGATCTTCACCTCCGGCAGTTTCAGGATGGAGGCCTCCGCGGCCGCGGCATGTGCCCAGTATACGTGATCCGGGTCGTTGCGTTTCAATTTCTCCTGGTAATTTCCGATAAAAATGATTTTCCGGTGGCCCAGTTCGTAGAGTTTCCGGACCGCCAGGATGCCCCCTTCCTGGTGGTTGGTCGTGAATTGGTCAAAGGGAATGCCCCGGTCGAACGTATCCAGGCAGACCGTCGGGAGCTTCCGGCTGCGCAGGCCCTTAAAGAGATCTTGGTCGTACATAGCAAAAAGCAAAACACCCGCCGGCCGCATTGCGCCGATGAGCGCGAGGATCTCGGGCACTTCGATGCGGCGGCAGGCGATGTAGTGCAGGGACTTTCCCGACTTTGCCAAAACATCGTGTATACCATTGACAGCGCGAATAGCGAATGTTTCCGTGGCAAGGCCGATGAGCGTCCCTTTGCCAAGCAGCACAAACCGCTGTGCCTTGTTTTTCTCGAGGAGAGGATCTCCTATGCCGCCGAGGACAAAAGTCCCTTTTGAGCGCACACGGCGGATCCGCCCTTCACGCACCAGAAGCGCAAGCGCGTTGTTGACCGCTGTCCGGCTGACAGAAAAATCCTTTTGTAAAGATTCATTCGAAGGAAACTGGTCCCCGGGCCGGTATTCCCCTGTGGCTAGCTTTCCGACCAAAGTCTTATAAACGGAAAGGAATTTCATTATCTAAAATATAGCTCTTCAAATACACGATTTCAACAAACAACTCATAAAACACCTTTATTACACAAAGCATAAATAAAAGTGATAATTATAGTATTTTATGCGTGATTAAATACATATGATGTACTTGAAAGTGCTCTTTTCTTAAGCTATTATAGTATTGAGTAATAAATTAAGAAGGAGAAATACATGAAATCATTTTTCCCTGTTTTCATCATGGTTGCGGTTCTGGTGTTCGATTCTTTTTCCGCTGAAGGTTATTTCAAGGACTTTTTCAATGACGGCGGCTACGAATTGTATGCCAGGAACCCCACGGCGGAAAATGTGAAAACCCTGCTCGGTTTTTCCGTGGAACCCCTGCTGGACCTCAGCCAAACCCTCATGATTCAACGGATCAGCGGCACACCTGCTGATTCAAACGGGGTATTGCTTTATCCTGACAATTCCCCGAGGTTCAGGGTCTTTTACCACGCCGGAGGAAAATTCAACCACCTGTTTGACGGCTGCGGCATTACCGGCCAGGAACGGCTGAGGACCTTTTTCAAAAACGGCGGCTCATGGGTAGGGTCCTGCGCAGGCGCGGGCGCGGCGAGCCTTACGTATATGGTAGGCGGACCCATGCAGGTCGGCCTCTGGCCGCATTATTATTATGACACACCCGAGTCCTACACCGTCCAGCTCAAGCTGGTTGACACCACAAATCCCGTTGTTCGTTATTTCCGCCAGTTCCGAGGTGATCCCGACAGCTTGGTATCCTTTGCGTACGCCAGCGGCGGCCACTTTCCCGACGACTACGATCCCCCCTACAACAAGACCGACTTTATCGGCAAATATATAACGCCGGGATATATCTCCTCTGACAAGTGGGGGCTTATCGCCTACAAAGACACCACCCGGGTCCATGAAGGCCGGGTGGTCATTATCGGCGGCCATCCGGAAGAGGGCTCTTCCACCATGAAATCGGGCATGCTTTTCGCCGCCATGTGCAAATATGCCGCGGATGGGAATGGCAGACCGAGAATCAAGGCGGTTCTCCAAAACCACGAAACCCGGGTCATGAACGACAACCGCAGGCCGGGATATGAAAAAATCGGGGACCTGCAGTATCATCAATTTATCGTGGTTGTCCCCGATGGTGCCGAATCATTAAGCGTGGCGCTAAACGGAAACGACTCGTTCGACTTTCACCTATGCCTGAAAAAAGGTGCTCCTGCTTTTTCCGGTCAGGCGGATTTCCGCGATACGGCAAGTGGTCCGGACAAATCCATCTTGTTGACACGCGCAACCGGGCTTTCTTCGGGTGTTTGGTATGTCGGCGTGGAGTGCGCCACAGTGGTGACCGTGACCACCCTCAACGCGGATTATGACGTCTATTCTGGCAACGTGGCAGTCCTAAACGGCGCGGACTATTCGATCACGGCAGGAGTCAATTTCCAGGACAACACGCCGCCGCTGGCCCCGCAGAACCTTTCCGGCCTCGCCGATAGCATCAAGTTGCGCGTGCGTCTTGCCTGGGGCCCGGCCTCCGACGCGGAAAGCGGTGTCGCCCTCTACCGCGTTTACAGGGACAATGTGCTCATCGATTCGGTCACGGAGTGCGCCTACACGGACGCCGCGGGGCTTGTGCCGGGGAACGCCTATGATTATTCCGTTGCCGCGGTGAACGGCTCCGGCCTCGAAGGGCCGAAGTGCGCGGCCGTCGCTGTGACGACGACCCGCATCGTCGTGGTTGACAACGGGGACCCTGGGACCGCGCTGACCGGTGTCTGGACCGAATCCCGCGATAGCAGCATCAGCGTGACGACCAACGGCTGGTACGTCATTTCCAAGGCCAACGGCGCCACCTTCACCTGGCAGACACCGGTCATGATCAACGAACCTTGTTCTCTTAAAATCTGGTGGAAGACCTCGGTTACCCGGTACAGCCGCGTGCCCGTGTCGGTGTATGACGGCGACAGCCTCGTTTTCTCAATTGTTTATGACCAGAAAATCGACGGAAGCCAGTGGAACGCGCTTGCGACCGTGACCTTTACGCGGCCCACCGCCAAGGTGGTCCTGCGCAGCGTGCGCATCGACAGTACGTCCTGTGCCGACATGGTAAAATTCGACTTTACAGGCGGCAGCACCGGTCTTGCCAGGAACGCAGGCCTTTCCGCGGAAGGCCCCCTTGTGCTCCGCATTGGGCCGAACCCGTTTAACCCCGCGACCCTCATCCGTTTCCATCCCGGCGCCGGACTCGGGGCCGTCCCGCGCGCAGTCATTGATATTCACGACATTACCGGCCGCCGTGTCGGCCGCCTGGTCCCGGCTTACGACGCTGCCGCACGCTGCTTTACCGCGCGCTGGGAGCCAACGTCAATGCCCAGCGGAATCTACATTGTCACGGCCCGCGCCAACGGCCGCGTGCTGAACCAACTCATCACGCTTGTGAAATAAACCCCAACACGAGAGAAAAATGAAAAACCGTTTCAAAGATTGTTTTTTTACCATGTTTTCCGTTTTGCTTATAGCAGAGGCTTCCCTGTTTTCCTATCCGCATCCCGAGGGTTTCTACAAACATCTGTTCATGGATGGCGGTGCCTATCTATCTCCTCGTACTTATTTCCCCGCCGGTAACGCATTGGCCGACACGCTCAAGTATAATTTTGAATACCTTGCCACGGCTACGGATGCCGCGGCAATATTTATCGCGTATAAAAAAGACACCCTTTCGGGTTGCGCCGTTCTTAACGGCTGCCATCCTGAAGGCGATACCAGCGCCTTGCAATCTTATTCAACCGGCGAACGGTACGAGCTTTTCAGCGCTAAAATACAGTATGCGGCCTCCAGAGTCGGGTTGCCAAGGTTGAAGGCGACCTTGAAAAATAACGTCTCCCGTGTCATGTCACTCAACGCTGTTGCGGGACACGAAAAAATCGGCGATTACCAGTATCATCACTTTATGATCACCGTTCCCGCTGGCGCTTCTTATCTGAAACTGACGCTGGATGGGCAGCCGGGGTATCCCTTTAACCTGTTATGCCAGGCAAGGCGGCATGGCCTTTAATTCACTCGTCCCAGTCGCGCAAAAAGACCTCACCAACACAAACCAGAAAACCCTCACTCTTGATCTGCCTGCGGCGGGCGATTGGTATGTCAGTGTGGAACTTGATACTTCAGTACTATGTACCCAGAGCAGTTCCAGCACCCGGCCTTCATACTCCGGGGCCCTGACGACAATAAACGGTATTTCCTAAGGTGTTGCGCCAAAATAAACATGCCATATTAATCATGAATAAGTTATTTTATTGGCATGGTGATGGATACAAAGCTGGAAAGTGTTATAGTTGAAAAATATGTTTCAAT
>JAZDKP010000093.1:0-4573 GCA_043802925.1 Fibrobacterota bacterium | reverse complement strand
CTGTTCCCGCAAACACAGTGGGAAAAATACCAGCTCAATCCCGTCATGATGAAGCAAAACACGACCTATGATTGGGCCGCCATAGGACAGCCGGCCTGCATCCTAGAAAATGACACCTTCAAGATGTGGTACGTTGCCGCGGGTAATCCGTGCCGGACAGGTCTACCCTATACAGGGCGTATCCTCTGCGCCTATTCCACCGATGGCATCCAATGGCATAATTACCATAACGGTACTCCCGTGCTGGACGTAGGCACGTTGGGTCAATGGGACGATACCTGGCTGGACACGCCGGAAATTCTTCATGATGCGCAGGGGTATAAGCTGTTTTACTTCGGGGATACCACCTATACCTATACGCATTATCTCAGCCCTTATGTCGGCATCGGACTGGCCGTCTCCTCCGATGGCATTAACAACTGGCAGAGGGTTGGCAATGGCCATGTGTTGGGTAAGGGGAATCCCGGCGAATGGGACGACATGTGGATCGAATCACCTGCCGTTTGCTACGATACCGCTTCGAGCACCTATTTGATGTGGTATACGGGTATCACCTATTCCGTGGCCTTGAGCGATTGGCATTGTCAAATCGGCCTGGCAACGTCCACGAATTGCACGACCTGGACAAAACACCCGGGCAATCCGGTAATCCCGACCGGCGCATCGGGCGACTGGAACGACAAATGGGTTTCCGTTCCCTCCGTCATCAAGCATGGAAATGTCTATGAAATGTGGTTCTCCGCCAAATCGTCTGTCGGGAGTGAAGCCTATATTGGATACGCCTCGTCCTCCAACGGCAGTGATTGGACCGTCCGTCCAGAACCTTTATTCTCCACTTTCACCGCGCCGTATGATTCCGCGGTTGAAACAGGCGGGCCTTGGGCGCCGGATGTGGTTTGGGATGGAACCGGTTATTCCATGTGGTATGAAACTGCTGCAGGTTTTTGTCTGGCGCAAGCGCCTCGGGATGTCCACATTGAGGTTTCTCCCCCCCTAAGGGTAATGGAACCGGCCGTTTTTCCCAATCCGTTCAACACCCATTTGTCCGTTCGCTATCAGTGCGAAAAGAACGTTAGCGGCTCCATTCGGATTTACACCTTAAACGGGCGGCGGTTGTTAAATCAAACCATCCGCAATGCAGGAACATGGGTTTGGGACGCCTCGTCTTTTTCTTCGGGCGTATATATCGTCGAGACATTATTGGGCCAGCGCCGTTTGATTAATCGCGTTATGATTCTCAGATGAAGTTATCTTTTCCACTCGGAATCCGCTAAGCCAAAAGATCCGCTTTGTCCCGCGTAATCGCCCATTGAAGAGGTTCGTTCTTCAAATAACGCTTGAATTCATCCACCATAAACCGGCCCATGCGCCTGCATTCCGCATCCATTGAACCGGCGATATGCGGCGTCAGGACCACGTTCGGAAGGGCATAAAGCGGAGAGCCGGGTTCCGGCGGCTCGGGCCAGGTGACATCAAGAACGGCAAAAAGATCCGGGCGTTGCCGGAGTACGGCAATCATTTCCGGCTCGCAGACAACCTTTCCGCGTGAAGTGTTGATGAATGTGGCTCCAGGCTTCATGGAGGCGAGAAGCCGGCCCGTGATTATTCCCTCGGTTTCCTTAAGGCAGGGGGTATGCAGCGAAACCACGTCCGCACGCTGAAAAAGCTCGGGCAGGGAACAGGATTCCACGTTGAGACCGGACATGTCCAAAGCCGTGACAAAAGGATCGTATGCAATAACATTGACGTCAAAAGACTGCAGGAGCCTCGCCACCTTGCGGCCGATCATTCCAAGCGAAACAAGTCCCACGGTCGTTTGATAGGCGCCGGCAATGGATAGCGGTTTCGGGAAACGGCCATCCTGTTTTGTCCGAAGCACGAAATGCCATCCTTGTTTAAGGCTGAAGAGGATTTGCGAAAGCGTGAATTCAGCGACCGGCACCGCGTTTGCAGCGTAAGCGCTTGTGATTATAATTCCGCGTTCCCAGAAGGCTTCCGTTACTATGCCGCGGATTGAACCTGCGCCGTAGAACACCGCCCTGAGATTGGGCGCTGCGTCCAAAAAGGCGGCGTCCATTTTGGCCATCCCCCAGCTGGAAAAGAGACATTCAGCCTTGGCCAAAACAGAAGGATCCTGGTCAACGGATTCACGGGTCTGGAGGGGGGCGTAAATTTCCGAAAGCCGCCCAATTTCATCCAGTTCATCGGGACCGTAGATTTTAGGATAATCCCCGGCGTTAAGCAAAAACAACGACAGGGGACGAGTGATTTGCAGTGTCGCGGGTATTGATTCGGGCAACCGGGATCTTTTTTTAACAATCATTTGACATCCTACCGATGAGATATTATTTTGCTGAAACGTTTCGATAATATAATAGAAACGTTTATACATCAAAAAGCTTTTTCGGAAAAGGCCGAGGGTCCCAACATGGCGGTTACGCTTTCCCAAATAGCCCGGCGGGCAGGTTTGTCCAAAGCCACGATAAGCAAGGCGTTGCGGAATTATCCTGGTACTAACCAAAAGACCAAGGAAAAGGTGCTCCGCTTGGCCGCAAAACTGGGATACGCGCAAAACAACGAGGTATCGGCGCTTGCCCAAGGACTGTCGAAAAGCCGCACAACCCCGACTTTAGTTCGGCACCATTATACCGTTCACCTCATTTTTTATCGGAAAAAGAGGGACGAGGTGCATCACCATCCCTATTTTCAAGCCTTGAATCAGCATCTATTCCGGAAATTCTCGGAAGAAGGGTATCTTGTTTTGGAAAGCTATCCGCAAAATCCAGCCGATTACCTGAAACTGCTCGACATGGCCAATACCGACGGAATCTTGTTGTTGAGCAATATTGAACAGCTTGATCAAACCTTGATCGCAAGGCTCAAAATATACGCCAAAGAGAGGCCACTGGTGTTTATTTCAAACTATTTGCAGCAACCCGACTCGTCTTTTCATTGCGTCCGGGCGGACAACGTGACCGCCGGTTATATGGCCGCCCGCTATCTGATTGAGCGGGGCATGAAACGAATCCTCTTCGTGAATCCCGCTTTGGAACTCGGACTGATCGCGGATCGGCAACGAGGTTGCCAACAGGCGCTGCAAGAGGAAAAACTGCCGTGTTATCCCATTAAATTCGATCCGGCCCGGAATATTGTTGACGATAGGGCGCTGGAAGCAGCGCTGGGCTCCTCTGCGGAACCATGCGGGATCATCCTTGCCGTTGACCTTGCGTGCAAGTCATTCACCGATCTTCTTGCGGCAAAAGGGTGGCTGAATCGCGACAGGCAATGCGTCGTGGGCATTGACGGTTATCCGGAGCTTGACGCAGAGGATGCCCGTCAGGCCACCGTGCGGATTGATTTGAAAGCCATGGCCGAGCAAACGTTCCGTCTCTTCCATGAGACGTTGGAAAACAGGATGACAAGCGAACCTGTGCAGGTACTGGTCGGATGCCGGCTGATGACCCGCGCCAATGCCTAGCGTTTCGAGAAAAGGAGAAAAACAATGCGAATCAGGACGCTCATCATTGCCATTGTATGGATGATACTACCGAACACCAACGCTGCGACGGTTTTGGAGCAGGGAGGCCGGCCCGGAACCCCTCTTTACATGTACCGTTTGTCCAAGGAAATGTACGATAAAGAGGAAAATCCTTACCAACTGTATCTCCTCGACGCCGCCCTCTTCCTGCATGCCAAAGAATCCCGCTACCTCGATGAGTATTTGGACAACATGCCCAGGCCCATTCCTATGCTCCCGCACGTCTCATTCATGGAAACGCAGCACGGACTCGTTTTCGCTTTATCCGCGTATTTTGATCTGCGGCCTTTTTGCTCGCCGTCCCAACGCAAGAAATTCGAAGACTCCCTGTATTCATGCCTCAAACTCGCCACCGCATCCCATTGGCATTCACACGGGCAAAACGCGCACATCGGTTACGTTTGCATCGGCATTCAAATCCTTGAGAGCGGCGGAAACGGGGCGTATGATACGAAGCCTTTCCGGAAATGGGTAATGAGCAACCGTCCCATCGGCGGCAGCGGCTTTCCCGGCTACCCGGCGTTTGAACGCGTTGTCAGAGTATCAGATGACGCCACCGGATATGCGGGAATTTCGTGGATTAATTATTACTGGTGCACACGCGCGTTCAGTCAACGTCCAGTCAATGACACCTGTTACGCCCGCGCGTATGCGTGGTGGGTCCATTTGACGACGCCGGGGGGAGCGCTCCCTGATTTCGGCGATACGTGGCAGACGGCCGCGTACAACCAATACCTGGTAAGAGCCGCGCTGGATTTGCAGGATCGTTCGCTCTGGACAATGGCTGTCCGCTCGCTTGAATTCATCCGCAAGCATTCCATGCCCATGTATCACATGGATTACGACCTTCTGTATCGCGGGGCGACTTCCCTGACCCAGGGACCGCTGCCAAAGTTCGAATCCACTTACCTCAAAGGCGCCATGTTCTCGTACGCCGAGGGAGAAGCCAAGGCCCGCGAAGACCGGGAAACGGATCCGTGGCCCGAGCGTCCCGATAAAATCGTTTTTCGGGACGGCTGGGAACCGGATGATGCC
>JAZDKP010000092.1:0-36269 GCA_043802925.1 Fibrobacterota bacterium | reverse complement strand
CGGAAGTATCCAACGGGGGTGGTTATTCCAAAATCACAGATGGATGAGCTATCGCTAATTCGAGATGAGTTTCATGGAGACTGGAATTATGTGCTCCAGCCGCGTTAAAGTTGAACAGTTTAATTTGATCAAAGTCCTAAGATGATTTGCATCTTTGGCGCCGGAAAGGGCAGAGGAAAGAGAATGGAATGCACGCTTGATTGAAACTACGGCGACGCCATCGATATCGGGCGGAATGGTTCCGCTTGCGGTTAATAATGCCCAGTGCATTCTGTCTGTATCGGTCTTGGCTGCGATATAGGCGACGGAGCCGGTACCATAGGTTACTTTATCTCCAACGCCGATGTTATTGTTTTGCGCCATGGAAAACACACCTGCTCCACCGACAATTGTGAGGGTAGATGAACCTGTTTGCATGTCCGAGGTGGCTTGACCGACGGAGTAATAAATATTTGTTTGCGCTTTAATTGAAGCAAAGAATAAAAACAAAACCGGAAACAGAAATCGCCATGTAAATCTTATACTTCCCTCATGCCGTGCAACAGAGGTTGTGGTTTGATTTTTAGGTTCGTTTGCCAAAGCAATAATTAATTTTAACATTATGCAAACGTTTACAATATAGACGCTAAAATGCTTGGAATCCAAGCAAAAAGAAAAATTCCATCTATCGCTTTATTTCTCATATTTAAACAGCACAGCCTTATCCGTATTGCTGTCGTTGAAATCCCGTTGGATGTGAAAAGTGAAAAGGATTCGGCGTCCGTGGAATTGCCGGCCACGCTGATTCTTTCCAAGCTGACCACGTTGTAAAGGAATTAGAAGCCTCAAAATAGCTCTGGGCAAGCGCAACCACCGGCAGCATGCAAAACAATAACAATGCGCGCATGACGCCTCCTCTCCGGCGGACTGATAGGAACGGATAGACGGAAATCGGGATCTCCGTCGGCAGCGGTCGTGCCGCCGGAGACCGTTCTTCCGCAAAAAGCCCCATTATCTTATTCCCTAATAATTTCGCCACTGATCAGCCATTGTTCGGCATTGCAATTTTGACTCTGAAGCATTTGAGAGAGCATGTCCAACGCACGATTGACAAGTTCTTCGATGTTAATCTTATAGGTGGCAATGCGGGGGTCCTTGGGCCCCAATGCGGGAAGCCCATCTATGCCCCCAATGAGAATGCGTTCTTGATCCAAAAGCCCTTTTTCTTGGCCATAGGCTCCCACCCGTAAGGCAATATGGTCGCCGTCTCCCAGGAGGCCTACGGCCTCCGCCCCCCTTAAAACAGCATCAAGTTCCCTCGTCTGTTCCGGACTTGCAGAATCCTGAACCGGAAAACGTAACACAGACGGTTCTAACCCCGCCTCCGCCATGGCCCTCCGGTAACCGAACTGCCGATCCAGCGCTACGGCCATTCCCGGAACGCTTTCAATAAAGTGGACACTCTTTGCTCCGAGTTTCAGAAGATGTTTTGTCATGAGATAGCCGGCGGAAACATTGTCAGCCCGGACAGATGCGAATTTGCCAGGCAGGCTGGGGATGTAATTGGCCAGAAGCAGGAATGGCTTCTCGTGTGCAATCTCCACCATCCGATAGGCGGTCTCAGCTTCAATCTTCTGTATATTGCCGAGTACGATGGCGGCATCCGTATTGGAAGCGGCAAGAATTCGGCGGAATTCGTCCGGCGTACCGGGATAGCTGTCAAGAACAAGGCCGCCCCTCTCTTTGAATGCGGCGTGCAGCGCGGAAGCGACGGTTGAAAAAAAAGGGTTTGAATGGATGAACGCAGGCGTTTGCGAATAAAAGACCAAGCTGACAGTCTTAAGGATTGCGGGGCCCAACCCCTCTTTACTGTCCCATCTTCTTTTGTATGGTGAGGGCTTGTAGCCCATTTCCAAGGCAATGCGGGAAACGCGGGCAACCGTATCTTTGTTCAATTCAGGAGAATTGCGAAGCGCTTTTGATGCCGTTGCTTTTGTTACTCCCGCTCTTTCTGCAATGTGGTTTAAGGTTATTTTCATACTTACTCAACAATCTAACGAAATGTTTCTTCAATAATATATAATAAAACAACAATAATAAGCTAATAAATAGAATATTATTGACAATTCATCTTTTTGAACTATATTTATAACAGATACATTTCGTTGCGAGTGCTTTTACAGATTGGATTCTCTGTGTGGAATAAAGACCCGGAAAAATCATTACGCCCGGATCAAATAAACGAGCATAATCAAATTACGGATGGGAGAATTCTGCACGATGCCCGGAAAAAAATCGGCATCGGAAATGTGCTCTATTCAGCGGAAGAAAATAGCTTTGGAGCTTTGACCACGGTCATTATCCGCCATTTGGGTGGGGACGCCTTTCATCTGGGGGTGTTTGGCGCAACCATGGGTATCTGGAATCTCTTTTCCTGGTCCGGTACGTTGTTGCTCAAGAAATTCAACTCCAACCGAAAAAGCATGGTGGCGGCCTTGATTATCGCGGCTTTCATTGCCTTGTTGATGGCCGGTTCCATCCTGCTTCCGTCATTTTTTGCCTCTTTCAGGCCCTTTTCCCTCTGGTCCTATATAATCCTCGGGATACTGTTTACCGCCATCGGTGGGACACTTAAAAATATCGAGGCTTCATGGATTGGAGACATGGTACCCGAAGAGCGTCGAGGCTGGTTTTCCAGTTATAAATGGATCATTTTTGTTGTTACCAGTGTTGCGTTCGGCTTCCTTTTCAGCCGCATCGGCGATCTTTGGCCAAATTCCAGGACCTACGCCGGGTGTTACGGCATTTTTCTTATCTCTTTTCTGCTTGTCATTCCCCTCTTCCGGACGGTCGCGGACAGGACCCCGAGAAACGCAAATTTTTTCAAGAGTCGTGCCGACCCCCATGAACGGCTCAATTATCGGAGCATCGCATTCTGGTATTATATTTCTCATTGTGCCATCTATACCGGCGGGAGAAGCCTGCTTTTCGCATTTTCCGCGGCTTACTTGTTGGACCAGTTCCATTTCAGCCTGACTAAAATGACGGTGGTGGGGCTTGGCGGGCCCATTGCATCAATATTTGTGCTGTTCTATTTCGGCAGGATTACGGATAAAAGAGGAAACCGGGTTCCGTGGATTGTCGTTGTCTTTATCCTTGCCACCTCCATGTTCTTATGGGTCTCTACGGCCTGGCTGGGATATGTTCCTGTTATCATTTATTCCATCCTATCGAGCCTGGGTTGGGCCAATGGCAGCATGCTCCTGACCAACCTCGCACTTGAACTCTTCCCGGATAAAGGCCGTTCCGGATATCTGGCGGTTTCCAGCTTTATCACGGGTATCGTGGGCATCGCATCTGTCGTCGGAGCGGGTGCATTCATGCGGCATATGCAGGGGTGGCACTATGAACTGTGGGGTGCGACGCTGAACAATTACCATCTCCTTTTTATCCTGTCAACAGCCTTCACCTACCTGTCTCTTGTACCGCTTCTATTGATTGGAAAAAGGAAGGTCTTGGAATAAAGAAGGGGTAAAATGGGAGCAAAAGCGTTCGCTTGCAAAGGGGGGATTCCTGCCCGGGCCCGTAAACTGGCCGACTGGTTTGTCGTTAACCAGGTTACCAACACCTTGTCCGCGGATTGCGGCCGGTTTATCAATGAGGTGCATGTAAAAGGTGTTGACAGGCCCCCTGTTTATTCCAGCAATTGGACAACGGGCATGACCGTGATTTCCCTTCTCATGTCCTATGAACGGTTCAAGGACAAGCGGTATCTGGAATCCGCGGAGCGGGCTGGAAACTATTTAAAGTCCCTACAGGTCCTGGATAACCGAAATCCTGCGGCGTACGGTTTTTTCAAAGAGGTCACACCGCAGAACACCCATTGCCATCCGCGCGACGCGCTGTCCGCTGCATGGGGCCTTCTCCACCTGTTCCGGATGCGCGGGGACGCAGAGGCGTTTGGCAGGGTCAAGATATTCGCAGAGTGGTTTCGGCGATACGCCATGAAAGACGGCTATCCTGCCTGGACCGTCTATTTGGAAAACGACAAAAAACCTTATTGGCAAAAGGGTTCGTTCCATGGCGGAAGCCCGCTTTTCTTTTTTGAACTGTATGAAATGACCCGGGAACCCCGATGGAAATCAATCGGGCTTACGATCTGCGATACATGGACAAAAACATTCTTGAAGGAAGAGGGGTCAATCCGGGTGGAGGTGGACGCTGAAACAGGGAAAGACCGGACCGGCTTTGGCCCGGACCCAGGGCACCTTGGCTGGCAGGCCATGCATAAAACCAATGACGATTTCACCTCGCTTGCCCTCTTGCGCGCGTATCGGCTCACGCGCAAGGCGGGGTATCTCGAAACGGCGCGGCGATATCTTGACTGGGTGCTCACCACCCAGAAAAAGGACGGCGCATTCGGCGACGTTCCCGTGCACAGCGCGGCGGCCACTCTTGTCCTGGAGCTGATGGACCTCTTTTTGGTTTCAAAAGAGAAAAAGTATAGGGAGGCCCTGCAACGCTCCATTCCCCATTTTCTTTCGCTTCAGGAATTGACAGACCCTCGGCCGCTTGTTCACGGCGGCTTTTACTGTACTTCCGGGGATTATGCGAACGGAATCCGGCGCGAATTGGGTGTTCGCACCTCCAGCTATGCGTTGGCCGCGCTTCTCAGGCTTGAGGGAAAGAGGGCCTACCAAGGATACACGGCCTAAGCTGACAGTGTCATTTCATCAATACCGCGCGCCGGGCAACCCTTCGTCCCCCCGACGTTGCTTCAAAGAGATAAACCCCTGAAGCCGTTTCCGAAGATTTCCACACGGTCCCGGCGCCCTCGATATATTGACTTGTGATTTTTCTACCATCGGCGGCCCGAAAAACGTTCAGTTGGAATCCTCTGATTCCCGCACCCTCCAGTCGGATGGTTGCGGTAGGGTTAAAGGGATTCGGCTGAATCTCCAGCATGAGGGAGGACTTGACAGGCGCGGGTTGAGCGGCGGTTGCACTGGTCGGCGGATCCAGCGAGGCCAGGGAAAAGTCGTCAAAATAGACTTCGTCATTGTACGACCCCAGGCCCACCAACCCCGGACCGGGCAGGGCAAGGGCAATGGCCGCGATCCGTGTGCCGTTCATGAAGGCACTTAAGGTGTCGTGCTGATAAAGGAGGCGGACCGTGTCGTAATTGGTGTCAGGGACAAGGTTCAGGTTGATGGTATACAGGACCGCTCTCACGCCATTGACTACATGGTATATCTCGGAATACTGGGGCGCCTTGTTGGCCACCAGCATATAAAAATCATTCGCGTCCTGATACCCAAACATGACCCCGTAGTCAGGATATGCGTTTCCCGGGGGCTCTGGGGAGCGGGCCGACACCGTGAGATCAAAGTCCCTGACCCGAACGTTCTTGAGCAGGGTATACTCGCCGGGCCGGTCTCCGGTGTTCGAATAATCAGTGGTGTTGAGATGGAGAGCCGTGTCGCCTTGATCCGGGTCCAGCCTCCACCGGGAAGAGCTGGCCGGAAGCCAGGCCAGTCCGCCTCCTGCCTCGAAATCGTCGGTCCAGGGGCCGATGGAGTCATTCGTGGCCGTGTCGCCCGGAATGAACTTGCGGAGAAAGGTTTCCACAGTGTCCCTGCGCCCCAGGATCATCACCTCCTCCAGCGCAACGGGGAATGCCGTGTCCTGCCTGAAAAGGACGGCCTGGTACTGGAGCCACGGCTGGTTGTTGTGGACAGGGTTTATCTGCTCACCGGTAGCCGTATACCAGTCCGAGCTTCCGGTGGGCCCCATCCAAACGGCAGAGGCAAGTCCGTTCTCAGTCGCTGCCGTGCGCAGCCGGATACGGATGTCCCAATTGCGGATCGTGTCCGTGATGCCCTGGTCGCCCTTGAAATAGAGCCCGCCGTATCCTTTAATGGTATCGCCCATGAAGAAGGGAGCGGAAACATGGGCATCATCCCCGGTCACTCCTGCCGGGGGTGTGAGCCCGGCGGAAAGCTGAAACAGAAGCCCTGTGTCCGTGGGCCGGGAAAGAGAGGGCAGCCCCTTTTCATACAGGTCTGTCATGAAAATCCCGGCCAGGCAGCGGTAGCGGTTGTTGTCGTACATCCCCGAATCGAGCAGGTGGCCATACCACATACGCAGGGCCCTGCGCACGTTAAGCCGGGAGGTGTCGCGCGAAGTGGCGTACCAGTTCAGATACATCCCGATCATGGGTGTTCGGACATTACTTTCGCTGCCCTCCGGCGGTGACCAGATACCCGAGGCGTCCTGCCGGTCCAGGAGCCATTGTATATTCAAGGGCACATTCCCGGTGTCAAATAAGGCCCGCGTGTTCGCGTACGGCGTGTAACGCCAGCAGGTGGAGAGTCCGAAGGAGGAATAGCCGATGGCATTGTATTCGGTCTCCACGCCCACATCCTGCTTGGCGCCCCAGATATACATGGGGAGGCGGCCATCGGCTTCCATGGAGCGGATGATCCATTCGGCGTTGTGGGAGGCAATGAAGAGAGCGGCCGTGTCGCCGGTGAGCCGGTAATAGGCGCTCCACATAGCGGCCCCCAGGCCGGTGGAGGTGGTGTAGCCGTCTCCCGAGCCGTCGCCGTATACGTTGAGGGCGCCCCCGTAAAAGGAGGTGGAAACAATGAACCCTCCTGCCTTGATCCGGTTCGAAAAGCGCCGCAGGGCGGTAAGTATATCGGCCTTGAGCGCTGAGTCCGCGTGCGCGTAGGTGCGCAGAAGTGCATAGGCGCCCTTTTGCGTGTCCGCCAGGTAACGCTGGCCGTTGTCGGCCGCGTCCACCCAGTAGCCCTTGTCCCCGTTGTCGTAAACCACCTGCTGCCCGATATACCAGCGGCACCACCGTTTTGCCTCGTTGACATAACTTGTGTCACCCGTAATCTCATAAGCGCTCACGAGCGTGATGGTATAACATCCCTGCACGTAGACGAAACGATAGCTCCCTCCCGTACCGCCCAGGGTACCGGTACTCGGATGAATGGAAACAATATAGTTTGCGAGATTGACGATGAAATTCCTTACATCGTTCTTGAGCGTGATTCCAGACCCGGAATACCCTGAAACCAGTGATGTTAACAGCAACGCGGCTGAAATGCCTCTAATCACCTGCTTCATGCCATGCTCCTATGATCAATGTACGGACTTCTTCTGAAGGTTACGCAAATCATGTCAAGTGCTTATCTGATTAAAGATATTCGTTTTGCCATTTTGCGAGGCAGGGCGTTGATGTTGACAACATACACACCCGAGGCCACGGGCTGGTTGTTCAAATCCGTTCCATCCCAAATTACGGAATATTGCCCGGCAAGCCGGACCCCTTGTTCTAACATTTTGATCAGTCTGCCGCTGCCGGAATATATCGCGACCCCTATCGATCCGGAACGGGTCAATGAATAACTTATGTTCACAGATGGGTTGAATGGATTCGGAGTCGCCATCAGCCGTGCAGAGCTCGGTTCGTTGCCGGGGCGCTCCTTGCTTGTCGAACCTGTCATCGACTTGATGATGAGCAGCGGGGGATTGGCAGGTTGTTCCTTTGAATTGAATATTGCATTCCAGTTGCTTGATATTACATCCCTTAAGCAGAAACTCGCGAAACTGTCTGCTTTTACCGCGGTATCAAGATGGGCCAAAGGGATTTCCCATTCACGGTAACCGGCGGTGCTCGCGGCAATGCTGAGGGTATCCAATCCCTTGCCAACCAGCGGTTTGTTATTCCACGAGAGAGCATCCTCGGTCCAGGCATTGGAAACGACTTCAAAGAGAGCCGTTGACATAGGAGTCGCTAAATCGGAGGAGGACATATAAAGCGAGAGTTTCGCCGAGTACAGGCTCGCTGCAGGCAGGTTCCGCAAGTCAAACTTAAGGTAAGTCTGCCGGGTGTACTCCAGCGTTGCTTCCGATTTGACCACCAGATGACTGGAATCGCTGACACCAAATAACTGTGCCGCGTAGGTTCCGCCGCGGGCATACGCATCGTCGACGGGGATGAAATCATGCGTTGTGGTCGCGACGACCGTTACTTGGCAGGTATCCGAAGCGCCATCGTGTTTCGCGACAATTGCAATCGGTCCGCCGGGATTAACGCCAACCATGATGCCGCGCGCAACCGTGGCGATGGAGGGATCCGAACTTGTCCAGACGGCCAGCGTGTCCAAATTCTTTAAAAAGGAGATTTGCGAATTACGGTAATAACCTGTGGCATGTAAGGCGAACGTATCAAGAAACCCTAAGAAGCGCGAATTGGAATTCATGCGGATCGAATCAAGAACAGCGCTTGATGGGATAATTTCAATGGCAACGGTATCCTTCATTGTCCCGAATTCAAGAACAAGTCGTGCCAGACCCGGGGTCTTGCCGGTGACCACGGCCCGATTCACCTCGGCGATTGCCCCATCGAGGGAGGTTATCCTGCAACCATTTGCCACCTGCACCTTCCGGCCGTCCTGCAGAACAGCCATGGCAACGAGTTTTGTGCTCATCAACGCCTCAAGAATCGAATCGAGCGGCCGGGCATCAAACGAAATAACTTGCAGACCGGTACGCTGGACATAGTCAGCGTTGGCGATTTCCTGCCTGGCGCAAACGAAATCCGCGACCGCATCATACATTTTATGAATGCTGTCGACCGTCGATTGCGAAAGCTGCAACAGGCAATAGCTGTCCATGTAGTAGGCAACGATGGAGGAGTCCAGGACCCCAAAACCCGGAGAAGAATAAAAGCTGATTGTTGTATCAAGCCTTGGAGCGAACATGGCGGTCTGCGTGATAAGATAGCTGTCAAATTCGAATTCCATTCCCATCCCATTCATTCTGGCGTAATAACAGGCTTCACTAAGCCGGGAAGAGGCCACAGCCGGAGGGCGGTGGGTCTCGGTATGGAAGAAATAGTTCGGCTGCTGATAGACCCAATCAAAACCGTAACTTGCCCAGTTTGCGACCCCCGTTCCCCAATACGGAATCCAGGAAAACTTCAGTCCGTTCGACTTTATCTCCGAAGCGATGGCGGGAAGGATAGCTAAATCCTGGGAGATATCCTCAGCGACCCAATAGAATCCGGCAAGCACAAGATTGCTCGGTGATAAGGAGTCCCATTGGCTAATGGCCTCCCGGATGAACCACGTGCAGGCGTCAATCCGGTCTTGTGAAACCGAGAAATCCAGCGTTCTTCCATCGAGGCTTCCCCAATCTTTCTGATCCCGTACCGGTTGGGGAAGCGTTAAAATGACTTTTCGTTTCCGCAGGGGCGCCTCCAGCCGCTCAGACGCGATCGAGACGGCGGAATCCAGCGCATCCACGGCATGAGCCGGTTCAAAAAACTTGTCTAACAGTTGCTGCCATTCGCTTTTTCTCGCTGGCAGGCCTGAGCCGGCAGAAGGCGCATAAGTGTATCCGGTTCCAGTACGAAACTCAATCATCAGGAACCCGTCGAAAAGCCAGTCCGTTCGATCCGGGTTTTGCCTGAACACATAGGGTTCGAATTGATCCGCAGTCCAGGCGATTCGATCCGTGGCGCCGCAATAAATCAAGGCCAGGTCTGTGGGAATGGAATCCCCATGATTCAAGAACGAATTATAGCCGGGAAAAGCTGGAATGGCTAAAAAAGCCAACATTAGAAAGAATAGTGCATTTTTCATAGTAGCCCCCAACAATGAATATAACCTGATTTTAACACCACGACGGTATCCTCTTAAAAAGGTAATCGTGCAACTCGCAGGGTTGTTGATAATATAATGCTTCGTGAACTATTTTTTAAGGAAAGCTGAGATAGAAAGGCCGGAAAAGCAAGCCAATTGCCTGAAAAATGAGATATTTTCGATTATTCTTGATTTTAGCCATAGGAATGGCTCTGTTTTCAACAGCCACTCTTTCAGGCCAAAGCTTAAGTGAACCCCGCCCTTTTTCCGTTTTTAAATCCGAAGCCATCCGGCTTGTGGCGGCGATTCCGCAAGGTAAAAAAGCCAAGTCCGTCATCTTCTACGTCGTGTACGGTCTTCACACAAAAAACGGCCCTGATACCGCGCTCATCGGAACAGTCGAGCGCCCTCCCTACGCTATTCTTTGGGATGCCTCCTTCCTTCCTGACCAGGATATGAACCATCTCCGCCTTTACTGCGATTTCATCGATGAAAAAGGGCTGTTGATTTCCGGAAAAGACTTTGCAATTTACCCGCTGGTCCTGGACCGGCATGACGCTTATTATTCCAGAATCGCCTTTGCCCGCTTTTTGCCGGCCCCGGTCTCGTTGTTTTCCGGCGATACGCTCCCCTGGAATCCCGCCTTGGCCGACTCCTTTCCTTGCGGGAATAACCAGGTGTTTTTTCAGATCCGGTATACTGAAAAAGAGATCGCCGTTTTTATTTTCGTCAAGGACCGGCACGTTGTCAGTTTCTATACTTCGGAAAACTGGCCCACGCGTCGCATTTGGGAGGATGATTTTGTTCAGCTCTCTTTTGACGTACACCGTGACCGGGGATTCTTTCTGCAGCCGGACGACAGGTTCATCCGGATTTCACCCAGGGGATTCGTTTGCATCAGCGAACCGGGAAACCCCTCAACCGATATGCCGGATACGGCCCATCGAATCATCGTGCGTTCCCGTATTTTCGGTGGTCAGGATCATGGCTCCCCAGGCCAGGATTCCGGATACGCGTTGCTCGTCCGCATTCCCTTTGACTTCCTCGGGAAAAAAGCATGGGCCAGCGACACCTTAGGGTTTAATATTCATATCACGGATAAAGAAGATGATGAAGGCGATCTTCGGCTATGGGGAAGCCTCAGCGGCGCAACACGCCTTCAATACGCCAACCCGAGTGAATGGGCCCAACTTGTTTTTCTTCCACCGAAAAAAGCCATGGGCCTGAAAAGCCTCGCGGTGATTTTTGGCATTCTCACAGCCCTCGGAATTTTCCTGATCATCCGGGGTCTTCGGAAGAAACGAATCAGCATTGCCACGCCTGAAGCACAAGGAACGAATGGCCTTTTCCGAAGTCAAATCGAAGCCTTTGTCCGGGACAACGCCCTTATGCCGGACCTTACCCTTGAAAGCGCGGCGGCCCGATTCCATTACAGCAAAGGTTATTTTGGAAAGACCTTCAAGCAGCTCTTTGACGAAAGTTTTGTTGACCACATCAGCCGGCTTCGCATCGAAGAAGCCAAAAAACGGCTGCTGAATTCCAAGGAATCGGTTTCGCAAATCGCCTACGCCGTGGGCTACGAAAACCCGGATACTTTCTTAAAGGCCTTCAAGCGTCTGACAGGACTGACACCCACGCAATACCGCGATCAGCAAAAGTATTGACAAACACAGTTTTTTAGAGTATAATTATAATAACGATTTATTCTAATCGATTGTGTTAATATGGAAAAATATGTTTGATTTAGACGACGTTGATTCAAAATCGGTGAAAACATTTGCTTCTAAGATTAATAAACATAATATCTTAGGAGCGATTAGGCTGAATCCTGGTACTACAAGGCAGAAATTGTCAGCCAAGCTCTCATTAAGTCCATCCCTGATAAATATTTATATCAATGAATTGATCCGCGACCATTGGATAAATGTCACGGAAAGGTCTGGAAATACAGTGGGAAGAAAGACAGAAAGCCTGGCCGTTTCCCCTCATCAGACCCTTTTTATATGCATTTTAGTCAAACCGGATGGAATCGTCGCCCATTTGAACAATCTGCAGGGAACGACCCTTCGGTTTTTTGAATACGCATGGCCAATACCGGAAAATCAACCGGACTATTTGCATTCGCTCTCACAATCCTTGAACACGCTCAGCAAAGAGACCGACCTTCAAACAAATGAAATGGCGGGGGTGGTTGTATTTGATGGCCCTGTTATCAACCCGCATTTCCACGTCCTTCAAATCCGTGGGTTAAAGGAGTGGGTCCCTTTGTCTTTAAAGAACCTCCTCCAGCGGGCATTGCCCTTCCAAATAATGGTGCTCAGTCAAAGCCATGCCATCATCAATTTTTACCGATACCAGCAACGTTTGACGGATTTTATTTATCTGGATCTGACCGGTCCCATGGCCATCGGCGTGGTCCAGTGCAATGTCATCACCCAGGGCCACATCGGGACGGCCGGTGAGCTTTCCCATGCCTCCCTGGATCCGCAAGGGCTCCCCTGCATTTGCTCCGGCACCGGTTGCCTGGAGACACTGGATTCCCCTGCCCAACGGTGGGAAATGTTGAACGACAGGCTTCTTTCCCGGCTTGTCCGGAAATACCATCCGCTGGACCTTCTTGTCAATCTCGGGCCCGGACCGGAGGGGGTGTCGTTCCCGAATAGGGGCGGGCTGGGGATTCGGCCGGTCCTGCCCGAGGGGGCCGATATTCTGGCCGGCGCCTATCACAGTGTGGTCCAGGCATTTATCCAGGCAAAAATATAATCGCCGATTCAGCGGTGGTCACACAAGGAGTGCTTATGTCCGTCAAAATGGCACGCATTTTGTCCGCTCTGTTTTTCATCGGTTTCTTTGTTCCGCCCACTGTCGCGGATACCCTGAACACAACGGTGAATCAACAATCCAACGGCGGGGCCTGGAACGCCCTGGGCACGTTTAGCTTTCAGGCCGGCAACGCCGGTTATGTGAGGATCACCAATACCGGGACCAACGGCTATGTCATCGCCGATGCGGTCCGATGGACCCGGGACTCGGTGGATATCATCCTGGACAACAGTGATGCCAGGGGTGTCCAGACCACAGGCGCCTGGGCCGTCTCCACCTCCACCCCGGGTTATTATGGCGTAAACTACCTGCACGATGCCAATGCGGGCCAAGGGACAAAATCTGTCCGTTACGCCCCTTTTCTACCGCAATCCGGCGACTATACCGTTTCCCTGCGCTGGACGGAGAACGCCAACCGCGCCTCCAACGTCCCGGTGACAGTGGTTTACAATGTGGCTTCCCCGCGTCGTACCTTGACAGTCGCGGATGGAACCGGCGATGGCGATTACTTTTTTGGGGAAGAAGTTGCCATCACCGCTGATTTGCCGCCTTTGGGCAAGGTTTTTGACCACTGGGTTTCGGGCAACGGCGGCACTTTCGGCATGGCCTCGGCAAGCATGACAACCTTTCTCATGCCCGACAATGACGTTATTGTCATTGCCACTTACCGTGATCCCATTATTCCGGTGATTCGCGAATCGGCGCGTCCTCTGCCGCTGGCTTATTCCGTGGACATCGTGGTGGCAGGGGGCAACCTGGCCGGCCTGGCGGCCGCAATCAAGGCTGCGGAATTGGGAGCCGATGTGCTCATCGTAACGTCCGGTCCCAGTTTCTGCACGGAACTCTCGGACCCGTCCCGATACTGGCTCGGGCCGGACGAAATGCCTGCCCCCGGGTTTGAACAGGACTTATTCGATGTCCGGACCAATCCAAGCGGGTATGTATTCATTTCGCCCGGCCGATATAAAAAACGGATTGAGGAAAAACTGGTCCAAAACGGGGTGCGATTTTTGTATTGGACCACGGCCGTGGGTGTGCTGGAGGACGGGTCCGGCAACCTGGCCGGCGTGGTCATTGCCAATAAAGCGGGCCGCCAGGCCGTCCGGGCCAACGTTGTGATTGACGCCACTCCCATGGCCGGCGTGGCGCAGCTCGCCAACGCCCCGATGACCGTGTGGCCGTCGGGAAACCAGAATGTGTCCTGTACAAAAATGATGCCCGTGAGCGACGCGGAAGGGACCGCTATCGTGAATTATTCAACGACCGGGCAATTGCGGGAATATCCACTCTCCGTTCATTTTGAAAGCGGAAGCTGGCCGGAGCGTTGCGCGGCCGAACAGCAGTTACGGAGCGCTTACCCGCGCCCTGCGGCCGCCTGGGTGAGCCATGCCATGCATCTGCTTGGACCGCAACGGATTGTCAGTCCGGTTGTGGACAGTTCGGACCCGTGGATCGGGGCGCAAAACCTGGATCTACAGTGCTGCCGGCCCGAGGGCGTGGCGCGGCTTTATGTTGTCAGCGCGGCCAGCGGGGTTGCGCGCGCCAATGCGGAAAAGCTGATCCGGCCCCTGGAACTCATCCGGCTGGGGGCGCGGGTCGGTGCGCAGGCCCATAGTGACGCGGGCCTGGTTCCCTCGCCGGGTCCGGTGACCGTAAAGGCTTCCCAGGGCACCGCTTATCAGGCGGGCCTGGATGTGTCAGAGGCGCTTCAGGGGTCGCGCCCTTATCATAGTTATCCTACAGTCAATTCATCGGCCAATGATGTCCCGGTGTGGGGCGAATATGATGTGGTCGTGGTGGGCGGCGGCACGGCGGGGGCCCCGGCGGCCATTGCCGCGGCGCGCAAGGGCGCCCGGGTCCTGCTTATCGAAGCGCTGGGCATCCTGGGCGGCACGGGCACCAACGGCATCGGGCGGTTCTGGATGGGCTACCGCCACGGCTTTGCCATGGAATTCAACAACAAAATCGAATGGCAGTCGGTTGAAAAATCCGAATGGCTTTTCAGCGAATTCGCCTCACGCGGGGGAGACGTGTGGTTCAACACCCTGGCCTGTGGCGTGGTTAAAAGCAACAGCCAGGTCCGCGGCGTGGTCGTGGCCACACCCATGGGCCGTGGCGCGGTTCTGGGCAAGGTTATCATTGACGCCACCGGCGACGGCGATATTTCCTATTGGGCCGGAGCGGACGTCCTGTATCTTAACGATGGCGATCTGGCAATCCAGGAAGCCAGCTTCATGGGCGACGCCGCGGCCCCGACAAATTATGCCAACGAGTTCAACTCCATCTTCACGGATCCTTCCGACATACCGGGCATGACCTATTTCGCCTACCTGTCACGAAAATACGGCCAGGAGGCCGGTTCCTTTGATTTTTACGGGCTGGTCGGCATCCGCGAAACCCGGCTCATTGTGGGCGATTACGTGGTGACGGCACTGGATCAACGCATCCGGCGGACCTACCGCGATCTCATTGCTGTCGCATCTTCAGATTTTGACATGCATGGCTATGCCAGCTCCGCCACCTGCATGGCCGGACTCTTTCCGGAACAGACGAATTATATCCCGTATCGCGCGCTCTTACCCAGGGGACTGGACAACCTCCTGGTCACCGGGCGATGCAAGTCCGTCACCCATGACGCACTGCCGCTGGCGCGCATGCAGCCCGACCTGCAAAACGAAGGCTACGCCGCGGGTTATATCGCGGCCAAGTGCATCCAGGACGGCGTGGCCCTGCGGAACGTGGACATCGGCGCGGTGCAGGATCACCTGGTGTCCATCGGCAATATGACCGCCACGGACCGGGCCACCCGCTGCGTGGACCTGGCCGAACCCGCAGACGTGGAGCTTCAGACGGCCGCGGCCAATCCGGCCGGAGACAGCCTGGCCACACTGATGCGGACGCCTTTGCGTGCGCTTCCTTTTCTCCGGGCCTCCTTCCTGGCGGCGCCCACCCAGGACAAGGCCAAGGCGCTCTGTCTGATGGAAGACACGCTGGGGGCCGCTTTCCTGGCCGCCTGGATCGACACGCAAAGCCTGGGGGCCGGCGTCAGCTATTCCTACACGCTTCGGAACACCCCGGCAATCGACGGCATCCTCTGGGCGATGGGCCTGGCCAGGCACCCGTGCGCGGTTCCCGTTCTGGGTGCAAAGCTGGATACCCTCACCTACGACGATGTGTGGAACACCCATTTCACCCATGTGCGGGCACTGCTCACGGCCCTTGGACGCATCGGCGATCCCGCGGCCGCACCCTACCTGAAACGTTTCCTCGACCGGACCGCGATGAGTGGAAACGTCAAGGACATCCTGGACCCGGCACCCGGCACCCGGACCAGCATGCTGAAATCCATCGTCGAACTACACGCGGCCACCGCCCTTTACCGGTGCGGCGATCCCGAGGGGGTCGGAAAATCCATCCTGCAGGACTATTTCGCCAATGACTGGCGGGGTATTTTCGTCCGCTATGCCGGGCATATCCTGGGCGCCGACACCGGCGGAAGCACGGCCGTCCATCGCGTTATACCGCAAAGGCCCCCTGTTTCCTTGCGCGTATTCCCGAACCCCTTTAATCCTCAGACCCAAATCACGATCGCCAGTGACCGTTCCATACCGATGGGCGCTCTCCGCGTATGCATTTACGACATCAACGGCAAACTCGTGCAGAGGCTCAACACCGCAGAACGGCCGCCCATTGCCGGAAAGGACCTCCGCATCATCCGGCTAACCTGGAACGGCCGGGACCACCTGGACCGTGCGGTGGCTTCCGGCCTTTATGTCGTCAAGGCGGAACTGGGAACGCAGCGTTTAAGCCGGCGGATATTATGCGTGAAGTAAAGTTATGACTACGGGCCGCTCCAACATTGAACCCGCCGAATGTGTACGATCCCTTTTGTCCATGCCGTGAATATATTATTTTGAATCACAAATGATTACCCGCACCGAACGCATCCGTCTCGGTTTTTTCCTGGTTATCGGGCTTTTGCTCCTGGTTGCGTTTTTTTTCTTTACCATCGGCCGTTCTCTTCTTGAGAAGAACGATGTGTATACCATTGAATATACGGAGTCCATTTCGGGTCTGAACATCGGGAATGCGGTCAAAATGAGCGGTGTGTCCATCGGGCAGGTCGATGACTTGCAGTTTGCGAAGGACGACGTGGGCCGCATCCTGGTCACCATTTCAGTCCGCAAGGGCATTCCCATCAAAGCGGACGCCGAGGCCGTGGTCGAGGTCTTTGGCATCACAGGAATGAAATTCATCGATATCCTCAAGGGCAGCAACAACGCCCCTTGCCTGACCCCGGGCAGCCGAATCAAGGCGGGCCTGAGCAAGTTTGACATGGTCACCGGCCGGGCCGAGGATATTGCGACCAAAATCGAGGTCGCGCTCAACAACATCATCAATTTCACCAACGCCGACAACCTGCAGACCCTGTCGCGGGCCATCAATAGCACCCGCGAACTTGCGAGTAACCTCAACCAGCTGGTGAACGAAAACCGGACGAACATCACCGTCTTTACGGGCGGGCTCGCACAGCAGGGCGCGGGCCTGGGCGAAATCTCGGCGCGCATCAACGGCATCCTCTCCCGCATTGACACTTCGGTCAACGACCTCAACCGTGTGGTGAACAACAAACCGCTGCAGAAAAGCCTAAAGAACCTCGAAACCATCACGGACAACGTGCGCGACGGCCTGGACCAGGGGCAGTTGGGCAAAACCATGAACGCTCTCAACCAGACCCTCGATGCCAGCAACCGGACCATCAACGAATTCAACCGCACCATCACCCAAAGCCGCGACCGGTTGAACAGCGTGCTGGACAAGCTTGACGCCACCACGCGCAACCTGGCGGATTTTACCAACAAGATCAAGGAAAATCCCTCGCTCTTGATACGCAAGCAGGAGGAATAAATGGGACGCTTTCTCATCCCGGCGCTTCTTGTTTTCCTGGCGGGTTGCAGCGCGCCCAAAAACCTGACCGAACAAATCATCCTTTATTTTGAACCCGTGCTTGCGGACACTTCCGTCAAACCGCCTGCCGCGGGTTATCCTTTCCGGGTGCAGGTCAAGGAAATCGAATTGGATCCCCTGTACGACAACGCCAACGTGGTCATCCGCAACACCGACTGGTCCGTGCAGTTTTCCAAACGGGGCGTCTGGGCCGTGCGACCCAATACCAGCGCCACCGACCTGCTGGGGGCCACGCTTAAGGGCCGCCTGCCCTGCCGGGCCCTCAAAAAACGGTTTCCTGATTCCAGCCCGGACTATGTCATCAGCGGGACCCTCAACGCGGTCGAAGAAGACCGGCGCAGCAACACGTTCGCGGCACGGTTGGCATTGACCCTCAGCATCGTCCGTTATACTGACTCTAAAACGCTCTTCGAGCGAACTTACCGTCAGTCCAAGGCTGTGTCCGACACTGGATACGTGGGCATTGCGAAGGCCCTGAGTTACGGTCTTAAGGCCGCCTGCAATGAGTTCGCGGGGGATGCCATCCGGGTCTTCAACAGGGAACTTGAGGTGGTCGATGCGCAGGGCAGCGGCAAAAACTAACCGTTTCCTCCTGAATGCGGGGGATTGGTTTTCCGGCATTTTCCAAGGGCTGGGACGGGTCGTTTTCCTTCTCTCCGAACTCTCCATGTGGTCCGTCATCATGCTCTTCCGGCCCCAGGGTGCGCGCAAAGGCGAATTCATCCGCAACGTCCTCAATTACGGACTCGGTGCGCTCCCCATCATCGGAGTCATCACGTTTCTGGTGGGGTTTGTCACGGCCCTGCAGTCCGCGGCCCAGCTGCGCCTGGTGGGCGCCAACATCTTTGTGGCCGACCTTTTGGCCATTGGCATGACCGCGGAAATGGGACCGCTCATGGCGGCCATCATTGTGACCGGACGCAGCGGGTCCGCCATTGCCTCCGAAATCGCCACCATGAAGTACACCGAGGAACTGGATGCACTGAAAACCATGGGGCTCAACCCGGTCAAATTCGTCATGGTGCCCAAGTTATGGGCCATGGTCCTGTCCATGCCCATCCTCACGCTGTTTTCCTGCGCCATGGGCATTGCCGGCGGCACACTGATAGCGGTCACCTATCTGGATCTCAGTTTTGACGCGTTCTGGATGGAACTGGTCAAAGCGCTCAGCGTCCGCGACGTTCTTTCGGGCCTGACAAAAAGCGTCACCTACGGCATTCTTATCACCGTGGTGGGTTGCTTTCAGGGCCTTTCCTTTACCGGCGGCGCCGAAGGCGTGGGCCGGGCCACCACCCAATCCGTGGTCACGGCCATCTTTGCCATTGTGGTTGCGGACGCTGTATTGGGGCTTCTCTTTTACTTTTATTAAAGAACCATGACGGAATACGCTGTCGAAGTTTCTGGTCTGACCTCGGCCTATGGCCGCGCCGTGGCCTTGAAGGACATCTCCTTTACGCTGGAAAAGGGGAAAATCCACGCCCTCATCGGAAAAAGTGGGTGTGGCAAGACCACGCTGTTGAAAAACCTGCTGGGGCTTATGCATTACCGTTCCGGAAGTGTCAAGGTGCTGGGTGTGGACATGGACGACAGGGACGCCATTGTAAAGGAGCGGATCCGCGAACGCACCGGCGTGCTCTTTCAACGGGGCGCGCTCCTGAATTCCATGAGCGTGGGCGAGAATGTGGCGCTTCCCCTTGAAATGCACACCGCGCAACCGGCCCGCGACATTGAAGCGGAGGTGCGCAGCAAACTGGGGCTGGTGGGGCTTTCGTACGCCTATTCCAAGCGCCCGACCGAATTGTCGGGCGGCATGGTCAAGCGGGCGGCGCTGGCGCGGGCCATGGCGCTCAACCCGGAAATCCTCTTCTGCGACGAACCCTCCGCGGGCCTCGACCCGGTCACCACCAAAGGTATCGACGAACTCCTGCTTTCGCTTAAGGACACCTTCGGGATGACCGTGGTCCTCATCACGCACGACCTTCTTTCCATCCAGCGCATCGCGGACCGGCTCCTCCTCATCCGCGAACAAGTCATCGCCTTTGACGGACCCGCAACAGAAGCGGCGTCCAATGACCATCCTGTGCTCCGGGAGTTTTTTCTGAAGGAATGACCTGGAAAAGTATCATTAAAGGCGACCCAACGAAAACCCGACCTAAAGCCCGAGACTTTCTATTGGCGTTTTTGAAAAGAAATCTTCCAATTCCAGGCCGCCGGGACCCACAATAAAGGGCCGCGCTTTCGGGTAAATCTTTAGAAAGGCCTTTAGACCGCTTGTCCGGCGCATGCGGGAGGACTTGACTTCAAGGACAACCGATTCACGCGGGGTCTTAATCACATAATCCACCTCGTCATTGCCGTGCCGCCAGTAAAAAAGCTGGTAACCGAATCCTCCGAGGTGATTCAACAGGTGTGCGCCCACGGCGTTTTCAACCAGATGTCCCCACCCTTCCCCGTCTTCGCGGACCCGGTCATAATCCATCCGATGAAAAGCGCTGATGAGGGCATTGTTCCAGACCACGAGCTTGGGGCTGCTCCCTTTCTTAACCCGGTTGCCCTCGCGGAACAATTCCAGGCCGCTGATAAGGAACGCGGATTCCAGCAGTTTGAGATAATGCGCGAGCGTGGTGGTGTTGCCCGCATCCTGCAGTTGTCCGAGCATTTTGTTGTACGAGAATATCTGCGCGGGATAAGAAGCGGACAAGGCGAAAAGGTGCCGGAGCAGCGCTGGTTTTGCCACGGTCTGCATTTGCAGGATGTCACGGGCGAGTACGGTTTCGATCAGGGAGTCCGTGATATAGCTGCTCCAGGTTTCGTAGGAGCCTGCAAACCGACCCGCGCCGGGATACCCGCCATGGAATATCCAATGGTCCAAATCCCATCCGAAAAGGCTTTTCATCTCCGGGTAATCCCAGTGAGAAAACCGGTAGAGCATGAAACGGCCGGCCAGGCTTTCGGAAAGACCTTTTTGCAGAAGAAGAGACGAAGAACCCAGCGCGAGCAGGGCGATTGGGCTTTTTTTTCGGAGCCTTTCATCCCAGATAGTTTTGATTGCCTCGCTCCATTCCGAAACTTTCTGGATTTCGTCCAGAACTAGGAGCGTGACCTTGCCCTTTTCCATTTTGTTCAGGGCATGCTCCATCTTTGTCCGAATCCATTCATGTCCCGGCGGCAATGGATGATCCGCGGCCGCATGAACAACCGGACCCTCCCAGGCTTTTTCAATTTGAATGGCGCAGGTAGTCTTTCCGACCTGCCTCGGGCCGATGATAAAATGAAGTAGATCCGGATGGCTTCTAAGGCCATCAAGTATCCTTGAATTTATGTTTCTAACAGTAATTGTGCTGCTCATAATATGTTAATATATAATAAGATGTATTGATTGTCAATAGTTTGCTCAGTCGTTGAGTAAAAATACTCAGTGATTGAGTAAATACAAGACATCGATTTTTTGTCAATCTCTTACGTTCACTCCATATCAACGGCTCCAACGACAACCTGGTATACAACAATACCCTTATGAAGTAATTGCAGAAACGTTAACAAACAGAAAGTGTTTTCTCCTGCGTTGTTCTATTCGAACCAATTCGGCCAAGGCCGAAAATAAGAGTCTGTAAATCGGCAACTTATCTACGTTTTTCACGTAGACGCGTTGCCGATACAGACTCTAATTGACATGCTTTTTCTTAATATCTATCTTTCTTTCATCCGGTATAATAAATATTAGTAATTCAACAAAGAAGGGCTCCCTGACATGAAACTACTCGTCACCGGTGGAAGCGGCTTCATCGGCTCCAATTTTATTATCTATCTCCTTGAAAAAGAAAAAGATATAAGCATCGTCAACCTCGATGCGCTCACCTATGCCGGTAACCCGGCCAACCTCAAAAGCGTTGCCAACGACCCCCGCTATACTTTCCTTAAAGGGGATATCACCTCGGTCATTGACGTTGAAAAAGCGATGAACGGCGTGGACGCGGTTGTCAATTTCGCGGCCGAGTCCCATGTCGACAAAAGCATCACCGGCCCCACGGTCTTTGTCACCACCAACGTCGTTGGAACACAGGTGCTGCTGGAGGCATGCCGGAAGAACAAAATCAAGAAGTATCTCCAGGTCTCCACGGACGAGGTCTACGGTTCGCTCAAGAACGACGGCACCTTCTTTACCGAGACCACGTCGCTCAAGGCCAATTCACCCTATTCCGCCTCCAAGGCCGGGGCCGACCTCCTGGTCCGTTCCTATTACAAAACCTTCGGCCTGCCCGTGCTCATCACCCGCTGCTCCAACAACTACGGCCCCCTGCAGTTCCCCGAAAAGCTGCTCCCGCTTCTTATTACCAACCTCATGGAAAACAAGAAAATCCCCATTTACGGAAAGGGCGACAATATCCGCGATTGGCTGCATGTCAAGGACCACTGCGACGCCCTCTGGACTGTGCTGAATTACGGCAAGACCGGCGAGGTTTACAATATCGGCGGCATCAACGAATGGCGCAATATTGACATCGCCAAACGCATCCTGCAGCTCATGGGCAAGGATGAGTCGTCCATCGAGTACGTCACGGACCGGCCCGGCCACGACCTGCGCTATGCCATCGACGCCACCAAGATACGCCAGGAACTGGGCTGGAAGCCCTCGTACCGGTTCGAAGAGGGCCTGGCCGAGACCATCGAATGGTACAAGGCCAACGAGGCCTGGTGGCGTCCACTCAAAGACAGGAACAAGACGTGGAAAAGGTTGTAATCATCGGGAGCGGCCCTGCGGGCCATACCGCGGCCATATACACAGCGCGTGCCGGTCTTGCGCCGGTCATGTACGAGGGGCTTTTTATGGGCGGTGTGTCGGGCGGCCAGCTTATGACCACCACGGACATCGAAAACTTCCCGGGCCACCCCGACGGCATCACGGGCCCGAACCTCATGGCCGCCATGCGCCGGCAGTCCGAACGCATGGGTTGCCGTTTCCTTGCCGAGGATGTTGCATCCGCGGACCTTTCCGGACCGTTGTTCACGGTCCGCGGTGACACGGTCACCGAGTGCCGCGCGCTCATCCTCGCCACGGGCGCCACGGCCAAACGCCTGGATATCCCCTCGGGCGAACGGCTCTGGCAGCGCGGCATCTCGGCCTGCGCGGTGTGCGACGGCGCGCTCCCCATCTTCCGCAACCGGCCGTTGCTTGTTGTGGGCGGGGGCGACACCGCCATCGAGGAGGCCCTGCACCTCGCGCACTTCGGCTCCGTGGTCTATCTCGCTCACCGGCGTGACCAGTTCCGCGCCTGCCCGGCCATGCAAAAGCGGGCGTTCGAAAACCCGAAAATCAAGGTGCTCTGGAACACGGTGCTCGTGGACGCGTTTGGCGACAAAAAAGTCGAGGGCGCGTCCCTGCGCAACCTCACGACCCACGAAACGCAGTCGCTCGAACTCGCCGGCATTTTTTACGCCATCGGCCACACGCCCAACACCGCCTTTTTGGCCGGTCAGCTCAAACTCGATGAAGCCGGATATCTCGTTACGGAACCGGGGGGCACGCGCACTTCGGTCCCCGGGGTCTTTGCCTGCGGTGACGTGTGCGATCCCCATTACCGCCAGGCCGTGACCGCGGCCGGGAGCGGCTGTAAAGCAGCGCTCGATGCGCAACGCTATCTGGAGGTCCTCGGAGTATAAATGCCTGTCATTGAAAGCGGCCCTTTAAAGACCGGCCAGCGTCCGGTCCTCAAGCAGGAAAAGACCTACAAGGCCGGGGAAGACCTTTTTGTGGAGGGCGAAAAGGGCAACGAGTTGTTCATCATCCAGGAAGGCGAGGTCGCGGTCCTGAAAAAGCTGGAAGAGGGGACGCTTCAGCTCGCCAAGCTTCCGGCGGGCACTATCGTAGGAGAGATGGCCCTGCTCGACGACATGCCCCGCTCCGCCACCATCCGCGCGCTCAAACCCACCAAAGTCACGGTCATCAACCGGCTGGCCTTCAACGCCATCCTCGAAAAGGTCCCGCTCTGGCTCCGTTCCATCGTAAAAATCGTCAGTTCCCGTCTTCGCGACGCCAATACGCGCGTGGGCACGTCGCTCCTGCGCGACCACGAGTGCGGCGTGGCCGGCCTGATTACGCTCATGGCCCCGCGCCATGGCCACCCGGCGGGCGAAAACATGATCCTGTCGTACAACCTGGCTAAAAACCTTACGATGTTCACTTCGCGCATGCTGGCCAAGCATTTTACCGCGGCTCTCGAGGCCCTGGTCCGGCGCGGGCTTGTGACGGTCGAAAAAGACACCCAGGGCCACGCCAACGTTTGCGTCAAGGACCTCGGCGCGCTCCGGCTGTTTGTGGAATACCGCAAGCTCAAGGCCCAGGGCCGGGCCGTGGTGGGCGTCGGCCTTGACGACAAGGCGCACGAATTCCTCTCGAACATGGCCTATGTGTCGCAAAAGCAGGGTCATCAGACGCCTGCGGGCTACTTTCTGCCCTTCTCGGCCATCGACTTCGGCGAGGAAAAGGAAAACCGCCGCTTGCTGGGTGAGCTCGAGAAAAAGCGTGTGCTCGAGACCGTCCTTCCCGAGGGTGACCAGGAGGAGGGTATTGTCTACGACCGGAACGTTCTGGCCAAGGTCAAGAAGCTCAAGGTCTGGATTCAAAACTTTGAGATGGTCGTGACGCCGGGGACGGGCGCATGATCCGCTTTGACGCCACCCAGGCGACCAAGCTCAAGACCGGCGCCCGGCCGGGCCTGGTCCGGACCGCGCCCGGAGCGCCCGTTGTGCCCGGAAAACCAACGGCCCCGGTGTTTCATGCCACCAGCCCCGCGCTCTCCAAGCATGACCGCGTGTTCCACCGCGGTTCGCTCATGTTCATCGAGGGTGAAAAGGGCGATGAAATGTTCATCATCAAGACCGGAAAAATAAAGGTCCTCAAGCAGGAGGGCAGCAAGTCCATCGAACTTGCCACACTGGGCCCGGGGAGCGTTCTCGGCGAGCTTTCGCTCCTCATTGAGCACATGCCCCGCACGGCCACGGCCCAGGTCGTGGAGGACGTCACCGCGCTCGCCATCAACCGGGGCATCCTCGAGGAGACCTATACCAAAATCCCGCCCTGGCTGGTCATGGTCATCAAGGTGGTCGTGGGTCGGTTGCGTGACACGCTCCGCAAAAATTCCGACAACCTCGTGTCCAACAATATCGGCGGCGTGGTCAACCTGCTGGTTCTGCTCGCGGGCGATTCCGCGCCCGACGAGGACGGGAAATTGCGTCTTTCACTCGACACGGTCAAGGACGAGGCGCTTTACAACATCGGCCTTTCGGGCGGCGACACCGATAAAATCGTCACCGAGCTCATCCTCAAGGACCTCCTGGTCATCCGCAAGGGGCAAAAAGGCGAAGACCTCATCGAAATCAAACGGTGGGACATTCTCCAGATTAATTTCGAATACCTGCTGGCACATTACAATGCCAAGACGTTGCCGGGGGAGGGGCTCAGCGATGCGGCCGGAAGCCTCGCCACGGTCATGCTCGAAACCGGCCTCCAGCAGGGTCTCAAGCAAAAGGACGGGGGTGTTTCGCTGGCTCGTCCCGTGCTCGAAGTCGCGCTCGAACGGGCCGGATTGACGCGCTTTATCAATCACGACGCCCTTGACGAGTTGAAGAACGCCAAGGTCCTCGATGCGGACGAGAATTGCAATATTCGTTTTATCGAAAAACAGCTGCGGCGCGCGCTTCTTATCAAAGAGTGGGCCCTGGCGTTTGCGGACTCCAATGGATAAGGCCATCCGGACTGCATTCCTGCTGGCGGTCATGGCTGTCACGGTCTCCGGCATGAGCCGGAAGCCGGCCGAACCCCTGGCCGCCGAAAGCCGGGCCGGCGCGGTCACGGTGCGCGAACTCGACCTGGCCGTGGACCGTTACCTGAAGCAGCTCCGCCGCATCTCGCCCGACCGGGCGTTCACTGACGCGGAGGTCCGGGAAATACGGGCCACCACAATAAACGACCTGGTCCTGCGCCGCATCTTCATGGCCATTGCAAAAAAGAAGGGCGTCACGGTGCTCGACAGCGACGTGCGTGAACGCTGGCTTATTGTCTGCACCGGGCTTTTTGAAAACAGTGAGGAGGCCTTTAAAAAGGCGCTGGTCGAGGACGGCTGGACCGAGGACGAGTACCTCGTCAATCTGCGCGAGATTATCACGGCGGAAAAGGTGCGCACCGGCCTCATGGACGACATCAATGTCGCTCCTGCCGAAGCGGAAAGTTACTATCGGGCCCACCTTGCGGATTATAGCGCCGAAGAGATGGCTTTGCGACACATCCTCGTGGCCGCGCCCGAGCGTGACGCGCCGGAACGCGGGCTCACGACCGTGCGGACGCAGCTTCTTGAACAGAAGGTGCCGGCCGAGTCCCTGGACGCCCGCGCGGCCGCGGAGCTTCGGCGGCGCGAGGAAAAGGCCGCATCGTTCATCGACAGCATCAAGCAAGGAGCGGATTTTGCGGCCCTGGCCCAACACTATTCGGACGACGGCAGCGCGGCGCAGGGGGGCGACCTCGGGCGCGTGGCGCAAGGACAAATGGTCAAGCCTTTTGACGAGGCGGCCTTTGCCCTGAAAAAAGGGCAGATCAGCGGCGTGGTGCGGACCGAGTTCGGGTTCCACCTCATCCGCGCCGAGTCGGACCCCGCGGTCCGGCAGCAGCCTTTTGACGAAGTGGAGTATGCCATCCAGGCAAAACTCCGGGCGGTCCGCGAGGCCGACCGCATCGTTGCGCTCGAAAAAGAATGGAAAGTCAGGCGGTACAATTAATAAATTTTCATATACTATAAAAAGGGAAATGATTATGCAAAACATGCGTTCGCTTTTTCTTCCGGCCTGTCTTGCGGCGGGCCTGTTCCTCCTCGGCGCCGGGTGCGGCAAAAAGGAGCCCGTGGCCGCGACCCTCAACGAAAAAAAAATCTATGTCAGCGAAATCGAGGACATGATCCAGCGGTACGTGGCCATTTCACGCAAAATGAACCCGGCCTATACCGAACCCGCGGGGCAGAAGCTCGAAGCCATGCGCAAAGACTTTCTCAACGGGCTCATCGACAAGGCGGTCATTCTGGACAAGGCCCAATCCCTGAACGTTTCGGTCTCGGACGAGGAACTGAAGGGTAAAATTGACGAGTTGAAAAAAGCCAACGGCATCCTCGACTCCGTTGCTTTTTCCGCCTATCTCAAGGAACAGGGCATTTCCGGGGACACGTTCAAAAAGAACATCCGGGAAATCATGGTCATGGAAAAGACCCGCGACAAGTTCTTTTTGGACATCACGGTCACCGACGCGGAGCGCAAGGCCTTTTACGACAACCACACCGAACGTTACGTCCTCGAGACCATCCGGGCCGCGCATATCCTCCTCAAGGCGCCCGATTCCATGGTCAAAGACTCGCAGAAGGAAATGACGCGCCTTGAAGCGCGGGCCAAGACCGTGGTCACGCAGGCGCGCGCAGGCAAGGACTTCAAGACCCTGGCCAAACAGTATTCCGATGATCCCGGCACCAAAGGCAGCGGGGGCGACATCGGCCAGGTCGAACGGGGCAGCATGCTGCCGGAACTCGACCAAGCCCTCTTTGCGCTTAAAAAAGGGCAGGTCTCCGACCCGGTCCGCACACAGTACGGCATCCATGTCCTCAAGGCCCTTGATGATGCGCGCCGCGACATCCGGAAGTACGACGATGTCGCGGCTGACATCGCGCAGGTCCTTGTGGCGGAAAAACGTAAGGCGCGGTTCCAGACCCTCCGTGATAATGTCAAGGTCACGGTGCTCTGGGACTACAAGACCGTCCAAAAATGAGATTTTCCGCGTTCACGGCCTGCGCCCTGATCTGCGCGGGCCTTTTTACCGCCTGCACGGATGACCGCCCAGTCAAGCCATCCGATGATCCTCAAATCGACTTGCGCGCCCTGCCCGCGGCCCGGGCGGGCCTGCAGGGAGCGGCCGCGCTTCTCGGAGGTTTCTTTCATGCCGAAGAAACGGTCCGTGATTCCGCGGATTTCCGGTTCCATTATTCCCGGGTCTTCATCGACAGCGTACGGCTCAATGATTTCATCAACGAATGGAATACGCATGGGCGGACGTTCAACGATTCCACATATTTTCCCGACACCTCGGCCTATGGCACCCGGTATCCCACGTACTGGGGATTTGATTCCTCCACCATGATCTATCAGATTCTCCAGGTGCGCGACGGGATCGACACGTCGGAATACATCGTGGACAACCGTTATCCCGAGGTTTACGGGGACTTTCTAAACCAGGGCGCTAACGGCGCAATGGTGAGCTACCGTGGTGATTTCAATCCGTCGAACAACTACAATGCTACCGCATTGCGGACCTTCATCTTTTCCGTCCGTCTATACCCCGGCAATGTTACATGCGACTCTGCAGACTATGAACTCAAGACCTTTCTGCCGGACACGCCGCTGGTGCAGGAGGCCTACCCGGATTCCGGCTATCTGCTCAAAGACTATTATCTGTTGGCTTACGATGCCGCGCTGTTGCTGCCGCAGTTCAGCGGTGCTCTTTCGCCTTCTATCACACGTTCCCGCGAAGCGTATTGGTTCAGCCAGAAGGGAATGCACATTGATTCCATGGCGCGTATTTACAGCCGGTCCGGCGATACCTACCGGATGAGCCGGGGGGATAGCGTCCATGCATTCTTCCTGAACAACGCAAACTTCCTGAATGGAAGGCAATCGTCTGACAGTGTTTCTTTCGACTCGCTGTTGTCCAACGGTTGGCGGGCCGAGGGCCGCCGTGTGGCCAACGATTCCATCCACGCGGTGGTCATGACCAACGCGGCCGGCGACACGCTTTTCACGGTCACGCCGGGAACGCCGGTGGGCGGGCTCACGGTCGTCCGTTATTCCGCGGGCCACGCGTCCGACACGCAGTGGTATGCCCGCACGGGTGGCCGGTTTGAATGGACCGACTCCACGGATGCGGCAGGCATCGTCACCGGCTCCGTTGCTTATCACCGCTGCACGATTCTCTCAACGTTCAGCTGGCGTGAACGGGGCGCAACCTCCGATTCTTTTTCCGGAAGCCTGTATATGGATGTGTATACCGGAAAAGGGCGGGGAGTCCTGCGCGACATGGCGCAGGGGTTTCAGTACGCGCTCACGCTTGACGCGTACGGCGCCTCGTATCTTGAGGGACTGCCGCTGGAGTAACGAGGGTTTACAGGGTCCATTTCGTGAGGCAATATTCCGGCCGTGCGAAAAAGGGCAGGTAGGCGTCCTTCCGGTACAGCGCCATCCGGTGCGAGCGGCCGGTAAGCGTAGCCCCGGCCGGTATCTCAAAATAAAAACATTCACGGTAAACTCCGGGCTCCAGTGTGTCCAGACGGCAGGCCGTGTACGACGGCAGGTGCAGCACGCGAAGCGTGTCGCCTCCGTTTCCGGTAAAGAACGAAATCAGCGCGTCCCCCTGTATCGCCCCTTTTCCACGGCGGAACTCCGTCTCCATTACAAACCCGTGTCTGTCGGGCCGGATACGGCACGAGAGCGGCTGTAGCGCAGTTTCGGCCGGTACGCTGTCAGGTTTCGCCTCCGTCATTGCAAGGCTGAACGGGCGGACCGGTTCCGGCACGTCCATTTTCCGGAATAGCACGATGCCGTCCACATGCGATGCCAGTGCAAAACGTCCGTCCCGCATCAGCGCCGCAAACCGATTACGCCGGAGCGTGTTCGGCACGTAGTCCAATGTCTCAAAGAAATCAAAAGCATACCAGTCCGCGCGTGAAAGATCGCGGGGCGCCGGATGCATGAAGACCCATTCACGGCATGCAAGCTTGGTGCGAAGATTATTATCCGTCGACAGGGGAGCATCGGCCGGAATCTGCACAAGCAGGGAATCGCAGAGCCGGTCGTGCGGGGTATAGCGGTAGTGGAACGGGTTGCGGTATTCGGGATGGAGGAACATTTCACGCAGATTGCGGCCGATGACCGAGGTCGGCAGCAGAAGCAGCATCAGTAGTGAAGGCAGCGTCACGCCGAAGATTGCGTAGGAGGTTCGGAAACGGACGGGCATTCGCGCCAGTCCTTCAACCAGCGTGATGAAAAGCAACGGGATGAGCAGCGCATGACGATGTGTGGTAAAGAGCCCGGCCTGATTCAGAAAAAGCAGCCCCCCCAGTGCGGGGAGTATCAGAATGAAGCCCTGTGGATAATAGCGCAGTGTCAGTCCGAACAGAAGGCCAATTTGAGCAAGGCTCATTATGTTGCCGGAGCGCAGCAATGCGGCCGCCGCTTTTTGAATCACCGCAGTCATTTCATGCGCTTTGGCGGAGGCGGGAATAAAAAGCGCATGTGATTCCGTCTGTATGGCAAAAACAGATGAGCCGAGAATACGGGCAAGGGTCGGCACGATCAGCACATACCAAAACAATGCCGTCAGCATCAGCAAAATCCCGTTGCGCCGGTCGTGGAGGGCGATCAGTGTTCCAATCAGGAAAACCGGCAGGACCGTATACTCCTTGCACGAAAGTGTCAGAAGCATGAAGACCCAGAAACGCCGTGGGGCTCCCTTCCGGTAATAGTAAAGGGCGAGAAAAAGGGGCGGCAGCATGAACGGATCCGCATGAAAATCGCTGAGCGCCACGGAGGGCAGGAAGGGAAAGACAAAATAGGCCGTTGAGACCAGCAGGGCCTGCGGGCCGTTCTTCAGCCGTTCCCGGGCCAGCAGAAAGAGCGCAAACCCTGCTCCGGCCAGCGCTGCGCTCTGCAGAACGAGAAGCGTGACCGGGTGGGGAAACAGGGCGAAGAACGGAACGAGCAGGACAAAAAAGAGCTCGGTATGGCCGATCCAGCGGCAGCCCAGGGCGTCCGTTCCGGGCCAGGTCATCTGCATGAACCGGCCGTGCAGGGTATTCCAGAACGCCTGCGTGATGTTGCCGAGATCCAGATCCGCATTGAAGGCCAGATAGCGTTTGAAGGAAAGCGTGAAGAAAACAGCGAACCCGGTCAGCGCGAGCAGCGCTGCGATTCGGCGGTGAGAGAGTTGTTCCGGCATTTGATACATATAATTGGACTTAAAATCGGTATGTCAATACCGCACCGTTTTCTTTATCCGGCGCCATTCGAGAACCAAACCGGCCAGCGCGGCCGCGGTCTGCAGCCCCAGTATTATGAGTGCCAGCGCGAACGCCACTTCCCGGGGAATGCCCAGCCAGCCCAGGGTGACCACTAGGGAGCCTTCCCGCGCGCCGATGCCGGAAAGGGTGAACGGTACCATGGCGGCAACGGAGACGACGCCCAGAACCCAGCACCAGTCCGTAAAATAGACATCATGCATGCCCATGGCACGGGCAATCAGCGTGTAAATAAGGATACTGAGCAGCTGAAAGACAAGTCCGAGCAGAAAGTTCTTTGCCAGCACCATGGGCTGTGCGACATAGCTGCGCCATGCCAGAATGGCTTTCAGCAGGGGCCCGTAAATCCGGCCCGTAAGACCGGGCCGGTGAGCCCGTGGTTCAAGCCGTTGGACGAGTTGTTGGTTAAGCCATTTCGTTCGGACCATTGTAAACGCGGCCAGTCCCGCTGCTGAAAGGCCGAAGAAAAGGTGGAGCAGTCCGGTGGGTATTCCGGCCGGCCGGGCGAGAAAAAGTCCGGCCCAGCCCAGCGCCATCAGTGCCGTAAGCCCGGTCGCCTTGTCCAAGGCCACGGAGACCACGATGTTTGGCCGGTCGTCCCGTCCCTGTCCTGCAATATAGGCCTTGGCCAGTTCACCGGTCATCTGTCCCGGTAGCAGGAGCGAATAGAATTTTCCGATGAGGCCGAGACGAAAAAGGGAATCGAACGAACGGTCGGGAAGCAGCAGGCGCCATTTGAGCGCGTTGACTGCAAGGGCCGCGGCTTGGATTATCAGTACGGTCAGGAGCGACAGCGCGGGAACCCGACGCAGGGCAACGCCGATGCCTTCCATCCGGCTGGTGGCCAGGAGCGCGGTGATCAGCAGGCCGCTGAATAACAGTTTTAGAAGGGTTCGGGGATTCTGTGGAAATATTTTTGCCATGTTAATCCAGATAACTTTCAAACCCGAGTGACAGGCGGGTTCGGAAAAGACGGTTGAGCAGACGGAGGAAGAATAGGAACATCCGCGCTTCGACTGGAAAACGAAACCACCCGAGGTGAAAGCGAAGACGGGCCACGGGATAGAAAAAGATATTCAACAATAGCGCGGCCGGTCGCCAGGCCCGGGGCACCATCCGAAAATAGCCCGGATGGCCGAGGGGCATGTAAAAGTTGGCGAAAATTTCAAGGGCCCACCGGTGTTCACGGCGGATCCAGGGGGCACGGAACCTGCGCAGCGTATGGTGGGCCCATGCCGCGAGTGTTTCCGGGGGGTGGAATCCGTGAGCCAGGGCATTTGCATAAAGCCGGGTTCCGGGATATGGCGTGTAAAAGAAGATGCGGGCCCGGAGACGGGAATCGTGAACCACGGCTTTTCGGATCATTTCCAGGGTGAGCCGGAGATCCTGTTTGGGCGCTTCCGGGAAACCGACCATGGTGGAAAGGAAAGGGATGATCCCGTGGCGTTTCAGCAACCGAACAAACGCGTCGGCATCCTCCACGGACGCGTGTTTTTCGATGGCGGAAAGGACGTCCGGATCGCCGGACTCGGCGCCGATATAGATTTGGCGGCAGCCGGAACGGTAGAGCCTTTCAACATCCTCGTCCGCGTATTGGCGCCGGAAGGTTCCGGCGTGGGCGCTGGTGTCCCACAACAGGTTCAGGCCGGAGGAACGCAGTTGTTCGAGGAATGCGCGGGTAAAGGATTTGTTGACGAAGAAATTATCATCGTCAAACGTGACACTGTCGATCCCCGCGCGTTCCTTCAGGATGCCGAGATCGCGCAGGATGGCGTCGGGCGGCCGGGGATACCACCGCTGCCCGTAAATATCCGCCACGCAGCAGAAGCCGCAATGGAACGGACAGCCGTGGCTGCTGAAGTAGCCGAGGCACCGCTTTGCATAGGCGGTATTGAAGACATAGGCGTTCGGATCAATCAGGTCGAGATTGAGGTCCGGCAGATGGTTCAGATCTTCAAAGGCCGCGGGGGGTTGGAGTGTGATGCGGCCCTGTGTCTTGCTGCCGAGACCCGCGATGCGAAAGTCGCGGCTGTTGTTCTGCAGTCGCAGGATCAGTTCACGGAGCGGGCGTTCGCCCTGGCCCGTCACGACAAAATCCACAAACGGTTCCCGGAGGGTCTGTTCGGGCAGGATGCTCGGGTGCCAGCCGCCCCAGATCACCGGCGCGTCCGAGACGGACTTGATAGCGAGCGAAAAGGCGATGCCGCCCGTAATCTGAAATCCAGTCATGGCGCTGACGCCGGCCAGCAGCAGCCGGTCCGCGCCGTCCCGGAGCAGGGCCATGACATCGGGCCGGAGTTGGCCGTCCACCAGCACCACCTCGAGGCCCAGGCCGCGGATCGCGCGTTCAAGGTACAGCAGGCCGTACGGAATGCGGCTGCGGTGCCCCTCTTCGGACGATGCGGGCTGGTAGAGCAGCAGAAGGTCACGCTTCATGTGTTTTGTTTTCCTCGCACGGCCGGACCGCCAGGACGGTCATGCGGCCGCTGTGAAAAGGGGCCATCATCAGGGCCGTTGTCTGTGCCAGCAGATAGCGCACAGGCAGCGGTAACGCACCCGTCATCCGGGCGAGCGTTTGTTTTCTGTGACCGCTCTTTTCCAGTGCAAGACTGGAGATACTGCGGAGAAGGTCCGTGGGCACGATATCGGATCGGATCGTGATATTGCGGTAACCGGTGTCGGCAAGAAGTTTCCGGATGCCTGCATCGGTAAAATGAAAACGATGCCGGGGAACATCCAGTCCGCTCCAATGCCTGCCGAATCTTTCGGCTTCCCATGAGTCGAGACGGGGAAGCTTCAGATACAGGATGCCTTCCGGGTCCAATCCGTGCTCCAGAATATTCATCAGGCACTCTTTGGGCATCAACGTGTGTTCGAGCGCATGGCGAAGCACGAGGATGTCATAGCGTTTGCGGAATGTGACGGACTCGGCCGGTTGGCTTGACAGAGAGATTCCAAGCCGTTTTTCAGCGCAGCGGCGGCCGGGTTCGGAGGGTTCGGCACCATCCACCGCCAGTCCCTGCTGCTGAGCGCACGCAAGAAAAGCGCCGCTGCCCGCACCGATTTCAAAAAGGGAGGGCGCGGGTTTACGGCAGTGGCGCAGAACCCTGCGAAGATCACGTTCATGGACGAATTGCTGGAGGCGGGCCGTCAGCCCGTCTTTTTCCGTGAAGCAGTCATACGTATCGGTATAGAACTCCGACAACTGTTCCGGGCTCATCCACGGGTGCGTTGCCGCGATGCCGCAGGGTCGGCAGAGCCAGACGGTCCCTGCTTCCTCCTGACCTGCAGGAGCCGGAGTGGACGGGTTGAATAACCGTCCGGCCGGCTGTTGGCAAAAGGGGCAAAGACGGCTTTTTAATGGGCTCATGACGGCCTCAACGTCTGATAAAATCCGGTTATCGTCAATGCCGTGCGATGCCACGAAAAAAGCTTTTCCGCCCGTTCCCGCGCAGCCGCTCCGAGCCGGCCGCATTCCGCGGGATTCTCCATCGTCTGTTGCAGCCGTCCGGCGAGGTCGGACGGGTCCTGATAACGGGCGAAAATTCCGGCGGTTCCCAGTATTTCGCGGGAAAGCGGGCGATCCCATGTTGCAACGGGCAGGCCCATGGACATATAATTCAGCAGTTTTCCGTCATTTTCAGTGTTCGCAATCTTTGGCGCAATGGCAATAGCGGCCAGACTGAGATACCGCGGGAGCTCCCAATAGTCGACCCGCCCGGGAAACATGGTTCGATCTCCAATTCCGAGCCGGTTCGCCTGTTCCCGATACCGTTCGATGTTGGGAAACCCGATGACAAGGAACCGGAGGTCCGGCAGAACGGAGGCAATGCGCGCAAAGGCCTCCAGCATAAGATGGACTCCTTGATATTCTTCCAGCAGGCCGGAATAAACCAGACAACGATGAACCGGATTCAGACCGAGGCTGCCGGCAAGCGCCCGGTCCAAGGGACGGGGTGAAAAAAGTTCGAGATTGACACCCTCCTGGGCATAGAGAACCCGGTCGGGCCGTCCGCCCAGTCTGACGACAGCGTTCGCCATTTCTCGGCTGCCGGCAATCACCGGAACGTTACGCAGCAGCCTTCGCTCCAGTCCGAGAAAAGCACGCCATGCCGGGCTGTTGCGCCGCAGGAGATGGTGTTGGACAAGTTCTTCGGGAAGCGAACCCTGCCAGTCGAACACAACGGGAACGGATGGCCGCAGCAGCCGACACAGAAGGCCGATGAGTGCGCCTTCGTGAAGATGTGCATGTATAATGTGGGGCCGAAAGGTGAAAAGCTGACGCAGAACCGTGAATGTAAGCAGGGGGAGCAGCAGGAGTTTGGCCGGTGAGGGGCCTGCCGCTGTTTTTCGGTGGAAGGGGAGCCGGAAAGTCCGGACTGTGGGGATGCCGGGAACATCGCGGCCCAGGCCGTAGGTACAGAGACGCAGAGTGTGGCCCAGCAACTGCAGGGCGTGGATTTCCTCGTAGATGTGCACATGGCATCCTCGATCCGAAAAGAACGGGGTCGGAGCAATCATGAGGATGCGCATCGAACCCGGGGGGGACGGGGCGATTGACGAACCAGCGCTGGAGGGGGCCTGGGATTGCATGCGGTGGCTGAGGCGTTCAGAAGCCTATTGCGAGCTTTCGGAGATGCGGTAGATTTTGCACCGCGTCGCTTCGTGGTAAGTGCGGATGTTGATTTCACCCAGCAGACCGAGGGTGATGAACTGGATCCCGACGAACCCGAGAAAAACGGTGAGCAGCAGGAAGGGGTTGCCGGTCATGTCCACCCCCCCGTGCAGTTTCATGGCAATGAGGATGAGGCCGGAAAGAACCGAGGCCAGGAGCGCGTACAGACCCATTTTTCCGAAAATCTGGATGGGCCGCGTGGAATAGCTGATGAGGAATTTGATATTAAGAATGTCCAGCAGCACGCGCGGGAGCTTTTCGAGGCCGTACTTGCTTTTTCCCTGCGTGCGCGGGCGGTGGTTCACTTCGATTTCGCCGATTTTGGAACCGGTCCAGTGCAGGAGCGCCGGGATAAAGCGGTGCATTTCGCCGTAAAGGTGAAGGTCCGCGATGGCGCTGCGCCGGATTATTTTGAGTGAGCAACCGGTGTCGTGCACGAGCACGCCTGTGATTTTTCGGATCAAATAATTGGCAAGGATGGAGGGCAGCACTTTGGTGAAGAACGGGTCGCGCCGTTTTTTGCGCCAGCCGGCCACAATGTCGTAACCGCCCCGGCGGCACGCTTTGTAGAGGGCCGGGATGTCCGCGGGGTCGTTTTGCAGGTCGCCGTCGAGGGTGACGAAGTATTCGCCGAGGGCGTTGTCAAACCCGGCCGCGAGCGCCGCGGTTTGGCCAAAGTTGCGTTTGAGGGAGATAAACCGGAAGCGGGCGTCGTTCTGGGCGAGCTGGCGCAGGAGGGGGAGCGTCTCGTCTGTGGATCCGTCATCCACCGCGATGATTTCGTATGCGATGTTGGCGTTGGCCAGGGCGCGGGTGATCTGCGAATGCAGTTCGCGCAGGCAGGCCGCCTCGTTGTACACGGGTACGATAATCGACAGGGCAGGGGTGTCCATACCCTAACAAGATAGAATTTTCAGGGGTGCGTTGCAACAATCTATATTATCGTTATCGGTCAACGACTTGGACATTTGAGCGATTGCTTTTAGCAAAATAAGGTGTCAATGTTCCTCCGCCTCATCATCGCCGCCCTGCTTGCGGCCCTGCTCCTGGTTTTCCGGCGCCGCG